>NZ_CP103833.1:1619104-1942925 GCF_029774155.1 Actinobacillus arthritidis | reverse complement strand
GGCGTACCGTATCATGCGGTAGAAGGCTATTTAGCTAAATTGGTCGCATTGGGCGAATCGGTGGCGATTTGTGAGCAGATTGGTGATCCGGCAACCAGTAAAGGCCCGGTTGAACGTAAAGTTGTGCGTATTGTTACCCCCGGTACTGTGAGCGATGAGGCATTATTACCGGAACGTCAGGACAATTTAGTCGCGCGATTTATGAAGAAAAGGGCGTGTTTGCGATTGCAACTTTGGATATGACTTCCGGACGTTTTTTAATTACCGAATTACCCAATAAAGAAGTGCTCGCCGCCGAATTACAACGCTTACAGCCAGCGGAGATTCTCTATGCGGAAGATTTTTCTGTCGCCGAAATTTTAAATAATTATAAAGGTTTACGTCGCCGTCCGGTGTGGGAATTTGAGTTAGTCACGGCGATTAATTTATTAAATCGCCAATTCGGTACGCAAAGTTTAGCCGGTTTTGGGGTGGAAAAAGCCGTGGTGGCATTATGTGCGGCAGGTTGTGTTTTGCATTATGCACAAGAAACGCAACGTACCGCCTTACCGCATATCAACAGTATTCATTTGGCGCAAAATAGTGACACTATTTTGCTGGATGCGGCAACTCGTCGTAACTTAGAACTGACCCAAAATTTAGCTGGCGGAACGGAAAATACGTTAGCGGCAGTTTTAGATAAATGTGTTACGCCAATGGGTAGCCGTTTGCTGAAACGCTGGATTCATCAACCGATTCGTGACTTAGAAAAACTAAAAAAGCGTCAAGATATAATTGACACTTTACAACAAGAACAACGTATCGAACTGTCGCAACCGTTATTACAAAATGTCGGTGATATGGAGCGAATCCTTGCGCGTGTGGCATTACGCTCAGCTCGCCCTCGTGATTTAACCCGTTTGCGTACCGCCTTGGTACAATTGCCTGATATTGCAAAAAATGCGAAAAATTTGACCGCTTCGCTTGATGCACTTGTGGCACAAATAGGCGATTTCAGCGAATTACACGCACTGCTTGAACGTGCGATTATTGAAACCCCTCCACAATTAATTCGTGACGGTGGTGTCATTGCCGCAGGTTACAATGCGGAGTTGGATGAATGGCGAGAGCTTTCTGCCGGTGCAACCCAATATTTGGAAAATCTCGAAATTCGAGAAAGAGAAGCAACCGGTATTGATACACTTAAAATCGGCTTTAATGCGGTACACGGCTACTATATTCAAATTAGCCAAGGACAAGCGCATAAAGCCCCGATGCATTATGTTCGCCGTCAAACTTTGAAAAATGCCGAACGCTATATTATTCCCGAGCTGAAAACCTATGAAGATAAGGTGCTGAAAGCAAAAGGGGCATCATTGGCGTTAGAAAAGCAACTTTATGATGAGCTGTTCGATTTACTTATGCCGCGTTTGGGCGAATTGCGACTGGCGGCGATGGCATTATCCGAATTAGACGTACTGACCAATCTTGCCGAGCGAGCGGAAAGTTTGAACTATGTGCGTCCGACGTTCAGCTTACAACGAGGCGTGAATATCAAAGGCGGTCGCCATCCGGTGGTGGAGCAAGTGTTGAAAGATCCGTTTATTGCTAACCCTGTATTCTTAAATGCACAACGTCATTTATTGGTGGTTACCGGCCCGAATATGGGCGGTAAAAGTACCTATATGCGTCAAATTGCATTGATTAGTCTAATGGCGTATATCGGCAGTTTTGTGCCGGCGGATAGTGCGGAAATCGGTGCGTTAGACCGTATTTTTACCCGTATCGGCGCAAGTGATGATTTAGCCTCCGGCCGTTCGACTTTTATGGTGGAAATGACCGAAATGGCGAATATTCTGCATCAGGCAACCGAAAACAGCTTAGTGTTGATCGATGAAATCGGGCGTGGTACTTCCACTTATGACGGTTTATCGCTGGCGTGGGCGTGTGCCGAATGGTTAGCCAAGAAAACCCAATCACTCACCTTATTTGCTACTCATTATTTTGAGTTGACCAGTTTGCCGAGTCAGTTGAAAGGTGTAGCAAACGTACATTTAGATGCCCGAGAACATCAGGATTCCATCGTGTTTATGCACAGTGTACAAGAAGGCGCGGCAAGTAAAAGCTATGGTTTAGCGGTAGCGGCGCTTGCCGGTGTGCCGAAACAGGTTATTCAACTGGCGAAACAGCGTTTAGTGCATTTGGAAGAGATCTCATTACAAACCAAAGAAGCGCACGATAATCCGCAAGGCGATCTCTTATTTAGTGCGGATTTGCAAGAAACACCGCAAATTCAACCGCTTGTTGTACAACAAAGTAAACTAGAAAAAGCATTAATGAGCATTGACCCTGATGAACTCACCCCTCGCCAAGCGTTGGATGAGCTGTATCGCTTAAAAAAATTAATGGCTTAAGAAGAGCAAAAGGCTAGTGAGTTTTCACTAGCCTTATTTTTTGATAACTAATTATATTAATTTCCGATCCAAAGATAAAATAGAGAGTACGTTATGCTAAATCAATCACAGCATAAACATCTTCTTTGGTACAGCAACGCAAAATTTTCTCAAGATTCACGCCTGTATCACTGTCAGGATCATCTAATACTTGCGTAATTTCCATTAGCCCTTCCATATGTTTATCCGAATCACTTCCTGCCAAAGTAATAAAAACAGATACAGGCTCATCTTCCCCATCAAAAGTGACCGGCTCTTTTAACGTCACCAAGGCAAATGACGTTTTAATCACGCCTTCTTCCGGACGAGCGTGAGGCATTGCCAATCCCGGAGCAAGCAAAATATAAGGTCCCATTTTCTCAATATTTTCAATAATACTCGTATAATAACGAGGTTCGATAGCTCCCGATTTTTCCAATAAATCCGTGCCTAACTTAATCGCCGCTCTCCAATCTGACGCACTTTGATTGAGTAGGATAGAATCATTCTCAATAAGAGACTCTTTTAACATAACTTTGCTTCCTCTAAATTAAGTAAGATTTTACTCATAATATTCACGTCATTGCTACTCACACAATGTTATTTTCTCTTACAAATAATACATATCCCATTGAATTATATAGGAATAATATCATTATCACTTACATAATACTCTTTAGGATAAATGAGATAAATAAACTTTTTTAAGAAATTAGAGATAGATCACATTTCTCATCAACACACCACATCAAAAAAGGTTATGATTACTCTTGATTAGATATTATCTTATATCACTTTCCAAAACAGCGAATGAGATAGTAAAAATAGGAACATAATAATGAACGAAAATTTTAGACATAAAAAATTATTGTCCTTACTGGAAGCAAAGCAGATGCTTTCTACATTGGAAATTATGAATCTTTTAAATATCTCGCCGGCAACCGCCAGACGAGATATTAATAAACTGAGCGAACAGAATAAATTACGGAAAGTGCGTAACGGTGCAGAGGCAATCAACAAACATGCGTCATTAACACAAGAAAAAACCA
This sequence comes from Actinobacillus arthritidis, assembly GCF_029774155.1. Lineage (NCBI taxonomy): Bacteria > Pseudomonadati > Pseudomonadota > Gammaproteobacteria > Pasteurellales > Pasteurellaceae > Actinobacillus > Actinobacillus arthritidis. The sequence continues at coordinate 1,939,465 of NZ_CP103833.1, read as the reverse complement.
TTAATAATCTAGAAGAAAAACGCCGTATTGCCGAAGCGGCAAGTAAATTATGCAAAGAGGGAGACAGTGTCATTTTAACCTGCGGCTCCACGATGCAATTATTGGGGCAAGCACTATGCGGTCAAAAATTACAAATTATTACCAATTTTCTACCGCTTGCCAATGAGCTGATTGAGCAACAACACGATGATGTGGTGATTATGGGGGGACAATATAATAAAAATAAGCAAGTCACGCTTTCACTGAATCAACAGAATGAATTTATGTATGCGGCAAATATTATGTTTACCAGCGGTAAAGGTTTTACCCAAGAAGGGCTGTTTAAGACCGATATGATTATTGCCAATTCAGAAGCACAAATGTCATCAAAAGCCAGTAAATATGTGGTGTTATTAGATAGCACTAAATTGGGCAAAGAAATCGGTATGTTATTTAGAGCGATTGATGATGTGGATATACTTATCACTGGCAAAGAAGCTGACCCTAAAATGCTTAAACGTATTCGGGATAAAGGAGTGGAAATCATTCTTGCTTAAATAACAAAGCCACCCAAAGGGTGGCTTTATCGTACTAATCACTTAGATTGAAATTAACGAGCTTGATTTAACGGAATTTCCGCATCCGGTTCGTTTGTGATGCGATTACGTAAATCACGACGGATTACCTCAATCGTCCAGAACCAGAAGATATGACCCACTAATTCAGAAATGTGTTCATATAAAGGCCATTCTGCAACCGGTGGCGTTAAACCTAATGCAGGGAATGTAATGTAGTGAACACAGATATTTGCGATGATACCTGCACCGATACCTTGCCAGAATTTAATTTTTGGGAAAACTTCAGCCACTAAGCAATAACCGATTGCAAACACTAATGAGAAAATCATATGCGTTACACCGATTGAGTTAAAAGGGTGATCCGCAAAAGTAAATGCAACAGTGTTATAAGGGTCGATACCGATATAATCACGTAAGAATACCGCCGGAGGGTTTAATACCGCACGTGAACATTGTTCTAATGCACTATTCATCGCTAAAGAACCTGAATTTAGTGCATCTAAAACAGGTTGTGGACAAGCTGATTGGAATAAATCAATCGGGCTACGTGGTGGGAATGGATGCTCTGCACCCCATTTCACGAATGCTGAAATAATTCCAGCGATAACACCTACGAATACGGCTAAACCGTAACGACGACGGCTAGGATTTGTTTGTTCAAAAAGACCCATAATAAGTTCCTAAGAAAAAATAAAAAGAAAAAAGAGATTTGTGGTTATTTTTGGTAATTAAATCCAAAAATATGGACAGTATTCTCCTCTTAATCGATATAAATTGCAATCTATTTGCAATGATAACGTTATCAGTTTTGTCTAATATCAAGAAAGTACCTTAGATCAATAGTTTATTATTACAACTATTTTAGTTTGAAAATTCAAAGATACCTACAACTTGATTTTCCTTATTTATTACAACTAATGAATGGACATGTAACCCTCTCATTTCTTCCTCAGCTTTAGCAAGAAAAGTACTTTCTAGGATAGTTTTAGGATTCTTCGTCATAATTTGATCAGCTGTCATTAACAAACTATTAGCTCCTTTATCAGCTAATAAACGACGAATATCCCCATCAGTAATAATTCCCAGTAAACAGTCATGTTCCATAACTAGAGCAACGCCTATTCGACCTTCATTCATTATATTTAAACATTCGCTAAATATTGCCGTTGGAGAAACTATTGGTAATGATCTAATCATTACATCTTTAACCGTACAGAGTAATTTTCGCCCTAAACTGCCACCCGGATGAAAACGAGCAAAGTCCATAGTTTGGAAGTTTCTTGCTTTAATTAAAGCAATCGCAAGTGCATCTCCTAGTGCCATAGTCACTAATGTGGATGTTGTTGGAGCAAGATTATTTGGACAGGCTTCTTTTTCTACGCCAATATTTAAAATAATATCAGCATGCTGTGCTAGGGTTGAATTAGAATTACCTGTCATTGCAATAATTTTATTACCAAAACCTTTTAAGCTAGGAATTAATTTATTTACGTCATCAGTTTCACCACTATTTGAAATAAGAATTACGATATCGATAGATTTTAACATCCCCAAATCACCGTGAAATGCTTCGGTTGGATGTAAAAAGAAACTTGGTGTTCCCGTAGAAGCAAAAGTAGCAACCATTTTCTGACCAACTAAACCTGATTTACCAATACCAGCAACAACTAAACGTCCCTCACAAGATAAAATCATTTCAATAGCTTGATTAAACTCAGTAGATAAGCGATTATGTAAACTATCTATTGCTTGGGTATATAAAGATAATGTTTCTCTAGCACTTGCTAAGTAATTCATATTTTATAGCCTTATTTATTTGATAAAATTAAACGAACTCGCTCTAAATCTTCTTGCGTATCAACACCAACTTCAGGCGTTTCTAATGCAATATCTAAGTGTATCTTTTCTCCATTCCACAAAGCCCTTAACTGCTCTAAAGATTCTAGCTGTTCTAAAGCCGTCGGTTGCCATTGTACATACTGCTTAATGAAGCCTGCACGATAAGCATAAATACCTATATGACGAAGATACTGGTTTTGAGTAACAAAATCATCTGAACAATCAGGGAAGTTATCTCTAGCAAATGGAATAGTCGCACGAGAAAAATATAACGCCATACCATTTTTATCTGAAAGTACTTTTACTACATTAGGATTAAATAATTCATCTCTTTGAGTTAATTTAACCGCTAATGTTGCCATATTTACTTGATGATTATCTAAATTCTCTGCAACTTGTTTGATAATACACGGTGGAATGAGAGGCTCATCGCCTTGAACATTAACAATAATCTCATCATCACTAATATTCATTTTACTAACAACTTCAGCTAAACGTTCTGTTCCGGATGAATGTTTATCCGAAGTTAGGCAAACTTCTCCACCAAAGCGAGTAACAACCTCAGCAATCTCAGAATGATCTGTTGCAATAATTACTCGATGTCCTCCCGCTTGCTTTGCTCTTTCCCAAACGTGTTGGATCATCGGCTTACCTAAAATATCCAATAACGGTTTTCTAGGTAAGCGAGTCGAAGCATAACGAGCCGGGATAATAATAGTAAACTTCATAAAAACCTCATAAAAATCCCCTCTAATTAAGAGGGGAAATATTTCTTATCGTGACGTATCAATTTCTTCAAATGATTTAACTAAATCATCAATCGCTTTCATTTGACTAACAAATGCTTCTAATTTTGATAACGGTAGGGCTGACGGACCGTCACATTTCGCACTGTTCGGATCCGGATGCGCTTCAAGGAATAAACCGGCTAAACCGATCGCCATACCGTCGCGAGCCAATTCGGTTACTTGATCACGGCGACCGCCTGATGCCGCACCGAACGGGTCACGGCATTGTAATGAATGAGTCACGTCAAAAATTACCGGACAGCCTTTTGATACTTTTTTCATAATGTTAAAGCCGAGCATATCCACCACTAAATTATCATAGCCGAAGTTGGTACCACGGTCGCAAAGAATCACGTTTTCGTTACCACATTCTGCAATTTTTTCCACGATATTACCCATTTGACCTGGGCTTAAAAATTGTGGCTTTTTCACGTTAATCACCGCACCGGTACGTGCCATTGCTTCGACTAAATCCGTTTGGCGAGCTAAGAAGGCTGGTAACTGGATAATATCCACCACTTCCGCTACTGGTTTACATTGATAAATTTCGTGTACGTCAGTAATAATGCTCACACCGAAGGTATCTTTTAATTCTTGGAAGATTTTTAAACCTTCTTCCATACCCGGACCACGGTAAGAGTGAATTGACGAACGGTTCGCTTTATCGAAAGAGGCTTTAAATACATAAGGCACACCCAGTTTGTTGGTCACTTCTACGTATTGTTCACAGACACGCATTGCCATATCACGGCTTTCTAATACGTTCATACCGCCGAATAAAGTAAACGGCTTGTCATTCGCCACTTCAATATTGCCGACTTTTACGATTTTTTGTTTCATTTAGAGTTCCTTAATAAGGTAATTTGCTCAATAGCAAGTTCAATGTTATCAAATTGAACGTCTTTTAATTCAATAGGTGAAAATTCCCACCATTTTAAATTCTGCGACTGAGAAATAGTATGATCATCAAAACGATAACGAATAATTCTAGCTGGACAGCCTACAACTATCGCATAGGGTGGAACATTTTGATTTACAAAAGACATTGCACCAATAATTGCTCCATCGCCAACTGTAATACCGGATTTAATAATACTTTTTGCACCAATCCAAACATCATTACCTATCACAGTTTCTCCATCAAAGTTGAATTTAACTTTTCTAGAAAATGATGTTTCTGGATGATTAGTCATCAATGCATGGCTATATTGGAAACTATGAGTTGAAAGAAAATTATCTGGATGAGCTACTACTCCAATTTCACAATTCCGAGCAATAGACGTATAACGCCCAATTTTAACATCAGAATAAATAACAGAATTATTATTAATAAATGCATATTTATTAATTCTGCAGTTATTATGTATTTCAGCTAGTTTTCCGATAGATACAGGCACCTCAATAAGAGAATTTCTACCTATAAAAACATCTTTAGCAATAAAATTAAGCGGATTTAATATAGACATAATATCCTATTTATTATCTTCTTCGTACAAAGAATCTGCCCAAACGAATAATCGGATTTTTAGAATCAACAAAAAATTTATAAGGATCTCGTTTAAACTTATTAAACTTGGCTTTTCTTATTTCTTCTTTAATTGATTTTTCAACTTGATCAATCATTTTCTTTGTATGATCGGTTAAATTTTCATTTTTTAATAAGGAAGTAAAATTAGATATATTACGATTAGAAGATGTTTTCCTATTCTCTGAAATAAAGTCTCCTCCTACTTCCTCATTTACTTTTTTGTAGTCGCTTGTTTCTTTTGAAAATGGATATCTAAGGCATATCGTTCAAAAATAGGTGCATTTAACGATAATGTCGGTCTATTTTCTGATAGGTAATTAAAAACTAATTTCCCATCAATTTTTAAATTATAGAAATCAATTCCCGTAGTAATAGTTCTTAAGCTACCATCTTTTTCTGTTCTCGTTGTTACTTTAGGCTTACCAAATGAATAAAAAGAGTTAACTAAATAATGTATGAATTGTTTCATCTTTTCATCATCAACTTTAAATCCTTTTACAATACGTTTTGCTAATTCCTCAATTTCTTCTTGAATATCTAAATCAATTATTTTTACAGACTGGTTTATACCATCTATCGAATAGAAAGCATCACCAAAGATCCATGTCGGTTTTTCCATCATCATGGAATAGATCCCTACGCCTGAATTAATTAATGCCACGCTATCAGCTAGCTCAATTAAATCAATAAAATGAGTATCTTCATTAACATATTGAGCATATTTCAAGGTTGGTGTTTCTGTTTCTAAAGGATGTTTTTTGCATAAAACAACCCAACCTTTAGACATTAAACTTTTTGCTAGATTATCAATAAGTTGAATAAATTTTTCGAATGAACCGACTGCCCCTGACATATATTTAATAACAGTATCAGATGGTCTTTGTAATGGTACAAATAGAACTTTTTTAGAGCCTAGCTGTAATTTATGTGCTAATGCTTCTCCTCCGATTCGACTTGATTGTTTTTCTAAGAAGTTACTACCGAAAACACACTTATTAATATATTCTTCAATATTTTCTTTTTCCTCCAAAGATAAAGGAATATTCCAAAGTGCCTCACCATAAGAAGTAGAATCTGCATTAAAGCCATTTTTATCAAAGAACCAAGAATCTGGTAATGCACCTCTTTCATATATATAGAATGGGAAATTCATTCTTTGACACCATTTGTAAATTTCTAATCTTGCAGGATTCCCATATGGATTTGGGAAAATAATTTTTTTAATCTGATTTGATTTTAACATTAATTCAAAATCATCTTCTAATAATATTCCTGAATCATTAACAAAGTTATATTCACTTACATATGTAACATTTCCTAAAAAAGGAAATACATCCTTTAAGCAATTAGAAGCATTTGTATTAATTTTTCCGAAGAAAAGAACATTTTCATCCATAATACTTAATGGAGCTGGATTAAAGCCTGTTTCTACGAACTTCTTAAATTTATCAACATACCTTGTGCGGTTCTGAACAATGGATGTTGGAGAATAAAAACTTACATTTTTAGGTCTAGGATGCCATAAATGAACTACAAATAAATTCATCATCATCGCCGGACGAGCGACTATCGCAAAATGGCTTCTAAAACCTTTATAGGAAAGTGTATCCCAAGTTTTTTGGTCTAAATAATAATCTTGTGTTTTAGGGATAATATTTTCTTCACATAATAAACGATGGTATAACTCAAAGTCTTCGTAACCATGTCCTCTAAATTCAAGGTCATGCCCACCAACAGATAGATAGTGATAACGATCAACCACCATTACTGATGAACATAATGCCATATTCTCAATAGAAATCTTATCACCTTGCAAATAACGAAGATAAAAATGAGTAAATCTCATTGATTCATCTGCACCTAAGAATTCTTTAGTTCCATCTTGAGTCAAATACATACAAGGAATTGCTAAAAAACTTTTCTTATACTTAGAAACTCCCCAACATTCCATCAATACTAATAAACGATCCCAAAAATCAGGAGCTACTCGCAAATCCACATCTAAGAATGTTACAGCACTCCCATTTGCTTTCGTTACACCATAATCTCTACATGCCCCAATAGAGAATGGTTTTCCAAAGGAATCATGGTATAAATATGTATAATTATATTTATCACAAACACTCTGACATATCTTACGATATTTACTTGAACTACCCGAATCAATAACTAGAATCTCAAGAGGTAAATGCTTAGGGAATGTTGCTAATAAATCCTCTAATCTTTCAATTAGATAACTAGATATGTCTGATTCACATCTGAATGGGATTATGATTGATAGTTTTGGTGTCATATAATTCATTCCATTATTTAATTAGTTTATAGTTTAATAATAAAGTAAGTTACTACTACAACGACAAAGTGTATAAGTGAATAAAAGTTCACAAACTCAGTTAACGTAATATATAATAAATCATCCAAATAAGTTACTAAAAGTATACATCATGATGAATAATAAAGCACTATTTACAACTATATTACTGTTTCCTTTTTTATCTTCCTGTTCAAACCTCCCCACTTCAGGTCCTAGCCATAGTGCGATCTTAGAAGCAAACTCCCAAAATTCAGCTCAATCATTACCGGAAGTTAATGTTGTAGAATTAAATAATGGGTTAGTCCAACAATTATATCAATCTCAGCAAAGTCAATTATTCTCCGGCTTTTCAGAAACCGCTGGTGGAGCTAATTATTCAGGTTCTGCAAATATCGGTGATGTCCTTGAAATTTCTATTTGGGAAGCTCCGCCGGCAGTATTATTTGGCGGTACTTTTAGTTCCGAAGGACAAGGTAGTGGGCATTTGACCCAACTTCCGCCACAAATGGTTAACCAAAATGGGACAATCAATGTGCCATTTGTCGGTAATATCCGTGTAGCTGGAAAAACACCGGAAGCGATTCAAGCTCAAATTACCTCAGCATTAAAACGCAAAGCAAACCAACCTCAAGTATTAGTCAAAATTGCCAATAATAATTCTGCCGATGTGACGGTTATCCGCCAAGGTAGTACCGTGCGTATGCCGTTAACGGCAAACAATGAGCGTGTATTAGATGCAGTAGCGGCAATTGGTGGCACAACGGAAAATATTGAAGATGTCACCGTGCGACTTACTCGTGATAATCAAGTAAAAACCCTAGCGTTTGAAACGCTTATCGCAAACCCTTATCAAAATATTACATTACGTGCCGGTGATGTGGTATCACTTTTAAATACCCCATATAAATTTACGGGTTTAGGGGCTGTGGGTAATAACCAACAAATGAAGTTCTCCAGCAAAGGGATTACGCTTGCTGAAGCTATCGGTAAAATGGGCGGTTTACTTGATAATCGTTCGGATCCGAGAGGTGTCTTCGTGTTCCGTTATGTTCCTTTTTCTCAGTTAGATATGGAACAACAAATGCAGTGGGAAGCAAAAGGCTATGGAGTAGGAATGGATGTACCGACCGTATATCAAGTCAACTTACTTGAACCTCGTTCTCTATTTTTAATGCAACGTTTCCCAATTCAAGATAAAGATATTGTGTATGTTTCAAATGCACCATTGTCTGAATTTCAAAAATTCTTAAGAATGATTTTCTCGATTACTTCGCCGATTACCAGCACAACCAATACTATTCGTGCATATTAATAAATTGAATTGATAAGGATAAAAAATGGAAACCACTATTGAAGTAAAACCGACAGAGAAACCGCAACAATCGATCAAAAAGAAAAAAAGCGGATTAAAGAAAATTAACCCATTGCTTTGGATAACTGTAATTATTCCTACTGCATTATCCGTGTTTTATTTTGGTTCAATTGCTTCTGATGTTTATATTTCGGAATCCAGTTTTGTGGTGAGATCGCCGAAAAATCAATCTTCTTTGACCGGTGTTGGTGCTTTATTACAAGGCTCAGGCTTTGCTCGTTCACAGGACGATACTTATACCGTACAAGAATATATGCGTTCTCGTACTGCTCTTGACCAATTACTGAATGAATTACCGATTCGAGAATATTATGAAAACCAAGGCGATATTATCGCTCGTTTTAACGGCTTCGGTTTCAATGACAGTAAAGAGGCGTTTTATAAATATTTTCGTGATCGTTTGAATGTCAGTTTTGATTCTGTTTCCGGTATTGCCAGTTTACGTATTCGAGCATTTAATGCGGAAGAAGGTCAAAAAATTAATGAAAAATTACTCCTAGAGGGGCGAAACATTAATTAACCGCCTAAATGAACGTGCAAGGAAAGATACCATTTCATTTGCGGAACAAGCGGTAAAAGATGCAGAAAAAAATGTAAATTCGACCGCTAGTGCATTAAGTAAATACCGTATCAAAAATAAAATTTTTGATTTACCGGCACAATCCGGTGTGCAACTTTCTTTAATCTCAAGTTTGAAAAGTGAGTTAATTCGTGTTGAAACCCAGTTAGCACAATTACTTTCTATTACGCCAGATAATCCTCAGGTTGAAGCATTACAAATGCGTCAAAAAAGTTTAAAAGCTGAAATTGAACAACAGTCAAAACAGCTTTCCGGTAACAATAGCAGTTCGATTGCGACCCAAACCGCTGATTATCAACGTTTAGTGCTTGCTAACGAATTAGCACAACAGCAATTAACTGCGGCGTTAACCTCATTGCAAAATACTAAAAATGAGGCGGATCGCCAGCAACTCTATTTAGAAGTTATCAGTAAGCCAAGCAAACCGGATTGGGCGGAAGAACCTTATCGCTTATATAATATTTTAGCGACTTTCTTTATCGGTTTAATGCTTTATGGTGTGTTAAGTTTATTACTTGCAAGTGTGAGAGAGCATAAAAACTAATGCAATACGGTGATCAAACAACTTTTCGCCAATCGCTGATGATTCAAGGACGAGTCCTCGGGGCATTGCTTATGAGAGAAATTATTACGCGTTATGGTCGGCAGAATTTAGGCTTTCTATGGTTATTTGTTGAACCACTCTTATTAACTTTCCTGATTGTATTAATGTGGAAGTTTATTCGAGCGGATCGGGTTTCCGACCTGAATATGATTGCGTTTGTTATCAGCGGTTATCCGATGGCGATGATGTGGCGTAACGCATCAAATCGTACTATCGGAGCAATTTCCGGTAATTTGAGTTTATTGTACCATCGTAATGTACGAGTATTAGATACGTTGTTGGCTCGTGTAATACTCGAAGTAGCCGGTGCAACGATTGCCCAAATTATTATTATGGCATTCTTAATCCTGATCGGTTGGATTGAAATGCCAAAAGATGTGTTCTATATGGTGATGGCTTGGGTATTAATGGCATTTTTTGCTTTAGGGCTTGGGCTAATTATCTGTTCTATTGCACAAAAATTTGATGCTTTCGGCAAATTATGGGGAACATTAAGTTTTGTACTTTTACCGATTTCAGGGGTGTTTTTCTTTGTTCACGCCCTTCCAAGTCAAGCACAACAATATGCAACTTTATTGCCTATGATCCACGGTACGGAAATGTTTCGTCACGGTTATTTCGGCGATAGTGTGACGACTTATGAAAGTATTAGTTACTTAGTGATTTGTGATTTAGTTATGTTGTTCTTCGGCTTAATAATGGTCAATAACTTTAGTAAAGGCATCGAACCACAATGATTAGCGTACAAAATGTGAGTAAAGATTACTATACTCGAAGCGGTAAAAAGACTGTTTTGCAAGATATTAATTTTGAGCTGAAAAAGGGCGAAAAAATCGGTATTTTAGGGCGAAACGGTGCAGGGAAATCAACTCTAATCCGTTTGTTAAGTGGTGTTGAGCCACCAACGACCGGCACTATCGAGCGACAAATGTCAATCTCTTGGCCACTTGCCTTTAGCGGTGCGTTCCAAGGTAGTTTAACCGGTATGGACAATTTACGCTTTATTTGTCGTATCTACAATGCGGATATTGACTATGTGAAAGCATTTACCGAAGAATTTTCTGAATTAGGTGATTATTTATATGAGCCGGTTAAGAAATACTCCTCCGGTATGAAAGCACGTCTTGCTTTTGCTTTATCGCTGTCAGTTGAGTTTGATTGCTACTTAATTGATGAAGTGATTGCGGTAGGTGACTCTCGTTTTGCGGCAAAATGTAAGTATGAATTATTTGAAAAACGTAAAGATCGTTCGATTATTTTGGTTTCACATAGCCCATCTGCGATGAAAGAATATTGTGATAATGCCATGGTGCTTGATAAAGGGATTATGTATAAATTTGAGAATATGGACGAGGCTTATAAGTTCTATAACTCAACACTTTAATAGCCCACGCACATCTCCCCTCTTTAGCAAAGAGGGGCAGGGGGAGATTTGACAGAATGAATTAGCGAAGAAATATGCTAATTAACGCTTTTATAAATATAAAAAATGAAGTTCTATTCAATTTCATATCTCTATTGACAAATCTCCCCTAACCCCTCTTTACTAAAGAGGGGGATTTCCTTTAAAGGTTAAAAACCTAATTTAACGCCGTCTGTACGTAGCGATAACCACCATTCTCTTGCGGAACAAACTCAAATAAATGCGTGATGCAATTTGGGGCGTCCGCATCTTGATGCGACACAAATAGCAACTGGGTTTGGCTGTTCATCACGAGTTGTTCGATAAACTGCTTAACCAGTTTGCGGTTTACGCCGTCCAAGCCTTGCGGCGGTTCGTCTAAAATCAAAATCGGCGGATGTTTTACCATAGCTCGAGTAATCAATAATAACCGTTGTTGTCCCCACGAAAGTGAACGGAACGGTTTTTTAGCCAGATTGGCTAAATGCAAGCGTTCCAGCCATTCCATTGCTTTGAGCTGTAAAGCACTCGGCACTTGTTGGTAAACACCGATCGAATCAAAAAAACCGGATAAAATCACGTCTAACGCAGAGCAATTCACCCGATAATCCATATGTAACTGGTCGCTCACATAGCCGATATTTTTCTTTATATCCCAAATTGTTTCACCGGAGCCACGCTGACGTCCGAATAAATGTACGTAATTAGCATAGGCTTGCGGATGGTCACCGGTAATAATCGAAAGCAAGGTTGATTTCCCTGCCCCGTTCGGGCCTTTAATCCACCAATGTTGTTTGGGGGCAACTGTCCAAGTTAGATCATCAATAATGGTTTTTTCGCCGTAACGAATCATCACGTTTTTCAGTTCGAACGGATTGGTATTCGGTGGGAGCTGAATCAGCGGTGCGGCACTGTCCGGCAACGGTGCATTCACATTTTGTTCTGCAAATTTTAGCTGAGAATAGACCGCTTGTTCTTCAATCGCTTGGCGTTCGCCTTGTAAAATCAATTGCAGATTATCCAATAAGGCAATATGCGTAGCACAGTCGGGAATATCATTAAAACGGTTGGAAATCAGTACCACCGCCATTTGCTTGCCGAGCTGTGCCATAACGTCTTGCCAATAAGCGACCGAGGCTTGGTCTAACCCTTCGAAAGGCTCATCTAGAATCAATAAATCCGGTTCACTAACCAACATTTGGCAAAATAATACTTTGCGGCTTTCGCCGGTCGAGAGCTGAATAAACGGGCGATCTAATAACGGTTGAATGCGTAATTTCGCGCATATTCCTCGCATAATTGCGTTTTTTCGCTACCGTTTAAGATAATTTGACGGGCGGTTAAACCGAAATCATCCGGTGAAACCATATCGTTGTTACGGTGTTTAAAGATTTGCTCGATGATTTTTTGTTGTCGCTCGAAGGAAAGTAAAGCGATATGTTGGAAGCTGTTTTGGTATTCACCCGAATATAACGAAAGTGAATGGTGTAGTGCTTGGGCGAAGGCGGTTTTACCCGAACCGTTACCGCCAACAATTACCCAAAAATCGTGAGTATTGATTTCCAGTGATTCAATCGACAGTTTATTGTGTTGAGCAAGGGAAAATAAGGCGTTATGGATGTTGATGTTTGGCATATTGTGTTCCTGTTATGACGGAAAACACAACGCTAATGGAATAATTATGCTAAGTGTGTGCGTTATGTTTTCCAGTATCAGAGAGTTTTTATATTTTTAGAGTTGTTTGCCTACTGCAAACCAATTGGCACGTCCGTTAAGGAAATCTTGCACGGACATCGGTTTTTTACCGGAAGGTTGCAATTGCGTGATATTTAGCACGCCGTCTTGTGTTGCAATTTGAATACCGTTTTTATCCGCTTGTAATACCGTACCGGCGACCTTAGCTTGATGCGGTAACACATTTGCTTGATACACTTTCACGCTTTGTTCTACGCCGTCCACCTCTAATGTGAGGAAACTAATCGGCCATGGGTTAAACGCTCGAATATTGCGTTCCAGCTGACAAGCGGTCAAATTCCAGTCTAATTTTGCTTCTTCTTTTGAGAGTTTTTCCGCATAGTTGGAAAGCGCTTCATCTTGTTTTTCCGCTTTAAACGTTTGGCTTTCTAAACCGTTTAACACCTCTAATAATGCCGGCGGTGCAAGTTCGGCTAATTTGGCATATAACGAAGCGGAGGTTTCGTCTGTGGCAATCGGTGTGGTAACTTTATGTAACATATCACCGGTATCTAAGCCGATATCCATTTGCATAATGGTCACGCCGGTTTCCTGATCGCCCGCCCAAATCGAACGTTGAATCGGTGCCGCACCACGCCAGCGAGGTAACAGCGAACCATGCACATTTAAACAACCGTATTTCGGAGCATTCAGTACTGCTTCCGGTAAGATTAAACCGTAAGCCACCACGACCATCACATCGGCATTTAGTGCTTTTAATTCCGCTTGTGCTTCTTCCTTACGCAAGGATTTTGGTTGATATACCGGAATGTTATGTTGTTCGGCTAATTGTTTAACCGGGCTAGCTTGCAACTTTTTGCCTCTGCCGGCAGGTTTGTCCGGTTGGGTATAAACCGCAATCACATTATGTTCTGAATCTAATAACGCTTGTAAGTGTTGTGCGGCAAAATCAGGTGTGCCGGCAAAAATAATATTAAGTTTTGACATGATTTTTGTTGATAAGTGAATGGATAATGGAATTGTAACAGAAGAAATACGACAGCTGTATTTTGTGCGAAATATTTTTAACCACAGAAAACACGGATTGCACAGAAGATAGCCCTGTCCCCCGACAGATGCTGGTAATTGATTGATATATGAAAAATAAAGGCACTCATTAAAAGATGAGTGCCATCATCAATACGGTTTATCCTGTATCAACTTACAACCAACCACGCTCTTTATAATATTTTACTGCACCGGAATGGAGCGGAGCGGAGAGGGCATTTTTGACCATTTCCGTTTCGGATAAATGAGCAAATGCCGGATGTGATTTTTTGAAGCGATCGAAGTTTTCAAATACCGCTTTCACCACTCGGTAAACCTGTTCCTCACTCATATCGCTGGAAGTGACTAAGGTTGCATAAACCCCGAAAGAATCGACCGCTTGTTCAACATTTTTATAAACTTTAGCCGGGATAGTCGCTTTCGCATAATAACCTTGCTCCGCCACTAATTTGTTAACCACATCATCAGCAACCGGAATCAAGCGAATATCACAACTATTGGCCGTTTCTTTGAGTGCGGCATTCGGGTGACCGACATTATAACTAATCGCATCCACATCTTTTTCGCACAACGCTTTACCCATTTCAGCTGGCGTGAGTTTTAACGCTTCTTTAAAATTCGCTTCCGTCCAACCTTTGGTTTTGAGTAACACATTCATCGTTGCCTGAGTGCCGGAACCATCTACACCGACATTGACTTTTTTACCTTGCAAATCATCGACCGATTGAATAACGGAATCATTGCGTACGACTAAGGTAAACGGTTCAGGATAAATTGAAAAAATCGCACGCAATTTATCGTTCTTTTTACCTTCAAACGAGTTTGTGCCATGGTAAGCGTGATATTGCCAATCCGACTGCACAATCCCCATTTCTAACTGACCATTGGCAATTTTATTCAGATTATCGACCGAAGCATCGCTGGCTAAGGCTTTACAAGCGGTGTGATTTTCGCCGCGATTGACAAATTGGCAGATCGCATTACCGGTGACGAAATAAAGTCCGCTATCACTACCGGTACCTAATTTAAGTGTGGTTTGTTCTGCGTGAACAATCCCTGTAAGCAATAAACCGGCTAAAAGGGAAAGTTTATAAGATATTTTCATAGAGACCCCCTCAAAATAGAATTGTATTTGCTCCTTGAAGATATACTTTTTTGTACAATATATGCAACTTTTTTCTCCATTTTTTATACATAAGCGGTCTGTTTTCGCCAAATTTCTCCAAATTCAGGTATGATCATTAATTTATACATTCGTTGGCTAAGTTTATGGAATATTTTATCCCTCAAAAAACGGTTATTTTTGAAGAAGAGATCAAAAAAAGTCGCTTTCTCACTTATCTTGCCCATACTGATGGCATAGAACAAGCAAAAGCGTTTGTAGCAGAAATCAAAACGCTACATCCTCAGGCTCGCCATTGGTGCTGGGCAACTGTTGCCAGTACCCCGAATGATTCTCAACAATACGGTTTTTCCGATGACGGTGAACCGTCGGGAACAGCAGGTAAACCGATGCTAAATTATTTACTCGGCTCCGGGCTAGGTGAAATTACTGCGGTTGTCGTGCGTTATTATGGCGGTGTGCTATTAGGTACAGGCGGTTTAGTCAAAGCCTATGGCGGAGGTGTGCAACAAGCATTATTACAACTGGAAAAACAGCGAAAAGTCTTGCGTCAGAATTTTTGCTTGGTCTGTGAATACGACCAGTTTAATAGCTTACAACATATGATAAACGAATACGATATTTTGACGCTCGATCAACAATTTAGCGATAAAATTAAAGTCACGCTAGCCATTAACCCTGCAGAACTTGCTCCATTTACCCAACAAATTACTCAACGTTTTGCTGGGAAACTTGTGCTTACAAAGAACAAAGAAGCAGAGCAAGCAAAGTAATTCAATGTATTCGCTGTGACTTTTTGCTAAAATCTACCGAAACTTAACCGCTTACAAATCGCCTATCCCAATTAACCTGAGGTTTTTGTGCAATTTTTATCCATTATTCGTATTGTCGGCATCTTGATTATGAGTTTCTCTTTCACGATGTTACTTCCGGCTTTTGTCGCCTTCATTTATGGCGATGGTGGCGGTCGAGAATTTCTGCAATCTTTTTTGCTGACTTTTAGTGTAGGCACATTGCTTTGGTGGTTTAGCCGTCACCAAAAAAATGAACTCCGTTCACGTGAAGGTTTTTTAATTGTCGTGCTGTTCTGGGTGGTACTTGGCTCATTAGGGGCAGTTCCATTTATCATTTTAGAACACCCTAATCTCAATCTCAGCGAATCCATCTTTGAATCTTTTTCGGGGCTAACCACTACTGGAGCAACAGTAATCACTGGCTTAGACAATCTCCCGAAAGCGATCTTATTTTATCGCCAGTTTTTACAATGGTTGGGCGGTATGGGAATCATCGTCTTAGCGATTGCGATTATTCCATTAATCGGTTTAGGTAAGCTCTATCGGGCGGAAATGCCGGGGCCGTTAAAAGATCAAAAAATGCGTCCTCGCATAGCAGAAATCTCTAAACTGCTATGGCAAATTTATTTTACGCTGACCGTTTTATGTGCCTTAGCCTTTAAAATGGCTGGAATGAGCTGGTTTGATGCGATTTGTCACAGTTTTGCTACCATTGCTATCGGTGGATTTTCTACTCACGATGCCAGTATGGGCTATTTTGACAGCACCGTGATTAATATTATTACCGTGGTGTTTCTACTAATTTCATCGATTAACTTCGGATTACATTTTGCCTTAATCGATCAGTTAAAAGATAAGAATAGCAAGCAAACCGGTAATATTTTTAAACGATTGTATTGGAAAGATTATGAATTTCGCTCTTTTGCAGTGATTCAATTAGGCCTATTTATCATTTGCTTTTTGATTCTGTTGGCTTATAACTATTTTGAGAACTCGCAAATTACCTTTCAACACGCCTTATTTCAATCGGTATCCATTTCAACTACAGCCGGTTTTACCACGAATGATTTTAGCCAATGGCCATCGTTCCTACCGATATTATTAGTGATGGCATCCTTTATTGGTGGTTGTGCAGGCTCTACCGGAGGCGGATTGAAAGTGATTCGAGTAATGTTGTTATATTTACAGGCAAACCGAGAAATCCACCGTTTCGTACACCCAAATTCCGTAAAACCGATTAAATTAGGGTCACATATTTTCTCAGAGCGTATCGAAGAAGGTATTTGGGCATTTTTCTCCGCTTATGTCTTTGTGTTTATTGTCTGCTGGCTCGGTTCAATCGCCTTCGGTATGGAAACCTTTGATGCCTTTAATGCCGTTGTCGCTTCACTAAATAATTTAGGCCCGGCATTAGGTAGTGTTAGCTCAAACTTTACCCAAGTGCCAGATGGTGCGAAATGGATACTCACGATCGCAATGGTATGCGGACGTTTAGAAGTATTTACACTCTTAGTAATTTTAAGTCCGGTATTCTGGAAAGACTAAGCGACAATGGTCGCCTATTATGGAACAAATCAATGAAAACACTTATTCTCTATTTTACGACTGACGGTCAAACCAAACGTATCGCAGACAAATTAGCACAAGAAATACAACACGAAGTCGAACTAATTTCATTACAAGCCCAAGCGGTCAATTTTGCCGAGAAACTTGCAAATGCAGATCAAATCGTCATCGGTGCATCAATTCGTTACGGACATTTTAATGATTTAGTCTATCAATTTATCGAACAACATCATCAGGTTTTAAATCAAAAACCTTCTGCATTTTTTAGCGTAAATCTGACCGCTCGTAAAGACAACCGCAAAACGCCGGAAACTAACACTTATACCCGCAAGTTTCTTGCTAGAATCAAGTGGCAACCGACTCAAATAGAAGTGATTGCCGGTGCGTTACTTTATCCACGCTATACCTTGCTCGACAGATTATGTATTCAACTCATTATGAAGTTAACCAAAGGTGAAACCGATGCAAGTAAAGAATATGAATACACCGATTGGCAACAAGTGAGTCGATTCGGACAAAACTTAAACCAAATTAGTTAAGTGTAAATTTAGTTAAAAGTGTTAATAATTTATTAACACTTACTCTATAATTGAACACTTATTGCCCAATTTGGGTGTGTGTTTAAGAAAAAGGAAAAGCAATGAGCATTTTAAAAGAATTCCGTGAATTTGCGGTAAAAGGTAACGTAGTAGATATGGCTGTCGGTGTAATCATCGGTGGTGCATTTGGTAAAATCGTATCATCATTAGTAAGTGACGTAGTCATGCCACCTATCGGTTGGTTAATCGGCGGCGTAGATTTTAAAGATCTTGCGGTTGAAATCGCACCAGCAAAAGAAGGTGCTGAAGCGGTCATGTTAAAATACGGTGCCTTCATTCAAAATATTTTTGATTTCTTAATTATCGCAATCGCAGTATTCGGTATGGTTAAAGTAATTAACAAACTGAAAAAACCAGCAGAAGGCGCACCAGCTGAACCAACAGCACAAGAAAAATTATTAACTGAAATTCGTGATTTATTAAAAAAATAAGTCAGTTCAAAAAGGCGAGCTAATGCTCGCCTTTTTTATTTAACAACTGCTATTGAATTTCTGATTAAACTCTTCGGGTAATTCCTGATCGGAAATGTACGAATCAAACTGCGAAAAATCACCAATATAGGCTTTTTGGATTTTATGTAATTTTGAATGATCAAACACTAAAATTGCCTGCTTGCGTTTTTGCTATGGCCTTTTGTTTCGTTTTTGCCTCTTCAAAATTAAAGCAAGTAATGCCTTTCTTTAAATCAATACCTGCCGCGGAAATAAACGCTTTTGTAGTACAAATAACATCTAATTCATTGGTTAACTGAATAGGGGTCATAAAAGAATTATGACGAGAATAATTACCTCCGCATAAAATTACTTGGCAATTAGGCTTCTCTTGTAATACCATAAAAGTATTGATTGAGCAACATATGGCTGTAAACGTAACAGACGGATCAATTTGAGATGCAATAAAAGGAATCGTTGAACCACAATCAAAAAAAACGATATCCCCATCTTCAACCAATTTAGCGACAAGACTTCCTATCTGCATTTTTTCTGCAATATGCTTGGTTTCTTGTTCAAAAATTTGATAATTTGCTTCATTCACTTTTTGTGGATCACGAACAATATAGCCACCTAATAACACGATTGAGCCTGCACTGGCATTAATATCCCGTCTGATCGTCATTTCCGATACATTCAAAATATCAGCGGCATCACGTAAATGCACCTTATCCATTTTCTTAAGTAAAAATTCAAGTCTTTGAATGCGTGACTGTATTTTATTATCCATAACAGGCTCATTATCTCTTATTAGTAATTACTACTATTGTCTTTTAATCCATTAATAATCGCAATCCCTGCACTTGCTCCAATTCGGGTTGCTCCGGCTTTAATCATGGCTAATGCTGTTTCCGTATCTCTAACGCCTCCTGAGGCTTTTACACCGATTTCAGATCCAACAGTTTTACGCATTAAAGTAATATCTTCTATGGTTGCTCCACCACGATTAAAACCTGTCGATGTTTTAACAAAACCGACGTTTAATTCTCGACAAATTTCACAAGCTTTGACAATCTCTTCTTTGGTTAACAAACAGGTTTCTAAGATAACTTTTAACAAAGCCCCTTCGCAAGCTCGTAAAACTTCCTGAATATCTGCCTTAACCGCTTCCCATTTATTAGATTTAATCAATCCAACATTAATGACCATATCAACTTCCTCAGCACCAGCTTTAATCGCTTCTTTTGCTTCGAATGCTTTTACCGATGATAAATTCGCCCCAAGAGGGAAGC
This sequence comes from Actinobacillus arthritidis, assembly GCF_029774155.1. Taxonomy (NCBI): domain Bacteria; kingdom Pseudomonadati; phylum Pseudomonadota; class Gammaproteobacteria; order Pasteurellales; family Pasteurellaceae; genus Actinobacillus; species Actinobacillus arthritidis. Next base: position 1,919,934 of record NZ_CP103833.1, on the reverse strand, counting down.
CGACCACTGTGCAGATTTTAACATTTGAACTGGCTAGTTTTTGTTTTGCTAAAGGTATATACCCTGAATTAATACATACCGAAAAGAATTGATTTTCTACCGCTTCATCACAAAGTCGCAGAATATCTTGCTCAGTTTTTTCTGCTGTTAACGCTGTATGATCAATAAATTTCGCAATTTCATTCGGTTTCATAAGAATTTCTCCTCAATGGTTGATATTAACTAATTTTTTGTGTTTTTAATAATACAGCAAAAAATTTCAGAAACTGTGATCAATGTCACTTTTTTAACATTTTAATTCAATTATACTTATTTTAAATTAATTTTGTGACAATTTTAACATCAAAATGTAAGGAGAACGTTATGGATATCGCAGTCATTGGATCTAATATGGTCGACCTAATTTCGTATATCAACGATATGCCCAAAATGGGAGAAACATTAGAAGCTCCCGATTTTAAAATAGGCTGTGGAGGTAAAGGTGCAAATCAAGCTATTGCAGTACGCCAAATTAGGGGCTTCCGTAATGATGATGACCAAAGTTGGTGATGATATTTTTGCAGACAATACTATTCGTAACTTTAAGAAATATGGTGTAGATACTCAATTTGTTGAAAAAGTAGAAGGCGTATCAAGTGGAGTCGCTCCTATTTTTGTAGATCAATCATCTCAAAATCGTATATTGATTATAAAAGGTGCGAATGCTTACTTAAAACCTGCTGATATTGATCGTGCGGAAGATAATTTAAAACAATGCAAACTTTTCATTCTGCAATTAGAAATTCCGTTAGAAACCGTATATTACGCCATTGATTTTGCGAATAAACATAACATTCCAGTTATTTTAAACCCTGCTCCGGCAAGCAAAGCATTAGATATTAATTATGCGTGCAAATGTGATTTCTTTATGCCGAATGAAACGGAATTAGAGATTTTAACCGGTATGCCTGTTGAAACAATGGAACAAATTCAAGCAGTTGCAAATAGCTTATTTGCTAAGGGACTAAAAAATCTCATTGTAACATTAGGCGAAAAAGGTTCTGTATGGTTCCACGATGATCAAGTTGTACATATTGCTCCACATAAAGTAAATGCGATTGATACGAGTGGTGCGGGAGATTCCTTTATTGGTTGCTTTGCCCATTACTATATTGAAACAGGAAATATCGAAGAAGCAATGAATATGGCTTCCTCTTATTCAGCTTATAGTGTAACAGGGCGAGGGACGCAATCTTCTTATCCGGATAAAGAACAATTTGAGCAATTTCTAAAATCTTTAAAATAAGGAGCATATTATGAAAGACATTCAACAAATGCCTGATGGCTATCTTAATAAAACGCCAATCTTTCAATTTATTTTGTTATCTTGTCTATTTCCTCTATGGGGAGTCATTGCGAGTCTAAATGATATTTTGATTACACAATTTAAAAGTGTATTTACATTAAGTGATTTTGCTAGTGCGTTAGTTCAAAGTGCATTTTATGGCGGATATTTCTTGATTGCGATTCCTGCTTCTTTAGTCATTAAAAAAACAAGTTATAAAATTGCAATCTTGATAGGATTAACACTCTATATTGGCGGTTGCTCAATGTTCTACCCTGCATCACATATGGCGACATATACGATGTTCCTCGCGACAATATTCTCAATAGCGATTGGTTTGAGCTTTTTAGAAACTTCAGCTAATACTTACAGCTCAATGATTGGGCATAAAGATTACGCTACATTAAGATTAAATATTAGCCAAACATTTTATCCTATCGGTGCTATTTCCGGCATTTTATTAGGTAAATATTTAATTTTCCAAGAAGGTGCTAGCCTCACAGAACAAATGGCAAATATGAATCCTGAACAAATTCATGCCTTCAAATTATCAATGTTAGAACATACTTTACAACCTTATAAATATCTAATCTTTGTTCTTATTGCCGTAACTCTTCTATTCCTGATTACATCTTTCCCAAAATGTAAGGCTGTTACTGAAACCGGTAACTCCGAAGTGAAATTTACTGATACGTTAAAATATTTGGCGAATAACAGCAAATTTAAAAAAGGCATCGTTGCACAATTCTTATATGTAGGTATGCAAGTTGCAGTATGGTCATTTACCATCCGTCTAGCTCTAAACCTAAGTGATATGAATGAAAGAGATGCATCTAATTTCATGATCTATAGCTTTATTGGTTTTTTTGTCGGTAAATTTATTGCAAACTTCTTAATGACTAAATTTAAATCAGATCTTGTTCTTATATGGTATTCAGTATTAGGAGTAATTACGCTCGGTTATACTGCTTTCGTACATGATTTTTCTGCTGTATATCTTGCTATTTTCGCAAGTGTTCTATTTGGACCTTGTTGGGCAACAATTTATGCGTCTGTATTAGGTACTGTTTCACAAGAACATAGAGAAGTAGGTGGTGCGGTAGTTGTAATGTCTATTATAGGTGCGGCAGTAGTCCCAGCTATCCACGGATTTGTATCAGATAGTGTCGGCTCATTACAATTAGCGTTTATTGTACCTTTATTCTGCTTTGCCTACGTTGGCTACTACTTCTATGGCAAACTCAAAGAAAGCAATACTGAACAATAAGGATAACATTATGAAAAATTATATTTATCTTTTAAAAGAACAATTCAATCGTGAAGAACAAATTATTTTTGAAAACGAAACTTTAAAAGCAGTCAGCTTCAAATATAACTCAGGTGTCGAAGCCATAAAGCTGATTAATAGCAAAGGATTTATTACCGTATTACCATTTTATGGACAAATCATTTGGGATGCTGAATTTAACGGGCAAACATTAAAAATGAAAAATATGTTTAGCGAACCGAAACAAGGCACTTCAATTATCGATACATACGGCTGTTTTGCATTTCATTCCGGTTTAATTCGTAACGGTCGCCCTAGTCCTGAAGATGATCACCGATTACATGGAGAAATGCCTTGTGCAAGAATGGATAAAGCATGGTTAGTATTTGATGAGGATAGTTTGAGTGTTGGCGGAAGTTTTGAATATGTAAAAGGTTTTGGCGATCATTACTTAGCTCAACCGGAAGTGACACTGAGAAAAGATAGTTCAATGTTTGATATTAAAATGAATATTACTAATCTTGCTAGTGTAGAAATGCCACTCCAATATATGTGTCATATGAATTACTGCTATGAACACGGGGCAACATTTAGTCAAAATATTCCGGATAATGCTATTCAATTACGTCAAACGATTCCTGGACACGTCAAACCAACACCTCAATGGTTAGCATTTAACGAAGAAATTAAACAAGGGAAATATGTATTATCTTCCTTAGATAACGACGAAATGTATAATCCGGAAATTGTCTTCTTTATGGATAATTTGCAACAGTATCAAGCTAATCTTGAGTATCGTATGCACTCTCCAAAAGGTTACAATTATTTGACCAAATTCTCTTCAAAAGAATTTAACTATGCTACACGTTGGATTTTATATAATGCTGATCAACAAGTAGGGGCATTTGTTCTACCGGCAACTTGTCGTCCAGAAGGATACTTAGTCGCTAAAAAAGCAAATACATTAATTATAATGAAGCCTCACGAAACGAAATCTTTTAAAGTTACGACAGGCATAGAAGAATAATTTAGGCATAAACGCTCAGTTAGGATAGTTTCTTAATTGGGCGTTTTATGAGTTAAATATAGATATTCTATAATCCTATTTTTACGCCTTCTTCATAAAACCTACTTTAATCATTTCCAAAATTGATCGCATATTAACTCAAAAAACAAGCGGTCTAAATTCAAGAAAATTTTGCAATGCAAACGTTTGCGTTATCCGTTATAATGGCAAAGAATTTTTTATTTCTCAAATACGGAATCAACAATGACTGTACAAACCTTTCGTGGCTCTCCTGCCCTCTCTGAATTTCGTCTTAACCAATTCCAAACTAAATTCCAACAAAATGCGTTGCCGGTAAAATCGGTTTATGCGGAATATGTGCATTTTGTTGACTTAAATGCTCCTCTGAGTGCTGTACAAACGGCTGAAATTAAAGAACTTTTACACTATGGTCCAACCCTTGTAGAACACGAGCCAACCGGTTTTTGCTTAATCGTTACACCTCGTGTTGGTACGATTTCTTCATGGTCTTCAAAAGCGACCGATATTGCGCATAACTGTGGCTTACAAGCGGTAAATCGTATTGAGCGTGGTTTAGCTTACTATTTTGAATTTAGTGCAGAGCCGACAACAACACAAATTGAAACCTTAAAAGGTTTATTACACGACCGTATGTTAGAAACGGTGTTAGATAACGAAGCACAAGCGGCAAGTTTGTTTACTCAACAAGAGCCTAAACCATTTACCACCGTAGATATTTTAAATGGCGGTCGTAAAGCGTTAGAAGAAGCGAACGTGAACTTAGGTTTAGCGTTAGCGGATGATGAAATTGATTATTTAGTGGAAAATTTCACCGCTTTAAATCGTAACCCGAATGACATAGAACTTTATATGTTCGCACAGGCGAACTCAGAACATTGTCGCCACAAAATCTTTAATGCAGATTGGACGATTGACGGTCAAAAACAAGAAAAATCATTATTCAAAATGATTAAAAACACCTTCGAGAAAACGCCTGATTACGTGCTTTCAGCTTATAAAGATAATGCGGCGGTAATGGAAGGTTCGAAAGTCGGTCGTTGGTTCCCGGATCAAGACGGTCAATACCGTGCGCACCAAGAAGATGCACATATCTTGATGAAAGTGGAAACCCATAACCACCCGACTGCAATTTCACCATTCCCAGGCGCAGCAACCGGTTCAGGCGGTGAAATTCGTGACGAAGGTGCAACCGGTCGCGGTGCAAAACCAAAAGCAGGTTTAACCGGTTTCTCAGTTTCTAACCTTGTGATTCCAAACTTTGAACAGCCGTGGGAAAACCCGCTTTCAAAACCGAATCGTATCGCTTCGGCACTCGATATTATGATCGAAGGTCCATTGGGCGGTGCGGCATTTAATAACGAATTTGGTCGTCCGGCATTATTAGGTTATTTCCGTACTTATGAAGAAAAAGTCAACAGCTTTGCTGGTGAAGAAGTACGTGGCTACCATAAACCGATCATGCTCGCAGGTGGTATCGGTAATATCCGTGCCGAGCACGTACAAAAAGGCGAAATTCCAGTTGGGGCGAAATTAATTGTACTTGGTGGTCCGGCAATGAACATCGGCTTAGGCGGCGGTGCGGCTTCGTCTATGGCTTCAGGTAAATCAAAAGAAGATTTGGATTTTGCTTCGGTACAACGTGAAAACCCGGAAATGGAACGCCGTTGCCAAGAAGTGATCGACCGCTGTTGGCAACTAGGTGAAGACAACCCGATTTTATTTATTCACGACGTAGGTGCAGGCGGTTTATCAAACGCAATGCCGGAATTAGTTCACGACGGCGATCGTGGCGGTAAATTCGATTTACGTAAAATTTTATGTGATGAAAAAGGTATGTCACCACTTGAGATTTGGTGTAACGAATCTCAAGAACGTTATGTCTTAGCGGTTGCACCGGAAAAATTAGCGTTATTTACAGAATTATGTGAGCGTGAACGTGCACCGTTTGCAGTGATCGGTGAAGCGACCGAAGAGAAACATCTAACCCTTAAAGACGATCATTTCGATAATAACCCGATTGATTTGCCAATGAACGTGTTACTCGGTAAAACCCCGAAAATGCACCGCGATGTTTCGTCAAAAACCGTTGAAAATCAACCGCTTGATAGCCAACAAATCCAATTAAAAGAAGCGTTACATCGTGTGCTACGTTTACCAGTTGTCGCAGAAAAAACCTTCTTAATCACCATCGGTGACCGTTCGGTAACCGGTATGGTAGCACGAGATCAAATGGTCGGCCCGTGGCAAATCCCGGTAGCAGACTGTGCGGTAACTACGGCAAGTTTAGACAGCTACCACGGTGAAGCTATGTCAATGGGCGAACGTGCACCGGTTGCTTTATTAGATTTCGGTGCGTCTGCACGCCTTGCGGTGGCGGAATCAATTACCAATATCGCCGCGACTGAAATCGGTGATTTAAAACGTATCAAACTTTCAGCAAACTGGATGTCTGCAACAGGTCACGTTGGCGAAGATGCCGGTCTTTATGAAGCGGTAAAAGCTGTCGGTGAAGAACTTTGCCCAGCGTTAGGCATTACAATTCCGGTGGGGAAAGACTCAATGTCAATGCGCACCACATGGGAAGAAAATGGCGAGCAAAAATCGGTAACTGCACCGCTTTCATTAGTGATTTCGGCATTCGCTCGTGTAGAAGACGTGCGTAAAACCGTTACGCCACAATTACGTACCGATAAAGGTCACTCACGTTTATTACTCATTGATTTAGGCGAAGGTAAAAACCGTTTAGGGGCAACTGCATTAGCACAAGTATATAAACAATTAGGTGATAAACCAGCTGATGTAGTGAATGTAGAGAGCCTCAAAAACTTCTTCAATGCGATGCAAGCATTAGTTACTGATCGTAAATTATTAGCCTATCACGACCGCTCTGACGGTGGTTTAATTACCACTCTTGCAGAAATGGCATTTGCCGGTAACTGCGGTGTAGAAATTGATATTTCAGCGTTAGGCGATGATGATTTAGCAGTATTATTCAATGAAGAATTAGGGGCGGTAATCCAAGTTGCTGATAGTGAATTAGCCAATGTTCGTGAAGTGTTAAAAGCACATAATTTGTTAGGCTTAACGAAAGAATTGGGTGCGGTAACGGAAGGTGATATATTTGAAATTAGCCGTGGTAGCCGTAAATTATTGAGCGAAAAACGTTCAGAATTACGTGGAATTTGGGCGGAATTAACCCACCAAATGCAACGTTTACGTGATAACCCTGAATGTGCAGATCAAGAATTTGAAACCAAAAAAGACCCGAATAACAAAGGCTTATCCACTTTCTTAACTTATAATGTTAACGAAGATATTACGGCCCCGTTTATCAATAAGGGTGTAAAACCGACTGTCGCAATCTTACGTGAACAGGGTGTAAACAGCCATTACGAAATGGCGGTGCGTTCGACCGTGCCGGCTTTAATGCGGTTGACGTACATATGTCAGACTTAATGGCAGGTAGAAGAAATCTGAAAGATTTCAATGCGTTAGTAGCGTGTGGTGGCTTCTCTTACGGTGATGTACTCGGTGCCGGCGGCGGTTGGGCGAAATCAATTTTATTCAACCCAATGTTGCGTGAACAGTTCAGCCAATTCTTTGCCAATCCGAACACGCTTGCATTAGGTGTATGTAACGGTTGTCAAATGGTTTCAAACCTAGCAGAAATTATCCCAGGTACAGAAAACTGGCCTCGTTTCGTACGTAACAAATCGGAACGCTTCGAAGCACGTGTTGGTTTAGTGAAAGTCAACGAAACCAACAACCATTGGTTCCAAGGTATGGCGGGGTCACATATGCCGATTGCCGTTTCACACGGTGAAGGGCAGGTGGAGTTCAAATCGTCACAACAACTTGCCGGTTTAACCGCACAAAAACTTGTGATCGCACAATATATCGATAACAACTTACAACCGACCGAAGTTTACCCAGCTAACCCTAACGGCTCGGTAAACGGCATCACCGCAATTTCAAACACAGACGGACGTGTCGCTATCATGATGCCACACCCAGAACGTGTTTACCGCGCAGTCAGCAACTCATGGCATCCTGAAGACTGGACCGAAGATGGCGCGTGGATGAGATTGTTTAGAAATGCGAGAGTGGCACTTAAATAATTAAGTGTAAATTGATGAGGAAAGGCAACTACTGAAAGGTGGTTGTCTTTTTTATTAGCTTTATTATCATCCTAATCAATTATCAACTCGTCTAGATGATGGGTAGTATTGCGTTGTAATGTTAAAAAAAGCGGTTAAATATCCTTAAACATTTACAACATCTAAGGAAAAATTAACCGCTAAATATATAAAAGATATTATGAATAATTATTGACCGTAATACGCATTCGCACCGTGTTTGCGTAAGTAATGTTTATCAAGTAATTCTTGTTGCATTGAACCGATGTTCGGACGAATTTGATGGCTAACGAAGTTCATATACGCCACTTCTTCTAACACGACGGAATTATGTACCGCATCATGCGCATCTTTACCCCAAGTGAAAGGCCCGTGTGAGTGGACTAATACGCCCGGTACCATATCCGGATTAATACCACGTTTACGGAAGGTTTCCACGACCACTTTACCGGTTTCTAATTCGTATTCACCGGCAATTTCTTCCGGTGTCATACGGCGTGTACAAGGTACAAAACCATAGAAATAGTCACCTTGTGTTGTACCTAAAGCAAGAATATCTTCACCGGCTTGCGCCCATGCGGTTGCATGACGTGAATGGGTATGCACTACGCCACCGATATTCGGGAATTGACGGTAAAATTCTAAATGGGTTGCGGTATCAGACGAAGGTTTTTTATCGCCGAATACTCGGTTGCCTTGCAAATCGACAAATACGATATCTTCCGGCTTCATCGTTTCATATTCCACACCGGAAGGTTTAATAGCAACATAACCGGTTTCACGGTCAATTTCACTCACGTTACCCCAAGTAAACGTGACTAATTTATATTTTGGTAATTCAAGATTTGCTTTAAATACGCGATCACGCATCGCAAGTAATTTTGGAGATAATTCTGTTAGCATTGGAAACCACCCTCTTTCATTTTTTGTTCAATCCAACGGCGGGCATTAATAATTTCCGCGATTGGTTCTTCCGCTTTTTCCGTCCACATCTCAATTAAGAATGCACCACGATAATTTAATTTTGCCAAGATCTCGAAGAAACCTTTGAAGTCCACACAACCGTTACCAAACGGTACATCTCGGAATTGTCCTTTGCAAGTTTCAGTGACTTTATAGGTATCTTTTAAATGAATTGCTGAGATTTTATCAATACCTAAGGCAAATTCTGCTTCAATATCATCATTCCAAGCAGAAACGTTGCCGATATCCGGATAGACGGTAAACCATGGTGATTTGATAATTTCGTCACATTTTTTCCAACGTTTAATCGAACTCATAAACTTGGTATCCATAATCTCGACTGCGAGAGTCACTTGATTACTTGCCGCTAGTTCCGTTGCCCATTCTAAGCCTTGTTGGAAACGTTCAATCGTGCCTTCATCTTGTTCTTCGTAATACACATCATAGCCGGCTAATTGAATAGTGCGAATACCTAAATCTACCGCAAGTTGGATCGCTTTTTCCATAATTTCATAGGCTTTTTGACGAGTCGCTTCATCACGAGAACCGAACGGAAAACGGCGATGACCGGATAAACACATTGACGGAATAGTCACACCGGTATTGATGATCGCTTTAACTAATTCAATTCGTTGTTCTTTAGTCCAATCTAAGCGAGCTAAACGTTCATCCGTTTCATCTACGGATATTTCGACAAAATCAAAACCACACGCTTTAGCAATCGAAAGTCTGTCTTGCCAAGAAATATTTTTAGGTAATGCTTTTTCGTAAATTCCCAACTTATGTTTTCTCATATTCATCCCCTAGTTTGAATAATGGTTTTGGTAAAAAATAACGTTTTTAACCGCTTGTATATATTCGGATATCTTATTGTTTTAAGCAAGAATGATTTCCACTCCTTTATCCCGAATACGTTTAAGCATTTTAGGGTCAGCTTCTTTGCCAGTGATAAGTATATCCACATCATCAATCGCTCTAAATAACATACCGATTTCTTTGCCCAATTTAGTGCTATCTAATAACACCACATATTTACTGGCTTTTGATGACATTTGTGCTTCTGAATTAGCAATAATCATATCAGTCTTAAACAGCCCTTCTTGGGTAAAACCTTTGCCACTGGTAAACATAATATTTGCCGCATACATAAATTCATTCTGTTGATTCAGTGAAAGCGTGACTTGCTTATTTTTATTATATTGTCCGCCCATAATCACCACATCATCGTGTTGTTGCTCAATCAATTCATTGGCAAGCGGTAGAAAATTGGTAATAATTTGCAATTTTTGACCGCATAGTGCCTGTCCCAATAATTGCATCGTTGAGCCACAGGTTAAAATGACACTATCTCCCTCTTTGCATAATTTACTTGCCGCTTCGGCGATACGGCGTTTTTCTTCCACATTATTAATGGTTTTTTCTTGTGTTAATGACGTATGTTTGTTGATTGCCTCTGCACCGTTACGCACTTTCCGTAATTTATTCTGTTCGCTCAATTTATTAATATCTCGTCTAGCGGTTGCGGGCGAGATATTTAAAAGATTCATAATTTCCAAGGTTGAAAGCATTTGCTTTGCTTCCAGTAAGGACAATAATTTTTTATGTCTAAAATTTTCGTTCATTACCATGTTCCTATTTTTAATCTCTCGCTCTCAATCATGCACAATGAACCGAAAAATAAGCCACTCTTAATATTCTAAGAGTGGCTTGGTTTCAATTAAAGCATTGATTTAAATTGAATATTTGGTTCTTGCTCGAAGCAATCGTCAAAGCCACGTGGATGGTGATACTCAATGAGGTCTTTATCGCGAGGATAAACATATTTACCACCAACTTCCCAAATAAACGGATGGAATTTGTATTGTAAACGATCTTTACGCATACGCCATAAATCAATAATTTCTTGCGTACTTGCCATAAAGTTTGTCCAAATATCGTGATGCACTGGGATAATCACTTTCGTACGTAAACATTCTGCCATACGAAGTAAGTCGATAGAAGTCATTTTGTCTGCAATACCGACTGGGTTTTCACCATAGTTATTTAACGCTACATCAATATCGAATTCTTTACCGTGTTTCGCAAATTGGATTGAGTAGTGTGAGTCTGCACCGTGATAAATATTACCGCCTGGTGTTTTGAATACATAGTTTACAGCCTTACGTCCCATTTCTTCATCAGATGGACATAAACCTTTTAACTCACCGCCTTGCTCTTCAGCACCTTCAACCGGTAAGGTCACTAAACAGGTACGGTCAAAGGAATCTAATGCGTGAATTTCTACATCTTTAATTTTTACAACATCGCCCGGTTTTACAACAATGATACGATCTTCTGGTACGCCCCATTTTTTCCATAATTCACCACAGTGCCATGGACCAACAAATTTCACATGATTTAACTTAGGATTGTTTACGATAGCAAGCAACATTCACATCAATATGATCGCTGTGATAGTGAGATGCAAGAATGAAGTCTACTTCGTTAATTGCAAATGGGTCTAATACCATCGGTTGTGCACGTAGATTCGGTTGTAATTTACGTACCCCAGCCATATTCGCCATTTGATGGCCACGCACCATATCTTTTACTTTCTTAGTAGACTTACCACGACTACACCATAAATCCATACAAATGTTTGCACCTGCAGGTGTTTTAATCCACACGCCCACACAACCTAACCACCACATTGCGAAGTTACCTTCCGGTACCACTTCTTCCTCAATTTCTTCATTTAACCAAGTACCCCATTCTGGAAAGGTAGAAAGGATCCAGCTTTCTCGTGTGATTTCATTAACTTTTGCCATAGTAAACTCCTAATGTTTTTGAAGGAAGATATTAAATTTTAATCACTTACAATCATAAATAATCATCATTTTTTGTAAAATGATTTTTTTGAAAAATGTGATCTATCTCTAACTTTTTATTTAATCTTATTAAATTTGCAAAAGCACTGATATTTTTCTTAAACGTACCCAATTACAAATACCTCAGAATTTTACTTATATATCAATAACTTAACTAAGCATCACAATTATTACCTCCTGACATTGCATACATTTATTTAACAAATGAGCAGAAAAATCATGGGAATGAAAAATAAATTGTGATCTTGTTCACAAATAATCAAAATTAATCTTTTTCAAGAAGATGTTACTGTTTATCATTTGCACCGTAGTAAAAATATACTACGTTTTATATTTAGCTTAACCAATAAAACTATGAGATTTTCTAAATCTCATCATGACTACTCAACATTAAAACAGAGAGGCTCGCTATGGATACATTAATGAGTATCTTTATGGCAATTAATGACCAAGTCTTGTCTAAAGCACCATTATTACTGGGGCTTGTTGCTTGTATCGGTTATATATTCCTAAAAAAAGATTTAACAACTATTTTAAAAGGTACAATCAAAACGATTGTAGGTTTTATGTTGGTACAAGTTGGTTCAGGCACACTTGTACAAAACTTTAAACCGGTTATTGAAGGCTTATCTAAATATCACAACCTAAAAGGTGCGGTGATTGACCCATATACAAGTTGGCAAGCTACAATGAGTACTATGGGGGATGCTTATGCATATGTGGGCTATGCGGTAATTTTAGCCTTATTCCTTAATATCCTACTGGTATTATTCAGACACTTTACCGGTATTCGTACTATTATGCTTACCGGTCATATTATGTTCCAACAAGCGGGCTTGGTTGCTGTAGTGTTCTGGGTACTTGGTTCAAAACCATGGGAAGTGGTTGTATATACTGCAATCATTATGGCACTTTATTGGGGTATCTTCTCTAATATGATGTACCAAGCAACCCAACAAATTACTGGCGGTGCGGGGTTCTCTATCGGTCACCAGCAACAATTTGCGTCTTGGCTAGCGGCAAAAGTTGCACCGAAATTAGGTAAAAAAGAAGAAACGGTTGATAAACTCAACTTACCTAAATGGTTACATATTTTCCACGACAGTATTTCGGCAACCGCGATCGTGATGACGGTGTTCTTCGGTATTATCCTGATGTCATTCGGTTTAGATAACCTACAACAAATGGCAGGTAAAACGCACTGGACAATTTACATCTTTGAAACCGGCTTAAAATTTGCGGTGGCAATCCAAGTTATCGTGCTTGGTGTGCGTATGTTCGTAGCGGAATTATCTGAATCATTCAAAGGGATTTCTGAACGTTTAATTCCAAATGCAGTATTAGCGATTGACTGTGCGGCAACTTATGCATTCTCGCCAAATGCGGTGGTATTCGGTTTCATGTGGGGTGCTATCGGTCAGTTTGTTGCGGTGGGCGGATTAATTGCTTATCAACAATTCGGTGGTGGTGACGCTTCAGTCGCGGTATTAATTATTCCGGGCTTTATCCCGATGTTCTTCTCTAATGCGACAATCGGTGTATTCGCAAACCATTTCGGTGGTTGGAAAGCGGTGATGAAAATCTGTTTCGTGATGGGTATTATTGAAGTACTCGGTTCTGCATGGGTAGTAAGTTTAATTACCAGCACAGAAGGTGGTGCAGGCTTTAACGGCTGGATGGGTATGGCGGACTGGGCGTTATTATTCCCACCGATTATCCAAGGTATGTTCTTTAGTCCGACTGGTGCAACTTTCGTATGTATCGTGTTAGCGCTTGTGTATATGGCATTTGCCGGCAAACAATTACGTGCTGACGAAGCAAGAGCGAAAGCAGAAGGCAAAACTGTAGACCAATTATACGGTTTCGGTGAACCAGTAGAACAAGAAGCTGAACCTACTCAAACAACAGAAAGCAATGTGGAAAATGATACAAAAGCGGTGCGTATCTTAGCGGTATGTGGCTCTGGTCAAGGTTCATCTATGATGATGAAAATGAAAATTAAACAATACCTTGATAAACGTGGTATTCCAAATGTGATGGATTCCTGTGCGGTCACTGATCATAAAGGTAAGGTCGGTTCGGTAGATATCATTGTGTGTTCTAAACACTTACAAAATGAGATTGTAGCAAATGAGCATATCTCGGTATTAGGCGTACAAAATATGTTAAATCCGAATACTTTTGGTGATGAATTGTTAGCTCTTATTAAAAAATATCAATAACACCGTCCGCCTCTGAACTGGGGCGGATTATTCAAATAAATTTTCTCACATAAAGGAAGTAAAACTATGTTAAAAGAATCACTTATCGAAAATAATTCAATTCTTTTAAATCAAAGTGCGGCAGATTGGAAAACAGCTATCAAATTAGGTACGGATGTTTTAGAAAAATCAGGTGCGATTGAACCTCGTTATTACACCAGTATTATTGAAAATATTGAAAAAATGGGACCATATATCATTCTTGCACCGGGTCTTGCGATGCCACATTCTCGCCCGGAAGAAGGTGTTATTAAAACCTCGTTCGCCTTAGTAACCTTAAAAGAGCCTATTTATTTTGATGGAGAAGATGAGCCTGTTTCGGTATTTGTTACATTAGCCGGTAGTGATTCGGATAAACATATGGAAGGTTTAATGGAAATTACTCAAGTATTGGACAATCCGGATAGCGATACTGGGGTAGATTTAGATAAAATCTTACGTTGTCAGACTAAAGAAGATATTTATGCGGTGATTGATCAGGCATTAGCTGGTTAAGATATTCCCTCTCTCTGCTTGTTTCGCTAAACTCTTCAACAAGCAATCTCTCTACCGCTAGCGAGAGAGAGGAATAAAGTACAATTTAAAAATTCATAAAAGGAACAAAATATGTCAAAACCATTACTTCAAATTGCATTAGATTCATTAAGTCTAGAAAAAGCGGTTGCAGATGCAAAACAAGCAGAAAGTGTAGTAGAAATTATTGAATGCGGTACGATTCTTGCCTGTGCGGAAGGGATGAAAGCAGTTTCAACTTTACGTGCGTTACACCCAAATCATATTATCGTATGCGATTTAAAAACCACAGACGGCGGTGCTATTTTAGCAAAAATGGCTTTCGAGGCAGGTGCAGACTGGTTAACGGTTTCAGCAAGAAGACATCCGGCAACCAAAGCGCATGTAAAAAAGTGGCGGATGATTTTAATGCGGCACATCCTGAATTAAAAGTGAAGAAAGAAATCCAAATCGAAATTTACGGTAACTGGACAGTAGAAAAAGATGCGAAAGAATGGGTTGAATTAGGGGTTACACAAGCAATCTACCATCGTTCTAGAGACGCTGAATTAGCCGGCAAAGGCTGGACTGCAGAAGATGTGGAACTTATGAAACAACTCTCTGCATTAGGTTTAGAATTATCAATTACTGGTGGTATTGTACCGGAAGATATACATTTATTTAAAGAAATTAAAAATGCAAAAGCCTTTATTGCCGGTCGCGCTTTAGTCGGTGAAAAAGGTAAACAAACCGCAGAAGCGATTCGTGCCGAAATTGATAAGTATTGGGCTTAAGTTCAACTTAATTAAGCTCGTTTTAATTGGATAATCTTCGATTCATATAGATGAAACTACCGGTAGTTTAACTCTTACCGGTATTTTTATAATCATTTACCCCCAGCGGAACTAAATTATGCTTAACCTATTTAGGTTTATCGCACTAGGAGAATAAAAGCATTTCTTATGGCTACTTATATTTTTACTTCAAACTCACCGCCGCCATAAAACAGGCTTGTTTACACTCTCCGCACCCGTTGCAGAAGTCGTGATTAATATTGAGTTCAGGTGAAATCGCTTGTTGAGGGCAACTTTGGATACAACTATCGCAAGGCTGTCCTTTTGTGTGTAAACAAGCATCTGAGAATTGGGGACGAAGTTCTGTATCTTTTTTAAAAGAAAAGTGTAGGGCTTGGGTTGGGCAGTTTTCGGCACATTTGCCACAAAGCGTGCAAGCGGAAAAAGTTAAATCTAATACCGCTTGTTGTCGACGAATATCAATAACCCCCATTGGGCAAGCCGTGATACATTTACCACAGCCGTCACAAGCCGCTTGGAATAAATGTTCCGGTGCGGCAAAAGGCGGTCGGTTTTCTGTTCGAGTTTGGTTTTGATGAACTTGCGTGTGACGAAAAAAGCCAGTAAATAACTCCCGACGAGAAAAAACTCTCGGTGTAATTTCAAGTGGTGGTAATTTGTTTTTGCCTAACATAGCTTAACGGTAAAAAGAAACTTGAGGGACAATAATTGCCAGTTGTTGTTGCCAATCTTTTAAGGTTTGTTGAGCCAGTAACGCTAAACCTTGATAGAACGGGAAATTCGTTTGTTGGGCGACTAAATCGAAATAATGTCCCGCCCAAATAAGCAGATGTTTACTCAAATATTCCGGTAATAATTCAGGTTTACTTTCAACAAGATAAGCGGCAAGTAATAACATTAATCCGATGTGATCTTCCGGCTCGGTTTCGTTCTGAGTTAACGCAATTTGGTGTTTGCGTAAAAAAGCACGTAAATCCAATAAGGAATTACCAAAAATAACTGATTCGGGATCAAGATAGACTGAACTCCACGGCGGTGCAATAAGTTGCTCCGGTCCAATAAAAAGGCGTTGATATTGTTCTGATAAATTTTGGGTTAAACCTTGGGCAATTAACTGCTTAATTTGGGATTCATTGGTTAATTCTCCCCATTCATTTGCCCAATTTTCTTGTTGAAAAAAATGCAAAGCCGACTGTACATTTTCATCACTCGGTTCATAGTAAAATAACGAGCCTAATAATCTTCCGCTGATAGAAATCCATTGTTGTAATTCGTTTTGCATTTTATTGTCCTTATTTGTCTTATAACGGTGGGTTTCCCCACCATTATATTTTAGTTTATACCGCCATTCCTGAGGTCATATGTAAACCGTAGAATAATACTCGACCAATCATTTCAGCGACTAACGTAATAAGTACTGCAAGTGAAAGTAACGGTAATGTTCTACCTTTTACAATCAATGCCGCACCCACCGCTAACAGGCAGAGGCGCAACACCTGCATAATGGCAAAATCCGGTACTAAATTAACCGCTTGTTGTACCGAACTATGAATATGCGCTAATCCGAATGCTTGGTAAATAACAACCACCGCCACACAGAATACGGCAAGCACATATAACCAAGGGCTACATTTCACTTGATAATCCTGATGCGGATTCGTTTTTAATACTGCCACCGCTAACGCACAACCACCAAGCACAACAGTTAAATAGAATTGCCAAGAGGTAATCACATTATTCCAAGTTGGTACGGTAGGTAAATGATAAAGGTTATTCATCATATACATAAATACTACACCGACTACCGCGGTGATAACCAACCATACTTTACTTATCCCTTGCGATATTTTACTCAATGCGGTCAATAACCAATATCCACCGGCTAGGGTGAAGAATAATGCACCGCTGGCAATTTCATTACTTAACATCGATGAACCGATACGATTTAACGAATTAAACGCTCTAAACGGAGATCCTAAGTGCATAACAGAAGCAATAAAGCCGCAAGCTAATAATACCAATGCAACAAACAATCCTTTATGCAAATGGCTTTGGCTTTTCGGACTTGTACCTTTACACATCACAAAGGTAAAAATCAGCCAAAATCCGACCGCTGTTTGGGCAAGAACCGTAAAGAAAACAAGCGGTAACTCATGTAATCCTGCATTCATCTTACACCTCCCTTGGGTTGGCTAAAAACCCCGTTGTATCGCCGCTTGGACGAGCATGTTTATTTGCTTTAATGACTAAATTCGGTTTGGTTAAATCCGCTGATGGTAACGGCGCAATCGATGCTTGATCACCGTATTTCGCACGTAACTCTTTAATCGGTGCAAAATCTAATGCACGTAACGGGCAAGATTCGACACAAATCGGTTGTTGTCCGTCTTTCACGCGAGAATAACAGCCGTCACATTTAGTCATATGCCCTTTGCTTGCACTGTATTGCGGTGCATCGTAAGGACACGCCATACTACAATAGCGACAGCCAATACAGGTGTCTTCATTTACCATCACAAAACCGTCTGCATTTTTGTGCATTGCACCGGTCGGACACACTTTCACACACGCCGGGTCATCACAATGGTTACACGAAATCGACATATAGTAAGCAAAGACATCTTGGTTCCAACAACCGTCATTACCTTGCACCCAATTCCCGCCGGCATATTCATAAATGCGGCGGAAATTCACATCAGTACCTAAATCTTTATAATCCTTGCACGCTAATTCGCAAGTTTTACAACCTGTGCAACGTTCAGAATCGAAATAAAAACCATATTGTTCCATAGTTCACCTCTATAATTTCTCAATTTGCACTAAGTTGGAATGTTGCGGATTGCCTTTTGCTAGTGGCGATGGGCGTAAGGTTGTCAGTACATTTATGTTACCTCCGTGATCCACCTTATCACCGAACATATTGGCTTTATGCCATGCCCCTTGTCCCATTCCTAATACACCCGGCATAATACGAGGCGTGACTTTTACAGGCAGACGAGTTTCGCCAATTTCGTTGAATACTCGAACCATATCACCATCTTTAAGTTGATAACGTTCAGCATCAATCGGATTGATCCACATTTCTTGGCGATTGGCGTGCTCAAGTACATCAATATTTCCGTAAGTTGAGTGGGTACGAGATTTATAGTGAAAACCGACTAATTGGAACGGGTATTTCTCACGTTTAGGATCATCCCAACCATTAAAACCACTATGGTAAATCGGTAATGGATGAATGACTTCATCTTCTTTTAATTCCCAAGTAGCGACAATTTCTGCTAATTTTTCAGAATAAATCTCAATTTTGCCTGATGGTGTCTTTAATGGATTGGCTTCAGGATCTTCTCGAAATTTTTTATAGGCAACAAAATGTCCATTCGGATCTTTGCGTTTATAGACTCCCATACCTTTAAGATCATCATAGCTTGGTAGTAAACTGTCTTTTGCTTGCATTTGTCCATATAGGAATTTCAGCCAATCTTCGTGTGTACGACCGCCTTCGGTAAATTTATCATAAACATCTTGTCCTAAACGTTTTGCAATTTCACAACAAATATCATAAATACCACGACGTTCAAATTTTGCTGAAGTTGCAGGTTGTCCGAAAATCAAATAGCCCATATTGCCGGCATAATCATTTGGTACAATATCTTCTTGTTCTGTGGTCATTAGATCAGGCAATAATATGTCGGCATATTTCGCAGAATCCGTCATAAAGTTTTCAATCACAACGATCATTTCGCATTTTTTATCATCTTGTAAGATTTCATGAGTGCGATTAATATCGGAGTGTTGATTGGTGATACAGTTCCCTGCATAATTCCACATAAACTTAATTGGCACATCAAGTTTATCTTTTCCCTGTACCCCATCTTTTAAAGCGGTCATTTCTGAACCATGATCAATGGCATCTGTCCATGAGAAAACTGAAATCTTAGTTTTAACCGGATTTTCTAACACCGGTAAACGTTGGATAGTTGCAGTGTAAGTGCTTTCTCTTGCACCTGAATTGCCTCCGTTAATACCTACATTACCGGTTAAAATAGCCAGCATCGGTATCGCACGTGATGCCAACTCGCCATTAGAATGGCGTTGAGGTCCCCAGCCTTGTGCAATATAACAAGGTTTAGTGGTAGCAATTTCTCTCGCTAAACGAATAATTTTTTCTGCCGGAATACCTGTAATTTTAGCGACCCATTCAGGGGTTTTAGCAATGCCGTCATCACCTTGTCCCAAAATATAGGCTTTATAGTGTCCGTTTGCAGGTGCAGAAGCCGGTAACGTTTTTTCATCATAGCCTACACAGTATTTATCAAGGAATGGTTGATCGACTAAATATTCAGTAATCATTACATATGCCATACCGGCAACTAATGCCGCATCTGTACCCGGGCGAATCGCCACCCATTCATCTTCACGACCGGTCGCAGTATCAGTATAACGAGGGTCAATCACAATCATTTTTGCTTTAGATCGTTCACGAGCTTGTTCTAAATGATAAGTTACCCCAGCACCGCTCATACGGGTTTCCATTGGATTATTACCAAAGAAAACCACTAGTTTTGAGTTCACAATATCAGAAGTACTATTACCGTCATTTGAACCATAGGTAAACGGCATTGCTCTTGAAATTTGAGCAGTACTATACGAACCATAGAAACTTAGTGATCCACCATAACAATTCATCAGACGTGTAAATAATGAAGCGAATGGCGATGAACGTTGCATATTACCGCCCACGATACCTGTCGCATAATTGTTATAAATCGCTTCATTACCGTACTCTTTTACAATACGTTTTAGATTATCAGCAATCGTATCAAAAGCTTCTTCCCACGTAATGCGTTGGAATTTTCCCTCGCCACGTTTCCCTACACGTTTCATTGGGTATTTTAAACGATCAGGATGGTTCATTCGGCGGATTGAACGACCGCGTAAACAAGCACGTACCTGATGATTTCCATATTCATCATTGCCTGTATTATCCGTTTCCACCCAATACACTTCATCATCTCGAACGTGTAAACGTAATGCACAGCGGCTACCGCAGTTGACCGAACACATACTCCAAACCACTTTTTCCTCTGGCGAAGCATCCATCTCTGTTTGTGGTTTTGCCATTGCGGCAAAAGGCAATGAAACCCCACCGGAAGCGGCAAGTGCGGTTACACCTGCTGATGTTCCTTTTAGGAACCCACGTCTTGTAATTGACATATTCACTCCAAATAAAATTAAAAATAACTCAATAAGGGTATGGTTTGATTCTATAATTACTTTGTAAAGACGATAAGAAAATTTAGGAGGAAATTGGATAAAAGCTGATAAGGATCAACAACTTATGTTAATGATAATGATTTTTTATAGCGAGAAAAATAAGAAGAACAGATAGGCTCAAAAGGATATTAGGTAGGAGAAAGGTAATGAGGCTTATATATAAAAAAACAAGCGGTCAAATTTCGCAAATTTCTACAAAAATCTAACCGCTTGTTAATGAAGTTAAACGATTAAGCTAACTCTGATCGAGTTGGAATCGAACTTTGTGCGCCCATACGAGTGACGGAAATCGAAGAGGCTTTGTGAGCGAACATTACCGCATCTCGCATAGACTTGCCTTCTAATAAAGCTACCGCCAATGCGCCGTTAAAGGTATCGCCGGCGGCGGTTGTGTCCACCGGTGTAACTTTAAAGCCGGCAATGATTTCACCGTTGCCGTTTTCACTTAAAAACGCCCCTTTTGCCCCCAAAGTAATTAACACGGTTTGAATACCTTTTTGATGGAACACATTCGCCGCTTGTTTGGCGGTTTGTTCATCGACCACTTGAACGCCGGTCAGTAAGGCGGTTTCGGTTTCATTTGGGGTAATCATATCGATATTCGCCAAAATGTCATCCGAGAGAGGTTGTGCCGGTGCTGGATTTAAAATCACTTGGGTGTGATGCGTTTTGGCAATTTTTAACGCTTTTTCGACCGCTTGTAACGGCGTTTCGAGCTGAACCAGTAAGTAATCTGCGTTCTCTATCGTGGCTTTGTGTTGTGCAACTACGCTTTCATCTAGCTTTGCATTCGCACCGGCGGAAATCACAATGCTGTTTTCGCCTGAATCCGCCACTTGAATCATCGCAATGCCGGTCATTTGATCAGCCACTTCAACAATGTGTTCGGGATTAATGCCGTCTTGTACAAACGCTTGTTTCATCGCTCGCCCAATATCATCAGCGCCGATACAAGCGATAAAATCCACATCAACTAATGATGTATCTCGTACACGAGCCGCGACTACCGCTTGGTTCGCACCTTTGCCACCATAAGCGATGTGATAATTGCCGCCTTTCAGCGTTTCGCCCGCTTTCGGGAAATAAGGGACTCGAATAACATGATCCGCATTTACGCCGCCTAACACACAAAGTTTTTTCATAATTACCTCAAACCGACCTCAAACAAACCTAGCGATGCCGGAACCGTCAAAATAACGGTTCCGGAGCCAAAATTACTGACTAATCACTTTTAACGGTACAGGGATTTTCGCTTCGACTTTTTCGCCTTTAAGCAATTTATCCGCTGTTTCTACGCCTAACTCACCGATTTTATCCGGTTGTTGTGCGATAGTTGCCGCCAGTTTTCCGCCTTTTACCGCTTTCACTGCATCATCCGTACCGTCAAAGCCGACAACGATAATATCTTTACCTGCCGCTTTAATCGCACGTAATGCGCCTAATGCCATTTCGTCATTTTGTGCAAATACCGCTTTTGCCGCACCGTGACTTGCCAGTAAGTTTTCGGTTACGTTTAAGCCTTTAGTACGGTCAAAATCCGCCGGTTGGCTGGCTAATACTTCAAATTGGTTTGCCGCTACCGCCTGTTTAAAGCCTTCGCCACGCTCACGTGCCGCTGATGTGCCGGCAATGCCTTCTAATTGAATAACTTTGGCATTTTTACCGACTTTCTCTGCGATAAAATCGCCCGCCATTTTACCGCCGGCAACGTTATCCGAAGCGATGTGGCTCACCACTTCACCTTTATTCGCACCACGGTCTAAAGTGATTACAGGAATATTTTTCTTATTCGCAATCGCCACCGCATTACCAACTGCTTCCGAATCTGTCGGGTTGATGAGTAATACCTTCGCGCCACGCACCGTGAGATCTTCCACGTTCGCTAATTCTTTTGCCGGGTCATTTTGGGAATCTAACACCACTAATTTGTAACCGAGGTCTTTGGCTTTTTTCTCCGCACCTTCTTTTAAGGTAACGAAGAACGGGTTATCCAGCGTAGATACCGCTAACGCCAATGTGTCTTGCGCCATTGCTTTTGCACCGAATGCCAAACCTAGAGCAAGTGCTAAAGAAGTTAATTTTTTCATAGGAATCTCCTTTTGAGAGTAGGTTACGCTTTTTTACGGCCAAGGAAGTTATCCAAAATAACCGTCGCTAAAATTACTAACGCTTTTGCGACAAGCTGATAGTAAGAGTCAATATCTAATAAATTTAAAGCATTACTGAGGAAGCCGATAATTAACGCACCGATTAATGTGCCGATAATACGACCTTTACCGCCCATTAAACTGGTTCCGCCAACCACAACCGCGACAATCGCATCAAGTTCATAACCGGTACCGGCGGTCGGTTGTGCCGAACCTAAACGAGAGGTGACAATTAAACCTGCTAGTGCCGCTAACACGCCGCTGACTGCAAACACAAACAGTTTGATTTTATTCACGTTGATACCGGAAAGTGCGGTTGCCGATTCATTACCGCCAAGCGCATAAATATAACGACCGATACGGGTTTGAGTCAGAATAAACCAACCGATAGCAAATAAGATAAACATTAACCAAACCGGCACCGGCACACCGAATAATTCGCCGGTACCAATCTCAGCAAAGTAATCGGCATTGTCGGAAAAACCGGTAGAAATCGGGCGACCTTCCATATAAATCATGGTGACACCACGTAATAACAACATAGTGATTAACGTTGCCATAAAGGCTTGTACTTTACCGAAGGCGACTAACGCCCCGTTTAACAAGCCGATTGCCGCACCGAATAACAATACCGCCGGTACCACTAAATAAATCGAGAGATCTAAACCGATTAAAGTTGCCGCTACCGCTCCGGTTAGTGCTAAGACCGAACCGACCGAAAGGTCAATCCCTGCAATTAAAATCACAAACGTCATACCGATCGCAATAATCGCATTCACTGACGTTTGGCGTAGGATATTCAGTAAGTTATCGACACTAAAAAAATTCGGATTTAAAAATGACACCACTGCAATTAATGCGAGTAATGCAATGATCGAACGTTGTTCTATCAGGAATTTTTTTAGATTAAATGCTTTGTTCATATTGATTCCTTTTGCAAAATTCTTGCTAAATTTGACCGCTTGTAAAAGCGCCTAACTTATTTGCCGATTGCGGCGGATAATAATTTTTCTTGGGTAGCTTCTGTGCGAGAAAACTCGCCACGAATGGCTCCTTCTCGCATTACAATAATGCGATCGGACATCCCTAATACTTCCGGCATATCGCTTGAGACTAAAATAATACTCAAACCTTCAGCTTTGAATTTATTAATCAGCTGATAGATTTCTTTTTTCGCCCCTACGTCCACACCTCGGGTCGGTTCATCTAAAATCAACACGTTCGGGCGAGTCATTAAGCCTTTGGCAATCGCCACTTTTTGCTGATTGCCGCCGGATAATTCGCCGATAATCTTATCCGGACTTGGGGTTTTAATATTAAATAGATCGATAAAATCCACCACGGTCATATTCTCTTTTTCGTGGTTGATGCGTCCCCAATTCGATAGATATTCCAAAGCGGTCAGCGACATATTTTCTTTAACCGACATACCTAAAATTAAGCCGTCACCTTTACGGTCTTCCGAAATATAGACAATGCCGTTATTTAAGCCGTCTTGGCTGGAGCGGTTATCAATCGTTTTGCCGTCTAACACCACTTCGCCGGCGGTTTTCGGTAATGCGCCGTACAATACCTTCATCAGCTCGGTACGCCCTGCGCCCATCAAACCGGAAACACCTAAAATTTCGCCTTTATGCAATTCAAACGAAACGTTATTCACACCGCTACCTGATAAATTTTTAACCGATAAACAAACCTCGCCGATCGGATTATCAATATGCGGATATTGATCTTCTAACTTACGCCCAACCATCATCTCAATTAAACGATCTTCGGTTAAATCCGCCACTGTACTTTCACCGATAAATTGACCGTCACGTAATACGGTTACATCATCACAAATTTGGAAGATCTCTTTTAAACGGTGAGAAATATAAACAATGCCTCGTCCTTCCGCTTTGAGTTCTCGAATTACACTAAACAATGCTTCGGTTTCGGTATCTGTCAGCGCATCGGTTGGTTCGTCCATCACAATCACCTGTGATTCAAAACTCAAGGCCTTGGCGATTTCCACCATTTGTAATTCGCCGATCGATAATTCGTTTGTCGCTTGGCGACTGGAATGTTTTACCCCGAGACGCGCCAACAAGCGGTCGGATTCCTCATACATCTTGCGCCAATCAATACCGCCCCAAGCATTGGTAAATTCACGCCCGAGGAAAATATTTTCCGCAATCGACAAGTTACCCAAAATATTTAGTTCTTGATGAATAATGCTTAAACCGGCTTCTTGCGAGGCTTTTGGATTGGCAAAGCTGACCGCTTTACCAAGGTATTCAATCGTACCGGCATCACGCTGATAAATACCGGTCAAAATTTTCATCAGTGTCGATTTGCCCGCACCGTTCTCGCCCATTAGCGCCATTGCTCTGCCCGCATAAACATTTAAACAGGCATTTTTTAACGCTTGCACGCCCGGAAAGGCTTTATCAATTCCGCTGGTTTTCAACAAGGTTTTCATAGTTTCCTCGCTCTAGAACGGTACGCCTGAGTAAAGAATCACATTCGCATACGGCGAACATTCACCGGTACGCACCACCGCTTTCGCTTGATTACTACGTTGCTTAAATTCACTGTGCGCCACGTATTCCACCTCAATTCTACGCCCTTGCTCTTGCTCAAGTTCATCAATAATTTCAATTAACTGCTGTTCAATGGTCGGGTTAAATTGTTTAATTTCTTCCGCCAATAAAATACGTTCGACAAAGAGTTCAGTTAGCACCACTTCCAAGGTAGATAAAAAACTTGGTACACCTTTAGTAAGGGCTAAATCAACACATTGTTGTCCAGAAGGAATCGGTAAGCCGGCGTCACAAATGGTTAAGCCGTCCGTATGCCCTAGGCTGGCAATCACACCGGAAAGTTGTGCATTTAATACCGCTGTTTTTTTCATATTTCCTCCTTTTAGGTTACTTTTTATTTTATCGAAACGTTTCGATGAGTAAAAAATAGAAAAAATCACGAAAAAAAGCAAACGCTTCTTGTCGGATTTGAGAGGTCTATCACAAATTTTTTAAAAGGAACGGCGAACGACAAGTTCGGGGGTAAGTTCGATTTCTTGATAGGCTTTATCCGGCTGATGAATACGGGCAATCAACTGTTCCACCGCATTTTTTGCCAAACGGGCTTTGGGTTGATGAATCGTAGAAAGTGGCGGAGCGAGATATTGTGCTAATTCGATATTATCGTAACCGATCACCGCAATATCTTGCGGAATACGCAAACCGGCTTGCCAAGCGGCTTGATATACGCCAATGGCAATACTATCGCTCATCGCAAAAATCGCTTGCGGGCGAGCATTTAGCGCCAATAATCGGCTTGCACATTCCAAACCGGCTTGATAATCAAAATGACCTTCAACTATCCATTCGGGACGAATTTGCAAATTTGCCTCTAAAATCGCCCGCTTGTAGCCTTGTAAACGGTTTAACGTGTGGGATTTCGATTGCTCACCGGTAATTACCGCAATCTCGCTATAGCCAGCATCAATTAACGCTTTTGTCGCAAGATAACCACCTAATTCTGAATTTTCATGCACTTTGTCCGCATTTAGCGCCTGTTGCCACCAGTCAATCACCACCATCGGTAATTGAATATTCACCATCACGCTTTCGTCTAAATCTTGCGGCTCGGAACACATCAATAATAAACCGTCCACTTGTTTGCGTAACAAACGGGCTAAATGTTGTTCCAAATTGGTACTGTTACCGTCAGTATTCACCAAAATTAAATGATAATTATGTTGCTCGCAATAACGCTCAACATGACGCACCACTTCCGCAAAAAACGGGTTACTGCTGGTGGTAACTAACATGCCGATTGTGTTGGTTTCTTTTACTTTCAGGCTACGAGCCACCAATGAAGGCGTGTAATTGAGTTCCGCCACCACTTTTTCGATCCGCTGACGAATTTCGTCACTTACAAAACGTGAGTTATTGATCACGTGGGAGACGGTGGAAGTGGAAACGCCCGCAATACGAGCTATATCTTTCATTGTTGCCATAAAATTACCTTCATAGGGGTTTACAAAATAGGGTTTTGCAAAATTTTGCTAAAATCTTACCGCTTGTTATTTTGCAAATAAAACATAAAATCATACTTTCCGTTAAAATAGCGACATACTTCACAAAATTTAACCCTATGAGCAAACATAAACGCCCGACTTTACAAGATATTGCCGAACATTTAGGCATTACCAAAATGACGATCAGTCGCTATTTACGTAATCCCTCCTCGGTTGCCGAAGAGACCGGTAAACGAATCGCCGTTGCGATTGAACAATTCGGTTATATTCCGAATCGTGCGCCGGATATTCTGTCCAATGCCAAAAGTAAAGCGATTGGCGTGTTGTCGCCGTCTTTAACCAACCAAGTTTTTGCCGATGTGTTAAAAGGGATTGAGAGCGTAACCGATGCGACCGGTTATCAAACCATGCTCGCCCACTACGGCTATAGCGAACAAAAAGAAGAACAACGCATTGAATCACTCCTTTCTTATCACGTGGACGGCTTAATTTTATCGGAAAATCACCACAGTGAGCGTACGCTCAAAATGTTAAGAGTTGCGAAAATTCCGGTGATTGAAATAATGGATATTAGTGAACAAGGTCAGCAACAAGCGGTCGGTTTTGACAATATTTTTGTTGCTCAATCCATGGTTGAAACCATGATCAAACGTGGTTGCCGCCAAGTGGTTTATTTTTCGGCAAGAATGGATAAACGTACTCGTTTAAAAATGCGTGGTTACGAACTTGCAATGCAAAAGCATAAACTAACGCCTTACACTATTGCAACAGAAGAATCCTCTTCATTTACGTTAGGCGCTCGTCAATTACATATTGCATTAGAAAAGTATCCGAATATCGACGGTATTTTCTGCACCAATGACGATTTGGCGATCGGCGCATTGTTCGAATGCCAACGGTTAGGTATTAAAGTGCCGCAACAAATTGCAATTGCCGGCTTTCACGGACACGATGTCGGTCAATCGATTACACCTCAATTGGCGAGCGTAATTACCCCTCGGTTTGAAATCGGCAAAGTTGCCGCCCAGCAATTACTAAATCGAATTAATCACCAAACGCCACAAGATGAGGTTATCAATCTTGGCTATAAAATTCATATCGGTGAAACGATTTAAGCGATAAAAAAGCGGTCAAATTTCGCAAAAAATTTGCAGAAAATGACCGCTTGTTCTACTCAACATTCCGTTATCTTTATCACTGAGCTTGAATTGCCTGTACGCACAGTTGCACTACATCTTCAAAACTGCCACTAATATCAATCGAAATCACATCGGGTTCGTCCGCTTGCGGAATTTCTAACGTATCAAACTGGCTTTTCAGCATTTCTGTTTTCATAAAATGGCCTTTGCGTTTTTTCATTCGCTCTAAAATAAGCTCAAATGAACCGTGTAAATGAATAAACGTCACCTTTTGATTGCCTTGGCGAATTTGATCACGATATTTCTTTTTCAACGCAGAACAAACAATAATTCCGATTTCATTTTTTTGTTCTAAGCTAAATGCGACATCATTAATCCGTTCCAACCATGGAAAACGATCTTGATCATTTAGCGGTTGCCCTTGACTCATTTTGAGGATATTCGCTCTCGGGTGCAGATCATCGCCATCAATCAATTTAATGCCTAAACGGCGCGCCACTTCACTGCCTATTGTGGTTTTACCGGTACTTGATACACCCATTAAAATAAAACTTTGACCAGATTTCATTTGAGCTCCCTCCTATTTCCTTCCAACATAACAGATTTTTTCATTCAATGTTACAGGTAACATTTAATTTTGTGACATATATCTCAAATTTAAAATTAATTCTAACAATCTATTTACATCGCAAACGATTAAATTTATGTTACCAGTAACAATTTAATACTTCTGTTCGAGGTTCTTATGTTAATTTTCATTATGGCAGTAGCGATCATCGCGCTATTGGTATTGATCATAAAATTCAAAGTACATGCGTTTGTCGCATTGCTGATTGTTAGTTTATTAACTGCACTGGTCGCAGGTATTCCGGTGGATAAAATTCTGCCGACTTTACTTAGCGGCTTTGGCAATACATTAGCGTCAGTTGCCTTATTAGTCGGTTTAGGGGCGATGATTGGTCGTTTATTGGAAATTACCGGTGGAGCAAAAGTATTAGCTGATACGCTGATCAATAAATTCGGCGAACAAAAAGCACCATTCGCATTAGGTGTGGCGGCATTACTCTTCGGTTTCCCGATTTTCTTCGATGCAGGTCTGGTGGTGATGTTACCGATTGTATTTAGCGTAGCAAAACAATTCGGCGGTTCGGTATTACGTTATGCCTTTCCTGTAGCCGGTGCGTTTGCGGTAATGCACGCTTTTCTACCGCCACATCCGGGTCCGGTCGCTTCGGGTGATTTACTTGGGGTAAATATGGGATTGATGGTAATCATCGGTTTAATCTGTGCCATTCCTACTTGGTATATCGGTACTTACCTCTTCAGTATGTTTATCAGTAAACGTATTCACGTAGAATTACCGAAAGCATTTTTAAATGCGCGGCAATCAGTGAAACCTCGGTACAAACACCACCGTCATTCGGTCGAGTGTTATTTATCTTAGTATTACCGATCTTCTTAATTTTATTTGATACCGGTTTAAATACGTTAAGTGTAGCGAAAGTGATTGACGGTTCCGAACTTTGGGTACAAAGCTTACGTTTAATCGGTAAAACACCGGTGGCGTTATTAATCACTTTATTACTGGCGATTATGTTATTACGTGGTGAGCGTAGTTATGAACAAATCGAAAGTTTATGTAACAATGCGTTAGGCCCTATTTGTTCGATTATTTTGGTAACCGGTGCGGGCGGTATGTTTGGCGGTGTATTACGTGCCAGCGGTATCGGCGATGTATTATCTTCAATGCTTTCGGATACCGGTATGCCAATTATTGTGGCGGCATTTATTATTGCGGTGGCGATGCGAGTCGCACAAGGTTCGGCAACCGTTGCATTAACTACAGTCTGCAGCATTAATCGCACCAAGTGTTGTCGCCTCAACCGATTTAAGCCAATTTGATCTTTGCTTTATTGTGATTGCAATTGCTTCCGGTGCGACAGTTCTTTCTCACGTGAATGATTCCGGTTTCTGGTTAATGAGCCGTTTTTTAGAAATGGATACCAAAACCACTTTAAAAACGTGGACGGCATTAGAAACCTCAATTGGTGTAGTCGGTTTTATCATTGCTCTAATCGGTAGTATTTTGCTTTAAAAAATCACAAGCCCTTTGTTACTAACAAAGGGCTTTTTTTATAAAAAACTGATCTAGATCTCATATTTGTCATTCTCTGTTTGCAAAAAAGCAAACGTTTTCATATTCACCACACCGCTAAAGCGGTTTAGCAAATTAATAAATGAACACAAACACAGAGGTGAAAAAATGGTGCATTTGATCATCGCCGCTCATGGAAAATTAGCCCTTGAGTTGGTCAATTCCGCACAAATGGTATATGGAGAAACGGATAATGTTCATCCGGTTATCTTTGTGCCGGGAGAAGGTCAAGATACGCTAGTCGAAAAATATGAAGCGATTATTGCAACGCTTCAGCCGACAGACAGCGTGCTATTCTTGGTCGATTTATTTGGCGGTAGTCCGTACAATGCGGCGACCAGAATTGTCGCAAAACGTCCGCAAGACGATATCGTGACCGGTACGAACCTACCAATGCTACTTGAAGTTATGGATGCTTCAGCCGATGCAAAAACGGCAACCGAACTTGCCGCAACGGCAAAAGAAATCGGGCACTTAAGCGTTAAAACGTTCCATACTCCACAACCAACATCTCCTATTCCATCAGAGGAAGCCTCTTCCGAAGAATCCTCATCTCTTCCTGCCAATTTCGATCCGAACGGACGTATGAATATTTCATTAATGCGTATCGACAGCCGTTTAATTCACGGTCAAGTGATGACTTCTTGGGCGAAAACCGTGAAATGCGAAGCGATTTTTGCGATCAGTGATGAAGTGGCAAATGATGATATTCGCCGTGAATTATTGCTCCAAATAGTACCTGAACATTTAAAAGGCTATGTGATTACGGTCGATAAAGCGATCAAAGTATGGCACAACCCGAAATACGCTGGTAAAAACATTATTTGGTTGGTCACCAATCCGTCAGATATTGTTCGCTTAATTGAAGGCGGCGTAAACATTAAAAATGTCAATGTCGGCGGTATGACTTTCCGTGAAGGCGACAAACTAATTTCTCAAGCGGTGGCGATTAACCAAACTGATCTCGCCGCATTCTACAAACTCCTCGAGTTAGGCGTAGATATGTCGTTACAACAAGTGGCGGCAAACAAAAAAGAACCGCTTGATAAAGCACGTCTTGATGCAATCAAATTCTAATTAAGGATTTTATTATGACTAGTATTGAAATTATTTTAGTAACCTTAGTCGCCGCAATCTGCGGTATGGGTTCCGTACTTGATGAACGCCAAACTCACCGCCCGCTTGTGGCTTGTACCTTAATCGGCTGGGTGTTAGGCGACTTACAAACCGGTATTATTGTTGGCGGTACGCTTGAAATGTTGGCGTTAGGCTGGATGAACGTTGGTGCGGCAATGGCGCCGGATGCGACATTAGCCTCTGTGATTGCGGCAATCTTAGTAATCAAAGGCGGACAAGATAAAGGTACGGCAATCGCTATCGCCATTCCGGTGGTCTGCGGCAGGTCAGGTATTAACCATCTTCGTGCGTACCCTAACCATCTTTTTACAACATAAAGCGGATAAATTTGCCGAACAAGCAAACTTCCGTGGTATTGAGTTCTGTCATTTTGCCGGTCTTTCTTTACAAGCGTTACGTGTTGCGATTCCAACTTTCTTCGTGGCGCTTGTAGCAGGCACCGATACAGTAACCGAGGCATTAAATGCAATTCCGGAGGTGGTAACTCGCGGTTTACAAATTGCAGGTGGCTTTATCGTAGTGGTAGGTTATGCGATGGTTATCAATATGATGCGTGCCGGTGCGTTAATGCCATTCTTCTTTATGGGCTTTGTAATTGCATCATTCTCAAACTACAACTTAGTCGGTCTTGGTTTCTTAGGTGCGTGTTTAGCAATGCTTTACATCCAATTAAACCCACAATTCAACCAATCGGTAAATGCGCCTCGCACCACTAAAAAATTAGCGGATAACGAGTTAGAAGGTCTATAAGGAGCAAATTATGTCAGAGAAAAAACAACTTACCAGTGCGGATATTCGTGCGACTTATTGGCGTTCAACTTTCCTCTTAGGTTCATTTAACTTTGAACGTATGCAATCAATGGGCTTCTGCGTATCGATGATCCCAACAATTAAACGTCTTTACAGCCGTAAAGAAGACCAAGCTGCGGCATTAAAACGCCATTTAGAGTTCTTCAATACGCAACCTTGGGTCGGTTCGGCAATTATGGGTGTAACCGCGGCGATGGAACAAGAACGTGCTAACGGTGCGGCAATTGATGATGCGGCAATTAGCGGTGTAAAAGTCGGTTTAATGGGGCCGCTTGCCGGTGTCGGCGACCCGATTTTCTGGGGGACATTACGTCCGGTATTAGCCGCACTGGGCGCTGGTTTAGCGATTAGCGGTAGCCTATTAGGTCCATTATTATTCTTTATCGGCATTAACCTTTGCCGTGCGCTTACCCGTTGGTACGGCTTTAAATACGGCTATCAAAAAGGGACGGAAATCGTTTCGGATATGGGTGGCGGACGTCTGCAAAAAGTAACGCAAGGCGCTTCTATTCTCGGTTTATTTGTGATGGGTTCCTTGGTGTCGAAGTGGACCAGTATCAATATACCGTTTGAGCTTTCTCGTTATAAAAATGCAATGGGCGAAGAAGTGGTTACTACCGTGCAAAGCGTGCTTAACGACTTATTACCGGGTTTAGCGGCATTATTGCTAACCTTCTTATGTATGTGGTTATTACGTAAGAAAGTGAATGCGATGTACATTATCTTCGGCTTATTCGGCGTGGGGATTTTAGGTTATTGGTTAGGTATCTTAGCTTAATCTACCCATACAAATCATTCACCCCCCTCTTTATCCTAGAGGGGGTATTTTTTTATAATACAAGCGGTCAATTTACAGGAA
The DNA here is from genome assembly GCF_029774155.1 of Actinobacillus arthritidis. NCBI lineage: Bacteria > Pseudomonadati > Pseudomonadota > Gammaproteobacteria > Pasteurellales > Pasteurellaceae > Actinobacillus > Actinobacillus arthritidis. The sequence continues at coordinate 1,887,216 of NZ_CP103833.1, read as the reverse complement.
ATTTTGCAATGGATTTAAAAAAAGCGTTAAAAGCGCCAGAACAACAGTACATCAAAAACAGTTCGATGTTAGTTACCGCCTTATTTATTATTGCCGGTGTTTTATATTACCCGACTGACGGCTACGGCTCGGTGATTGCACTTGCATTGGCGATTATTGTAATGTTCGGGCAAAAGATGTTAATTAGTCAAACTCGTAAATATTTTGCGGAGATGTATGCGGCAAAACAGCAATATGAGCAGAGCAAAAACAAAGATTATTTAGAGTTTATCCGTTTACGTGGCACACAGATGCTAAACGATAACAAAGTGCTTTCTGAGCAAGCTAAAAACGAAATTCAAACTTTACTCAAATTTGTGAACGATACAACAAAATCAGAGCCGTAAAAATGTCAGAAAATTTAACCGCTTGCCCGTGTCAATCCAGTAAACCTTATGCAGAATGTTGCCAACCGTTTCATCTAAAACAGGCCATTCCGACAACCGCAGAACAGTTGATGCGTTCCCGTTATCTTGCCTATACTTTGGTCAATATTGATTACATTGTCGATACGACTGTTCCTAATCAACAGAAGTTTTTAGACCAAAATGCGATGAAAGTATGGGGAGAAACGACTCAATGGGCAGGGTTAGAAATCCTTGCACATAAACCGAATATCAGTAAATTACACAGCTTAGTTGAATTTAAAGCCCTCTTTAAGACCGAAAATGGTATTGAAGCTCATCACGAATTATCGCTGTTTGTACAAATCCATAACCGTTGGTATTTCGTTGATCCGACTGTACCGCTTCCAACACAAAAACAGCATTGCGTATGCGGTTCTGGCAAGAAATTTAAACATTGTTGCGGGGCCTATTTATCATAGAACAAGCGGTCATTTTGTTGCCTAATTTTACGCAAAAATGACCGCTTACGTTTTACATTCTAAAACCATTCTTCTCTCTTACAACATTTTGCTCATTATTATTCTATTTAGTTATTTGAAGCCAAGATCAATTTCTCTAATAATTCGTTCAAACAAAACTTAATACATTTTATCTATTAATTTTCTCCCATTAAGAGGATTCCTACTATGTTAAAAAAATTATCTATCATTGCAGTATCTGCTATCGCGTTAGCAACTTCAACAACTTCATTCGCAAAAGAAACCTTACTCGACCGAATTAATGCGAAAGGTACCATTACAGTCGGTACTGAAGGCACTTATGCGCCGTTTACCTATCATGATGCAAACGGTAAATTAACTGGTTATGATGTGGAGGTTACACGTGCGGTGGCAGAAAAATTAGGTGTTAAAGTAGATTTTAAAGAAACCCAATGGGATTCAATGTTAGCAGGTCTAAAAGCAGATCGTTTCGATTTAGTCGCAAACCAAGTGGGCTTAACCACACCGGAACGCCAAGCGACTTTTGATAAATCAGAAGCGTATAGCTGGTCTGGAGCGGCGTTAGTGGTACGTAATGATGAAACAAAAATCAAACAAGCCTCTGATGTGAAAGGTGTTAAAACTGCACAAACCTTAAGTTCAAACTATGGGGAATTAGCACGTGATAATGGTGCAGAGATTGTACCAATTGACGGTATGGCACAAGGTTTATTATTGATTCAACAAAAACGTGCAGATGCAACATTTAATGACAACCTAGCGTTATTAGATTACCTCAAGAAAAATCCAAAATCAGGTTTAAAAATTGTTTGGGAATCTCCTGAAAAAGTCGGTGCAGGCTTTATTGCAAATAAAGGCAACCAAGAAGCATTAGATAAACTCAGCCTTGCGATTAACGAATTACACAAAGACGGTACGCTGAAAAAATTAGGTGAACAATTCTTTGGTCGTGATATTAGCGTCAAATAAGATCAATCTATAAGGCCTCGGAAGTTCCGAGGCTTTTTTTTGCATTTTTTTGCATTAGCCATTCAACTGAAACACTTCATTTAAGACCAATGCGATACCATCATCATTATTTGATGCAGTAATACGCTTCGCAACTGCTTTGATCTCATCCGGTGCATTTCCCATCGCAATACTTAGTCCTGTATATTGCAACATATCCAAATCATTAAAATTGTCGCCAAAAGCGATAATCTGATCTTGCGTTACATTTAATCGTTGTTGCATAAAACGGATAGCCGCTGATTTTGTCGCTTGCTTATTCATAATTTCTAGATATTCATTTTTAGAGCGATGAATAGAAAGATGCGGTAAATGCTGTTTTAAGAAGATTTCCAGTGACTGAATTTGGTTCGCTTCGCCCATCACTAAAATTTTATGTACATTGGTTAAATTCTGTGGCTTTTTGACCGCTTGTAGACCGGTAATTTCCGCTTCCTGCAGTGTCCACGAATTATGCAAATCATTACTAAACCAATCAATGCCTGAATAATGATTAATCGAAAGAAACGAAAAATCCGCCAATAGTTGATCTAATTTTTCGAGATCTCTGGCATCAATAGACACACTATATAGAGGTTTGAGATCTTGATCTAAGATTAACGCTCCACTATAACAGATGATCTCATGCTTACTTTGAAGTTGCGTTGTATAAGGTGTAATGGCAAGTGGGGGACGAGCGGAAACAGGAATAAATGGAATATGCTTTTGTAGCAAAGAATGTATCGCTTGCTCAGTATGAGGTGTAATTTGATGCTGGTCATTTAATAAAGTACCATCGATATCACTAAAAACGGCTAAATACTGATATGTTTCCATGATTTTTCTCCGTAATTTTTCTAGTTAATAAAATATATCATACGTGATTTTGTTTATTAAATCAGCATAAAAACATAATTTTTCATCTGTGGATAAGTTATGTGTTTTAGCTAGAATAAGCTGAGATCTATTCAATAATAACTTATTTTAATTCTTCTTATGTGGATAACTATGTCATTTATCCACAAGTAAGATCAATGCTGATTTCAGGATCTTTACAAGAACAGATCTTATCTAACTTATTGATATTCTTTGTAAATATATGGTTATCCTCATAATTATCCATCACTAATAATCATTATAATAAAAGATCTTTATATAAAGATCTCTTTTATTATAGGTGATCCTTAGATCGTCATTTAGATCATCTTAAAGATCTTAAAAATGCCTTTTCACGATCTTATTGTTTTAAGGTAGAATAATGATCTTTCTCTTGTTCTCATTAAAAGATAAAAATATAAAGGCAGATATATGATTTACCATGAAATTTATGATGTGATTGTCGTTGGTGGCGGTCATGCAGGGACAGAAGCCGCATTGGCTCCTGCCCGTATGGGGTTAAAAACCTTACTCTTAACACATAACGTAGATACTTTAGGACAAATGTCTTGTAATCCGGCTATTGGTGGGATCGGTAAAGGGCATTTAGTAAAAGAGATCGATGCAATGGGCGGTTTAATAGCAATTGCGACCGACCAAGCCGGGATCCAATTTCGTACATTAAACAGCTCGAAAGGGCCTGCTGTGCGTGCAACTCGTGCACAAGCAGACCGTGTACTTTACCGCCAAGCAGTACGAACTGCATTAGAAAATCAGCCAAATTTAGATATTTTCCAACAAGAAGTGGTTGATATTTTAGTTGAAAATAATCGTGCGGTCGGTGCAGTCACTAAAATGGGATTAACCTTTAAAGCACGTTCGGTAGTATTAACTGCAGGTACTTTCCTTGCCGGTAAAATTCATATCGGTTTAGATAACTATGCTGGCGGTCGAGCAGGTGATCCGGTCGCAACAATGTTGGCAGATCGATTACGTGATCTAAATTTACGTGTTGATCGTCTTAAGACCGGTACACCACCACGTTTAGACGCACGTACGATCAATTTTGACATATTGGCTAAACAACATGGTGATGCTGAATTACCAGTAATGTCATTTATGGGGTCTGTTGATCTCCATCCTCGTCAAATTCCGTGTTATATCACGCATACTAATGAACAAACGCACGATTTGATTCGCAATAGTTTAGATCGTAGCCCAATGTACACCGGAGTGATTGAAGGTATCGGTCCTCGTTACTGTCCGTCAATCGAAGATAAAGTAATGCGTTTCAGCGATCGTAATAGTCACCAAATTTATCTCGAGCCGGAAGGTTTAAGTACCATTGAAGTTTATCCGAACGGGATTTCAACCAGCTTACCGTTTGACGTACAGATGGGCATTGTAAATTCAATGAAAGGTTTGGAAAACACACGCATTATCAAACCGGGTTATGCGATTGAGTATGATTATTTCGACCCACGTGATCTAAAACCGACATTAGAAACCAAGGCGATTGAAGGCTTATTCTTTGCCGGTCAGATCAACGGTACTACCGGTTATGAAGAAGTAATGCGACAAGGTTTATTAGCCGGCATTAATGCGGCATTACAGGTTCAAGGCAAAGAGGCGTGGTTCCCTACACGTGATCTTGCTTATACCGGTGTATTGGTTGATGACCTTTGTACACTTGGCACAAAAGAACCGTATCGTGTATTTACCTCGCGTGCGGAATATCGTTTATTGCTACGTGAAGATAACGCTGATATTCGTTTAACACCTATTGCACACGAATTAGGCTTGATTGATGACGCTCGTTGGGCGAGATTTAATCAAAAAATGGAAAATATCGAGCGTGAGCGTGAACGTTTAAAACAAATTTGGATTCACCCTCAATCAGAACACTTAGTGGCAGTAAACGAATTGGTCAGCAGTCCGCTTACCCGTGAAGCGAGCGGTGAAGACTTATTACGTCGTCCGGAAGTGACTTATGATAAACTCACGCAAGTCGCGGCATTTGCACCGGCATTGGAAGATAAACAAGCGGCTGAACAAGTTGAAATTTCGATTAAATACCAAGGCTATATTGAACATCAGCAGAATGAGATTGAACGTCATAAACGTCATGAAAATACCTTAATTCCGGCTGAATTTGATTATGATAAGGTTGAGAGCCTTTCAAACGAAGTTCGTGCGAAGCTGATGCAACATCGTCCAGTTTCGATTGGGCAGGCAAGCCGTATTTCAGGTATTACGCCGGTCGCGATTTCAATTCTTCTCGTGAATTTGAAAAAGCAAGGTATGCTGAAACGAGGCGAATTATAATTTAGCCAATTGAAAAGCACGGAATATACGGAAATTAATGCAATACTTACTTTCGGTGTGTTCCGTGTTTTATTGTGGAAGGATTTTACAAAATGAAACAAAAATTAGACCGCTTGCTAGCGCAGGCGCAAATTAATTTGACCGATCAGCAGAAAGAGCAGTTAGTTGGTTTTGTGCGTTTATTAGATAAATGGAATAAAGCCTATAATCTGACTTCCGTGCGTAATCCGGATGAAATGCTGGTTAAACATATTTTAGACAGTTTAGTGGTAAGTGAACATTTACAGGGAGATAAGTTTATTGATGTTGGCACTGGTCCGGGCTTACCGGGTATTCCACTTGCGATTGCAAATCCGGATAAACAATTTGTATTGCTGGATAGCCTTGGTAAGCGTATTACCTTTATTAAAAATGCGTTACGTGAGTTAGGCATTACGAATGTAACGCCTGTGCTTTCGCGTGTAGAAGAATATACCGAACAAACCTTTGATGGGGTATTAAGCCGTGCTTTTGCCAGCTTAAATGATATGGTGGATTGGTGTTACCATTTGCCAAATCCGCAAGGCAAATTTTATGCGCTTAAAGGGATTTATGCTGAAAGTGAAGTGCAAGACATTAAAAAGCCGATTCAGTTAGAGCAAGTGGTTACGCTATCAGTGCCAGAATTAATTGGAGAACGTCACTTAGTTGTACTTATGAAGTAATTGATGAAATATTATTATATTTGTATTAAGTGGTACTTTTTACTTTTTGGTGTGTAAGTGTCATTTATATGTTACTTACAACGCTTTTTATGAATAGTAAATTGCCGATTTTTTGTTGATAATGTAAATATAATGTGAATAAAGAATGGTTGTGATGGCTTACTTTTCCTTATGTTTTTCTATAAAAAAATGCAAAATTAACCTTTTTGTAACAAAATAGTTAAAAAACGCTTTTTTGTTCGGTTTTTATATTTTAATCTATTGTTTTGTATCGTATAATCCCGAATGAGTGTTTCATTTTTTACAGGGGCATTGGCCTGTCAAATTAGGAAATAATATGTCTGCTGTAATAAATAAAGCTAAACAGCATTATGCCAAAGCATTAAAAACTGAAATTTTACTTCTTTTCTGTATTTTGTGCATTTTAATGGTTTGGAAGGGGGAAAGTAGCTTCTCTTTTTTTGGTGGGGCTTTATCGAGTTTCCTTCCTCATTGCGTGCTTGTATATTGGATTTTCTTCAAAAAAACCACAAAAGAACAGTCAAAAATGACCGCTTTTTATCGCGGTGAAGGACTAAAATGGTTAATCACTATTTTATTGGTAATTTTGTGCTTTAAATTGCTTCCTTCTCTTCATCTCGTACTCTTTTTTGTGGGATATTTAGTGACATTATTTTTTAATAACGTCATTCCGTTTATATTAAGTAAACGTACTCATTAATTTTTTCTTCTAAAAGGATTCATTATGGCTGGAACTACCGCAGAATATATTAGCCACCACTTGAGTTTTTTGGCTTCAGGTGATGGCTTTTGGGCTGTGCATTTAGATACGCTCTTCTTTTCTCTTCTTGCTGGAGTTATTTTCCTTTTTATATTTTCTAAAGTTGCTAAAAATGCGACTGCCGGAGTACCAGGAAAATTACAATGCTTAGTGGAAATTATTATTGAATGGGTTGATGGCTTAGTTAAAGATAACTTCCATGGGCCTCGTAATGTAATTGCTCCACTTGCACTCACTATTTTCTGCTGGGTATTTATTATGAATGCCATTGACTTAGTTCCAGTAGATTTCTTACCTCAGTTAGCGAATATGTTAGGTATTCATTACCTTCGTGCCGTACCTACAGCTGATATCAGTGCTACATTAGGTATGTCTATTTGCGTATTCTTCTTAATTCTGTTCTATACCGTAAAATCAAAAGGTTTCGGTGGCTTAGTAAAAGAATATACGCTCCATCCGTTTAATCATTGGGCTTTTATTCCAGTAAACTTTATCCTTGAAACGGTTACTTTACTTGCAAAACCTATCTCTTTAGCATTCCGTTTATTCGGTAATATGTATGCAGGTGAGCTAATCTTCATTCTTATCGCAGTAATGTATATGGCTGATAACTTTGCATTACAAGCGTTAGGTATTCCATTGCATTTGGTTTGGGCTATTTTCCATATCTTAGTAATTACGCTTCAAGCCTTTATTTTTATGATGCTAACGATTGTTTATTTGAGTATCGCTTATAACAAAGCGGATCATTAAACGAACCTAAAAAGCGGTTAAATTTTCTCAATATTTGGCAAAAATTTGAACGCTTGAATTATTTTTATTAACAACAACCCAGCCTTCGGGCGAATTCCTCAATCTTAATGGAGAACATTATGGAATCAGTAATCACAGCAACAATTATTGGTGCATCAATCTTATTAGCTTTCGTCGCACTTGGTACAGCTATCGGCTTTGCTATCTTAGGTGGTAAATTCTTAGAATCATCTGCTCGCCAACCTGAATTAGCAAGTAGCTTACAAACTAAGATGTTCATCGTGGCAGGTCTTTTAGATGCTATCGCAATGATCGCTGTAGGTATTTCTTTACTTTTCATCTTCGCGAACCCGTTCATTGATTTATTGAAATAAGTCGGGTCTCTCTTTTCCGTTATTCTTTGAATAACTTAGCCGACTTTTAGGAGGGCGTTGTGAATTTAAATGCAACACTAATTGGTCAACTTATTGCATTCGCACTGTTCGTTGCGTTTTGTATGAAATATGTTTGGCCTCCGCTTATTAAAGCGATCGAAGAGCGCCAAGCGAATATCGCTAACGCTTTAGCATCAGCTGAAAAAGCGAGACAAGAACAAGCAGATTCTAAAGTCATGAGCGGATCAAGAAATCCTCAAAGCGAAAGAAGAAGCACAGAAAATTATTGATTTAGCAACCAAACGTCGTAATGAAATTTTAGAATCTGTACAAGCAGAAGCTGAAATCGAACGTCAACGTATTATTGAACAAGGTCGCGCAGAAGTAGAAAGCGAGCGTAAACGTGTTCAAGAAGAGCTTCGTCAAAAAGTGGTCGCATTGGCTGTTGCCGGCGCAGAGAAGATTGTTGGTCGTTCTGTTGATCAAGCGACGAACAATGACATTATTGATAAGCTAGTTGCAGAACTATAACAAGGTGGGGCAGATGTCAGAATTAAGTACAGTAGCTCGCCCCTACGCTAAAGCAGACTTTTGATTTTGCTTTAGAGCAAGGTCAGTTGGATAAATGGCAAGAAATGTTACAGTTTTCAGCATTAGTTGCTGAGAATGAACAGGTGGCGGATTATATTAATTCGTCTCTTGCAAGCGGTCAGATTTCGGAAACTTTTCTCCAAATTTGTGGCGACCAGCTTGACCAATATGGGCAAAATTTTATTCGTGTAATGGCTGAGAACAAACGTCTTGTTGTGTTACCTGCGGTACTTAATGAATTTATTGAGTTACGTGCGCAACATGAAGCGGTAAAAGATATTATCGTTGTTTCAGCTAGCGAATTAAGTCAAGCACAAATAGATAAAATCGCAAGCGCGATGGAAAAACGCTTAAATCAAAAAGTACGTTTAACTGTTCAATTAGATAACTCTCTCATTGCCGGCATTATTATTAAGTATGATGATATTGTCATTGATGGCAGTAGCCGAGGTCAGTTAAATCGCTTAAGCCAAGCGTTGAGCTTGTAAGAGGAATAAAAAATGCAACTAAATTCAACTGAAATTAGTGAATTGATTAAAAAACGTATTGCCCAGTTTGATGTGGTGAGCGAAGCTCAAAGCACAGGGACAATCGTTTCAGTAAGCGATGGTATCATTCGTATCCATGGTCTTGCTGATGTAATGCAAGGTGAAATGATCGAATTACCTGGCAATCGTTATGCTATTGCGTTAAACCTAGAACGTGATTCTGTAGGTGCGGTAGTAATGGGACCTTATGCTGACTTAGCTGAAGGTATGACGGTTAAATGTACCGGTCGTATCTTAGAAGTTCCGGTAGGTCGCGGTTTATTAGGTCGTGTGGTAAATACACTTGGTCAACCGATCGATGGTAAAGGTGAAATCGATAATGACGGTTTCTCTCCGGTTGAAGTTATCGCACCGGGTGTTATCGATCGTCAATCGGTAGATCAACCTGTACAAACCGGTTATAAAGCGGTTGACTCAATGGTACCAATCGGTCGTGGTCAACGTGAGTTAATTATCGGTGACCGTCAAACAGGTAAAACAGCATTAGCAATCGATGCGATCATTGCACAGAAAGATTCAGGTATTAAATGTATCTATGTCGCAATCGGTCAAAAAGCATCTACAATTGCTAACGTAGTGCGTAAATTAGAAGAACATGGTGCATTAGCAAATACAATCGTGGTTGTAGCATCAGCTTCTGAATCTGCGGCACTACAATATCTTGCACCATATTCAGGTTGTGCAATGGGTGAATATTTCCGTGATCGTGGTGAAGATGCGTTAATTGTTTACGATGATTTATCTAAACAAGCGGTTGCTTATCGTCAAATTTCATTATTATTACGCCGTCCGCCAGGTCGTGAAGCTTTCCCAGGTGACGTATTCTACCTACACTCTCGTTTATTAGAGCGTGCGAGACGTGTAAGTGCGGATTATGTAGAGCGTTTCACTAACGGTGCGGTAAAAGGTCAAACAGGTTCATTAACTGCATTACCTATTATCGAAACACAAGCAGGTGACGTATCTGCGTTCGTTCCTACAAACGTAATTTCAATTACTGACGGTCAGATCTTCTTAGAATCAAGCCTATTTAACTCAGGTATCCGTCCAGCGGTAAACCCGGGGATTTCGGTATCTCGTGTAGGTTCTGCGGCTCAAACTAAAGTAATTAAGAAATTATCTGGCGGTATTCGTACCGCATTAGCTCAGTATCGTGAATTAGCGGCGTTTGCTCAGTTTGCTTCAGACTTAGATGATGCGACACGTAAGCAACTTTCTCACGGTCAGAAAGTAACAGAATTACTTAAACAGAAACAATTTGCGCCAATGCCAGTAAGTGAACAAGCATTAGTTCTTTTTGCGGCTGAATTTGGTTATTTAGATGATGTAGAACTTGAGCGTATCGGTTCATTCGAATCTGCTTTACTTGCTTACGCAAATAGTAATCACACTGATTTTATGAAGGATTTAGCAAAATCTGGCGATTATAACGATTCAATCAAGGATCAATTAAAAGCTATCGTAGAAGACTTCAAAAAGAACGGTGCGTGGTAATCACGACTAGCGGAGAAAGATTATGGCAGGTGCTAAAGAGATAAGAACCAAAATTGCGAGTGTGAAAAATACCCAAAAAATCACCAAAGCAATGGAAATGGTTGCTACCTCTAAAATGCGTAAAACGCAAGAGCGTATGGTCGCCGGTCGACCTTATTCGGAAACAATCCGTAAGGTGATTAGCCATATTGCTAAAGGAAGCATTGGTTATAAGCACCCGTTTTTAACTGAACGAGATATTAAAAAAGTTGGTTACTTTGTTGTATCAACCGATCGTGGCTTATGTGGCGGTCTTAATATCAATTTATTCAAAGCAACTTTGAATGAATTTAAAACGTGGAAAGATAAAAACGTTAGTGTTGAGCTTGGCTTAGTAGGTTCAAAAGGTGTGAGTTTTTACCAAAATCTCGGTTTAACTGTGAGATCTCAGGTAACAGGCTTAGGTGATAATCCTGAAATGGAACGTATTGTTGGGGCAGTTAATGAAATGATTAACGCTTATCGCAATGGTGAAGTGGATGCGGTTTATATTGCTTATAACCGTTTTGAAAATACCATGTCGCAAAAACCTGTTATTGCACAATTACTTCCATTACCTAAATTAGAAGATGATGAATTAGAAACTAAAGGTTCATGGGATTATATCTATGAACCAAGTCCACAAGTTCTATTGGACAGTTTACTTGTTCGTTATTTAGAAACTCAGGTATATCAAGCAGTTGTCGATAACCTTGCTTCTGAACAAGCCGCTCGAATGGTAGCAATGAAAGCCGCAACAGATAATGCGGGTACATTAATTGATGAATTACAATTAGTGTATAACAAAGCTCGCCAAGCAAGCATTACAAATGAATTAAACGAAATTGTTGCGGGTGCCGCAGCAATTTAATGGAGAATAGGTAATGGCAACAGGAAAAATTGTACAGATTATCGGTGCGGTAATCGACGTTGAATTCCCGCAAGATGCAGTACCAAAAGTATATGATGCCTTAAAAGTTGAATCAGGTTTAACGCTTGAGGTTCAACAACAATTAGGTGGTGGACTTGTGCGTTGTATCGCATTAGGTACATCAGACGGTTTAAAACGTGGCTTAAAAGTTGAAAATACGGGTAACCCGATTCAAGTACCAGTTGGTACTAAGACACTTGGTCGTATTATGAACGTATTAGGTGAGCCGATTGATGAAAAAGGTCCTATCGGCGAAGAAGCTCGTTGGGATATTCACCGTGCAAACACCAAGCTACGAAGAACAATCAAACAGTACGGAATTACTTGAAACCGGTATCAAAGTTATCGACTTAATTTGTCCATTCGCGAAAGGTGGTAAAGTTGGTTTATTCGGTGGTGCGGGTGTAGGTAAAACCGTTAATATGATGGAATTAATCCGTAATATCGCAATCGAACACTCTGGTTACTCAGTATTCGCAGGTGTTGGTGAGCGTACTCGTGAAGGTAATGACTTCTATCACGAAATGACGGATTCTAACGTATTAGACAAAGTATCACTTGTTTACGGTCAGATGAATGAGCCACCAGGTAACCGTCTTCGTGTTGCTTTAACCGGCTTAACTATGGCGGAAAAATTCCGTGATGAAGGTCGTGATGTATTATTCTTCGTAGATAATATTTACCGTTATACCTTAGCTGGTACAGAGGTATCTGCATTATTAGGTCGTATGCCATCTGCGGTAGGTTATCAGCCGACACTTGCAGAAGAAATGGGTGTATTACAAGAACGTATTACTTCAACTAAAACAGGTTCTATTACCTCTGTTCAAGCGGTTTATGTTCCTGCGGATGACTTAACGGACCCATCTCCGGCGACAACTTTCGCACACTTAGACTCAACAGTGGTATTAAGCCGTAACATCGCATCTCTTGGTATTTACCCAGCGGTTGACCCATTAGATTCAACTTCTCGTCAATTAGATCCGTTAGTTGTTGGTGAAGAACACTATAATGTGGCACGAGGCGTACAAGGTACATTACAACGCTATAAAGAGCTAAAAGATATCATCGCTATTTTAGGTATGGATGAGTTATCTGAAGATGATAAATTAGTGGTTGCTCGTGCACGTAAGATTGAGCGTTTCTTATCACAACCGTTCTTCGTTGCGGAAGTATTTACCGGTTCTCCAGGTAAATATGTATCATTAAAAGATACAATCCGTGGCTTCAAAGGTATCTTGGAAGGTGAATTTGACCATATCCCAGAACAAGCGTTCTATATGGCGGGTTCAATTGACGAAGTAGTGGAAAGAGCGAGCAAGATGTAATTGTTCCCTAACCTCAATTAGGAACTAAAGGAGAACAACATGGCATCTAAATTTGAGCTTAGTATCGTAAGTGCTGAAAAAGAAATCTTCAATGGCGATGTAGTTAGCGTTCGTGTAACAGGTATAGATGGTGAATTAGGTGTGTATGCAGGACATACACCTTTATTAACCTCTATTAAACCGGGAATGGTTAAGTATACGCTTGAAGATGGTAAAGAAGAGTTTATCTATGTGTCTGGCGGCTTCTTGGAAGTACAGCCTACCATCGTAACTGTTCTTGCTGATATTGCGATTCGCGGTGAAGAGCTGGATCAACAACGAATTCTTGCGCAAAACGTAAAGCAGAAGATACATTAAGCAAATCAAATAATGCAGAGCTTTCTGCGAAACTATCTCGTGAAATTGCTAAATTACGTGTTTACGAAATCGTAAATTCAAAATTAGCAAATCGACGTTAATCAAAAACCTCAGTGTTTCACTGAGGTTTTTTCTTTTTTATTTCTTCATATTTATTTTTCTATCTTTTATTAAACTATTTTATATATCATTTCAGATTTCAGTAAGAATCTTTAAATCTAAAAGAAAGAATTAAGTTTTATTCAATAATTGTTAAAAAATTGTTCGTTTTGTTCTAAAAATTAGCAAGCGGTAGATTTTTCTAAATTTTTTGCAAAAAAGTGCTTGCAAGGATTTTAGATTTCTCTATAATGCACCACACACAACGACGCACTGTTGTGAACGATTTAAAATTGATTGCCAGTGCGTCGTTTCTTTTTGTTCTTTAACAATATATCAGACAATCTGTGTGGGCACTTGTTGATTGACTTGATTTTAAAAATATTATTTAAAACTTGAAGTCTTAATAGGTGCTTAAACTAGAAATTCATTTTTACTTTTAAAGTAATATGTAAACTTAGCTAAGCAGTTTATTGAGCGATTAAACTTTTTGAATTGAAGAGTTTGATCATGGCTCAGATTGAACGCTGGCGGCAGGCTTAACACATGCAAGTCGAACGGTAACAGGGATTAGCTTGCTAATTTGCTGACGAGTGGCGGACGGGTGAGTAATGCTTGGGAATCTGGCTCATGGAGGGGGATAACTACGGGAAACTGTAGCTAATACCGCGTAATATCTTCGGATTAAAGTGTGGGACCGCAAGGCCACATGCCATGAGATGAGCCCAAGTGGGATTAGGTAGTTGGTGGGGTAAAGGCCTACCAAGCCGACGATCTCTAGCTGGTCTGAGAGGATGACCAGCCACACTGGAACTGAGACACGGTCCAGACTCCTACGGGAGGCGACAGTGGGGAATATTGCACAATGGGGGGAACCCTGATGCGACCATGCCGCGTGAATGAAGAAGGCCTTCGGGTTGTAAAGTTCTTTCGGTAGCGAGGAAGGTATCAAATTTAATAGATTTGGTAATTGACGTTAACTACAGAAGAAGCACCGGCTAACTCCGTGCCAGCGTACGCGGTAATACGGAGGGTGCGAGCGTTAATCGGAATAACTGGGCGTAAAGGGCACGCAGGCGGTTGATTAAGTGAGATGTGAAAGCCCCGGGCTTAACCTGGGAATTGCATTTCATACTGGTCAACTAGAGTACTTTAGGGAGGGGTAGAATTCCACGTGTAGCGGTGAAATGCGTAGAGATGTGGAGGAATACCGAAGGCGAAGGCGACCCCTTGGGAATGTACTGACGCTCATGTGCGAAAGCGTGGGGAGCAAACAGGATTAGATACCCTGGTAGTCCACGCTGTAAACGCTGTCGATTTGGGGATTGGACTTTAAGTTTGGTGCCCGAAGCTAACGTGATAAATCGACCGCCTGGGGAGTACGGCCGCAAGGTTAAAACTCAAATGAATTGACGGGGGCCCGCACAAGCGGTGGAGCATGTGGTTTAATTCGATGCAACGCGAAGAACCTTACCTACTCTTGACATCCAAAGAAGAACTCAGAGATGAGTTTGTGCCTTCGGGAACTTTGAGACAGGTGCTTGCATGGCTGTCGTCAGCTCGTGTTGTGAAATGTTGGGTTAAGTCCCGCAACGAGCGCAACCCTTATCCTTTGTTGCCAGCGGTTCGGCCGGGAACTCAAAGGAGACTGCCAGTGATAAACTGGAGGAAGGTGGGGATGACGTCAAGTCATCATGGCCCTTACGAGTAGGGCTACACACGTGCTACAATGGCGTATACAGAGGGAAGCAATATGGCGACATGGAGCGAATCTCACAAAGTACGTCTAAGTCCGGATTGGAGTCTGCAACTCGACTCCATGAAGTCGGAATCGCTAGTAATCGCAAATCAGAATGTTGCGGTGAATACGTTCCCGGGCCTTGTACACACCGCCCGTCACACCATGGGAGTGGGTTGTACCAGAAGTAGATAGCTTAACCGCAAGGGGGGCGTTTACCACGGTATGATTCATGACTGGGGTGAAGTCGTAACAAGGTAACCGTAGGGGAACCTGCGGTTGGATCACCTCCTTACCAAGAATTGAGCGACTGCAAGTGTTCACACAGATTGTTTGATAGAAGAAGACGAAAACGGATATTATCCGGCATCCTTTTGGGTCTGTAGCTCAGGTGGTTAGAGCGCACCCCTGATAAGGGTGAGGTCGGTGGTTCAAGTCCACTCAGACCCACCACTCTAAATGAGTGAAAGCTGAAAGGAGAGGGGGGATATCAGTCATGATATATGGGGATATAGCTCAGCTGGGAGAGCGCCTGCCTTGCACGCAGGAGGTCAGCGGTTCGATCCCGCTTATCTCCACCAATCATCATGACTAAGTGAATAAGTAAAAGATTTGTTTATTTAGTCATGATGATAAGTCAAATTATTGTCTTAAATTGTTCTTTAAAAAATTGGAAACAAGCTGAAAAACTGAGAGATTTTTCAAGTTCGTTAAAGCGAAAGCGATAACGAATACATTGAAAGTCTGAGTAGTTAAAAAATCTTGACTGAACAAAAGCAGTCAAGTGTTTAGTTTAAAAACTGACGTTAAATGTGAAGTTTGAAAGAATAAGAACATTTGAGGTTGTATAGTTAAGTGACTAAGCGTACACGGTGGATGCCTTGGCAATCAGAGGCGAAGAAGGACGTGCTAATCTGCGAAAAGCTTGGATGAGTTGATAAGAAGCGTTTAATCCAAGATATCCGAATGGGGAAACCCAGTAGATGAAGAATCTACTATTATTAAGTGAATACATAGCTTAATAAGGCAAACCGGGAGAACTGAAACATCTAAGTACCCCGAGGAAAAGAAATCAACCGAGATTCTGTGAGTAGCGGCGAGCGAAAGCGGAGGAGCCTTCAAACGATAGCATTCGATTTAGGAGAATGAGCTGGGAAGCTCAACGACACAGGGTGATAGTCCCGTATTCGAAAAATTGATAGTGGTACTAAGTTTGAGATAAGTAGGGCGGGACACGAGAAATCCTGTTTGAAGATGGGGGGACCATCCTCCAAGGCTAAATACTCCTGATTGACCGATAGTGAACCAGTACTGTGAAGGAAAGGCGAAAAGAACCCCAGTGAGGGGAGTGAAATAGAACCTGAAACCGTGTACGTACAAGCAGTGGGAGCCTCTTTGTGGGGTGACTGCGTACCTTTTGTATAATGGGTCAGCGACTTATATTTTGTAGCGAGGTTAACTGAATAAGGGAGCCGAAGGGAAACCGAGTCTTAACTGGGCGATTGAGTTGCAAGGTATAGACCCGAAACCCGGTGATCTAGCCATGGGCAGGTTGAAGATTGGGTAACACTAATTGGAGGACCGAACCGACTAATGTTGAAAAATTAGCGGATGACTTGTGGCTGGGGGTGAAAGGCCAATCAAACCGGGAGATAGCTGGTTCTCCCCGAAATCTATTTAGGTAGAGCCTTGAGCGGACACCTTCGGGGGTAGAGCACTGTTTCGGCTAGGGGTCCATCCCGGATTACCAACCCGATGCAAACTGCGAATACCGAAGAGTGATACTCAGGAGACACACGGTGGGTGCTAACGTCCATCGTGGAGAGGGAAACAACCCAGACCGCCAGCTAAGGTCCCAAAGTACTAGTTAAGTGGGAAACGAAGTGGGAAGGCTTAGACAGCTAGGATGTTGGCTTAGAAGCGACCACCATTTAAAGAAAGCGTAATAGCTCACTAGTCGAGTCGGCCTGCGCGGAAGATGTAACGGGGCTAAAACTAGTCACCGAAGCTGCGGCATCAATGGAAACATTGTTGGGTAGGGGAGCGTTCTGTAAGCGGATGAAGCTGAATTGAGAAGTTTGGTGGACGTATCAGAAGTGCGAATGCTGACATAAGTAACGACAAAACGAGTGAAAAACTCGTTCGCCGGAAGACCAAGGGTTCCTGTCCAACGTTAATCGGGGCAGGGTGAGTCGGCCCCTAAGGCGAGGCTGAAAAGCGTAGTCGATGGGAAACGGGTTAATATTCCCGTACTTGGTATAACTGCGATGTGGGGACGGAGAAGGTTAGGTTATCAGACTGTTGGATGTCTGTTTAAGCCGGTAGGTGGGAATTTTAGGCAAATCCGGAATTCCGTTAACACCGAGAAGTGATGACGAGTCTCTACGGAGATGAAGTAACCGATACCACGCTTCCAGGAAAAGCCACTAAGCTTCAGGTTATACTAAACCGTACTATAAACCGACACAGGTGGTCAGGTAGAGAATACTCAGGCGCTTGAGAGAACTCGGGTGAAGGAACTAGGCAAAATAGCACCGTAACTTCGGGAGAAGGTGCGCCGGCGTAGATTGTAAGCGTTTACCGCTGAAGGTTGAACCGGTCGAAGATACCAGCTGGTCGCAACTGTTTATTAAAAACACAGCACTCTGCAAACACGAAAGTGGACGTATAGGGTGTGATGCCTGCCCGGTGCTGGAAGGTTAATTGATGGTGTTATCGAAAGAGAAGCTCCTGATCGAAGCCCCAGTAAACGGCGGCCGTAACTATAACGGTCCTAAGGTAGCGAAATTCCTTGTCGGGTAAGTTCCGACCTGCACGAATGGCATAATGATGGCCAGGCTGTCTCCACCCGAGACTCAGTGAAATTGAAATCGCCGTGAAGATGCGGTGTACCCGCGACTAGACGGAAAGACCCCGTGAACCTTTACTATAGCTTGACACTGAACATTGAATTTTGATGTGTAGGATAGGTGGGAGCCTTTGAAGCAGTCACGCCAGTGATTGTGGAGGCGTCCTTGAAATACCACCCTTTAACGTTTGATGTTCTAACGAAGATTGCGGAACGCGGTCTCGGACAGTGTCTGGTGGGTAGTTTGACTGGGGCGGTCTCCTCCCAAAGAGTAACGGAGGAGCACGAAGGTTTGCTAATCACGGTCGGACATCGTGAGGTTAGTGCAATGGTATAAGCAAGCTTAACTGCGAGACAGACAAGTCGAGCAGGTGCGAAAGCAGGTCATAGTGATCCGGTGGTTCTGAATGGAAGGGCCATCGCTCAACGGATAAAAGGTACTCCGGGGATAACAGGCTGATACCGCCCAAGAGTTCATATCGACGGCGGTGTTTGGCACCTCGATGTCGGCTCATCACATCCTGGGGCTGAAGTAGGTCCCAAGGGTATGGCTGTTCGCCATTTAAAGTGGTACGCGAGCTGGGTTTAGAACGTCGTGAGACAGTTCGGTCCCTATCTGCCGTGGGCGTTGGAGAATTGAGAGGGGTCGCTCCTAGTACGAGAGGACCGGAGTGGACGCATCACTGGTGTTCCAGTTGTCTCGCCAGAGGCACTGCTGGGTAGCTACATGCGGAAGAGATAAGTGCTGAAAGCATCTAAGCACGAAACTTGCCTCAAGATGAGTTCTCCCCGACTATAAGTCGGTAAGGGTTGTTGGAGACTACGACGTAGATAGGTGTGGTGTGTAAGCGTAGTGATACGTTGAGCTAACACATACTAATTGCCCGAGAGGCTTAACTATACAACGCTCAAGTGTTTTTGGGCACTACACTCAGTAACGGCTTGTTTCGAATTTAAAGTGCGAATAAAAAGCAGATAAAGAATAAGAAAATAGACAAATAAAGACAAAGGCAATAGCTGAAGTCATCAATAGAATATTCTGGCGACCAGAGTGCTGTGGCTCTACCTGATTCCATTCCGAACTCAGAAGTAAAACGCAGTAACGCCGATGGTAGTGTGGGGTTTCCCCATGTGAGAGTAGGGCATCGCCAGATTGAATTTAGTGCGAAAGCAAAGACAAAGAAGTAGAACCCCAGAGTTAGTGATAGCTTTGGGGTTTTTGCTTTTTCGAGACTTTATTTTTCATTGCTTTGTTGTTTTTTAGATTTGGTATTTTGGGCTTTCGTTATATTGTCTTTCTTCTTTCTTCTTTCTTCTTTCTTCTTTCTTCTTTCTTTTCTTCGTGATAAAAATGTGTAATAGTTGCCAAAAAAGTATGGTTTTACAAATATGCTTCAATCTTATAAATATTTAGTGTGTAATAAAATATTTATCCTTAAAACTAAATTAACGTGTATCGATATTTGGTTAGATTATTCCGTTGGAAAATAAACTCATCATAAATATCATTGTTATTCTCGAACTATCCGTAGATATTTAGTAAATGCATCTAAATCACCTTTAAATTCCCTATAAAATGAATATCTGAATCCTTATTATCAACGAGCTTTTTTCATCGTGATTTTGGTGAATAGTTTTATTGATAGCCTTTCAACCAAAGTGGTTTACCACTAGATTATCACAACAGAAAAATTACTATAGGAAGGCGTTTAATCAACTAAGAGAAACAGGCTATAGTATTCAATCGATAAATAAAATGGATGTGATTATTTTGTCTATAAATATCAAAATGTAAGAAGTGCAATAGATATTCAACATATCGTTTAATACTGGCATAAGCACTTCTTACATTTCGATGTTTATAAGGGTATTTCCCTTTTTCATTCGGTTTATCTGACCGCTCATTTAAAAAATCCTGATGTTTTATTTTCCAATCATGTAGGCGTAGGTAAAATTCATTTTTTGTACTTGTTTTTAACGTTTTTATTATCGTTTTTAATTCTCTTTCTGCGTGAGATTGATGTTTTTTTCTTAATGCTCTCATCACGATTGCGACTAAATGAAATTGACATATTTGGGTAGGCGTATTGAGTAAATCTTTTAACAAGCCTCGCCGGCCATCACAGGTAATAGATTGAATGATATAGCCTTTTCCCCTTAAGAGATTTATCGCTTTCTTGTAATAAATATCCTTTTTGGTTTTTACAATTTGGTGATAAACCACTTTGGCTGAGAGGCTATCAATAAACACCATGACACCAAATTCATGATGAAAAAAAGTGGTATCAATCATTAGGTTTAAATATTTATTTTGAGGGGGATTTAATAAGGCTTTAGGCGATTTTTCTATATGTCGTTGAATCGTTCTCACGGAACAATGATATTTATTCGCTAATTGTTGGTAGGTTTGTTTTCCAACGGAATAATCAAGCCAAATGTGAAGAGAATTTAATTTGGGCTTTAGGGTAAAGACTTTATTACAAGTTAAACATTTATAACGTCATGACTTATTTTTAAAGCCATGCTTTTGTGTGTTTAAAGATTGGCAAAAAGACAAGTTTTTATTCATATTTTAAAAAAGTGGGTTAACGCCTTGTAATATAAGGCTTTAACCCACTTTTTACCCACCTTTTTGTCTACTATGCCTTTTAAAAAAAGAATAGCGAATTATAAAAAGTATGATTTGAAATTCTTTTTGTTTCTATATGCATTGATCTTATCTTTCTCATTATAAGGCTATCTGTGGATGATATTTTTCAGTAATATTGATTAAATCAGAAAGTGAGATAGATTGATAATTTAGGATAGTTAATCCTCTTGCTTCTATGTCGTTTGACAATAAGAAAATATTATTAACTTTTGTAAAAAGTTGTGGATATTTAACCGCTAGCAATACTCCATCTTGCCATAAGACTACAGCATCATTTTCTGTCATTTGAGAGAGTATTTGGTTTAGTTCAGTTAACTCATATTGTGCTTTAGAAAATGTATAAAGCATAGGGATTCCTTATTAGAATGTCAGTACCTTTTCAGCTTGTGCAAGAATTGCGAATAGTTCCTTTTGAGGAATGATATTTACGTTAGATAAAATCCATTCGGCATTGCTTAATGCTCTTTGGTTGATAGACTCTTCACAAATAAAACATTCGGTTAAATCATATAGCTCAATTAATTTAAAGGTTGAGATATGATCTTTCTGTAAGATGTTATTCGGTTGCTGTTGTGCTAATAGATTGAATACGCCGTCATTTAAAAAGCAGATGGCGATTTCATCCTCGGCACAAAACGCACTCGCCGCAAGTAAGGCATCAAGACCTTCTCGACTGGTTGCCGTTCCGAAAGGAGGCTGAGTAAAAAGAAATGCAAGTTTGTATTTTTTCATTATTAAAAGCTTAATAGTCTGTCTGCTTTGAGTACTGCTTGGCTAAATTCTCCAAGTCCCGCCAATATAAAACCTTCGGCAAGATTCGTTTGCTGAGTTTTACTGGTTTGATAATCAACAACTCCCCGTCTTTGCGCAAGAGAAATACAGAGGTGTAAGGGTAAACCGTGTAATTTTGCGAGGTGTTGCCATTTTTCTAATAAGTTTATTTCATCACTCGCAGGGTTTACTAAAGCATTTGCATTGCTGATACCGTCTTGAAAAAAAAATACTTGTATAATGTTATGTTCTGCGCCTAGTAATGCTTCAGCAACTTGATAAGCTAAATATGCCCCTTGTGCACTATAAACAGGCGATTTTATCGCAAGTACATAATCCATTATTCGTTATCCTGTTTAATTTGTCGGATATAAAGGTAAACGGTATGGCGAGAAATATTTAAGCGATCAGCCACTTGATTGATCGCATCTTTGATATCAAAAATACCTTTTTCATATAACGATACAACAATGTGACGATTTTTATTATTATTAGCAACGTTGCGATCCGCCATGGTTTCTTCAATCGTATGTTCGATAGTTTGAGCCACCAATTCTTCGACGGAACTTGCAAAATTTACTGCGGTATCTTCATCTTCTTGTAACGGTGCGATAAAAGTGCTGAGGAATTGTGATGCTGGCACATCTAAATTAATGTTGATACAGATAAAGCCGATAACGTGTTGTTTACTATTGCGAATAGCAACGGTAACGGATTTCATTAATACGCCACCTTTGGAACGAGTGAAATAGGGTTTAGATACACTATCCGTTTTCATTTGATGTAATGACTTAAGTGCTTTATCAGTCAGGGGTGAACCTATTTTGCGATCAGTATTATGTCCATTTGCAATATAGATCGCTGAGTTTTCAAGAAATTCTAAAGAATGTAATACGATTTCACAATGATCTCCGATCAGGGCGGCAATACCGTCCACAATTGGAAAGTATGAGGCGAGAATTGCGTGATCTTCTTCGCTAAAGGTTTGAAATTTTTTCATATTATTTTAGGACTTATACCATTAATTCTAGTTATATATTAATAAGCCTTCGAAAAAGAAAGCGGTCTAATTTGCAAAAAATTTTACAAATTAGACCGCTTGGATTCAAGGGTTATTTTTTCACTTCAGTTGCTTTAAAATCTAATAATTCAATTTCAAATTTTAGCGTTGAGCTTGCTGGAATTTTACCTGCTTGGCGTTCGCCGTACCCTAATTCAGGTGGAACGACGATTTCCATTTTTCCACCTTTTTTCAGCATTGGAATTGCTTCAATCCAGCCTGGAATTAATTGATTTAATTGAAATTCAATTGGTTCACCACGATCATATGAGCTATCGAATACTGTACCATCTGCTAAAGTACCTTTGTAATGTACTTTTACGGTATCTTCCGCTTTTGGTGACTCGCCTGTACCTGCTTTTTCAATTTTATAGAGTAAACCTGAAGCTGTTTTCTTCACTCCTGCTTGTTTTTCATATTCTGCACGGAATTTGTTACCGGCTTCAACGGTCGCTTTACTTTTTTCGGTTGCAATTTTCTTTTCTTGGCTTGAAAGATAGCTATCAAGCGATTTTAATTGTTTTTGTAAATCTTCATCGGTTAACTTGCCGGTTTTTTTGATAGTATCTTGTACACCGGCTAAGATTTTCTCTTGGTTATAAGAAAATAATTCTTTTTGCGATGCAACAACACCTTCAATATTTTTACCCATTAATACGCCTACAGCATATGATGAGTCATCAATAAATTTTTGATCTGCTTTTTGTTCTGCGACAAATGCAGTTTGAGCTGAAATAAGTGTGCCGGTCGCAATTGCAAGAACAGAAAGTTTAGTTTTTAACATAGATTTTCCTTATAAATGTGTTAAAAGAAAGGTAGATAGGGTAAAGTGTATTTCTTTTTTATACAACCTTTTTATGCAAATGATTACAGAGAATGAATTATTAAATCGTATTGCCGAGCTGGAAACGAAAGTTGCATTTCAAGAAATTACGATTGAAGAATTAAACCAATCGTTAGTTCATCATCAACTTTCGTTAGACAAATTACAAACCCAAATGCGTCATTTAGCTGAAAAACTTAAAGGTACACAGGTAAGTAATATTGCTTCTCAAGCGGAAGAAACTCCACCACCACATTATTAGGCTATGAACTTCTTAATAAGTTCGGATACTAAGGCATATACTACAACTATATACTGTATTAGATTTTTAGTAGAGAAATTACAACAAGAAAAACAAGAGGATAAAAAATGAGTTTAAAACTAGGTATTATCGGTGCAATGGCACAAGAAGTAGAAATTTTACGTAATTTAATGGTTGAAGCCAAAGTAACCGAAATTGCCGGTTGTAAAATTTATGACGGTAAAATTAATAATACAAGAGTCGCATTATTACAGTCTGGGATCGGTAAAGTTGCTGCGCGGTTGGCACAACTCTTTTACTCGAATTAGCTAAACCGGATATGATCATTAATACTGGGTCGGCGGGTGGCTTAGATGCGAAATTAAATGTTGGCGATATTATTATTTCTAGTGAAGTTCGCCATCACGATGTTGATGTGACGGCATTTGGATATGAAAAGGGTCAATTACCAGCGAATCCGGCCGCATTTCTACCGGATGAACAATTAGTTTCGGTTGCTTTAAAAGAAACACAAAAAGCAGGCTTTAATGCTGTTTCAGGCTTAATTTGTAGTGGTGATTTATTCGTGAACGGTGCAGAGAAAATTGCTCAAATTCGTCACGATTTCCCTAATGTGGCGACGGTAGAAATGGAAGCGATTGCAATCGCTCAAGTCTGTCACTCATTCAATGTACCTTTTGTGGTTGTGCGTGCAATTTCTGATGTGGCGGATAAAGAATCTCATCTTTCTTTTGATGAGTTTTTACCGCTTGCCGCTGAGAAATCATCAGAGATCGTTGTGGCGATGTTAAATGCCTTAGATTAGAGTGTATGAAATAAGATAATAAGAATTTATGTGAGGGTAGAGGGCGTTTTTTCAGATTTTTTGTAAAAATAAATGAGGAAACGACCGCTTGTTATCGCTATTTTTTGGTTATTTTTGTACAATATTCCACCTTTACCTACTGGCTTTCAGTAGGTTTTTTTATGTGATTACCTAAATATATTTTGAGAGATTTATGAATACAGCGCCCAATATCGGTTTTATTAGTCTTGGTTGTCCGAAGAATTTAGTGGATTCGGAACGTATTTTAACGGAGTTACGTTCTGATGGTTATAACATTATTCCTAGCTATGAAAATGCGGATTTAGTGATTGTGAATACCTGTGGTTTTATCGACAGTGCAGTACAAGAATCATTAGAAGCAATTGGTGAAGCATTGGAAGAAAATGGTAAGGTGATCGTTACCGGCTGTTTAGGAGCAAAAGAAAACCAAATCCGTGAAGTGCATCCGAAAGTGTTAGAAATTACCGGACCTCATAGCTATGAAGCAGTAATGAAACACGTACATAAATATGTACCGCGTCCAGAACGCAATATTTATACCAGTCTGGTACCGGCACAAGGGGTAAAACTTACGCCTAAACATTATGCGTATTTAAAAATCTCAGAAGGCTGTGATCACCGTTGTACCTTCTGTATTATTCCGTCAATGCGTGGTGATTTGGATAGCCGTCCGATTGTACAGGTTTTAGATGAAGCGAAACGTCTTGCTGATTCAGGTGTGAAAGAGTTATTGATCGTGTCACAAGATACATCTGCTTATGCATTAGATCAGTCAAAAGAGAATCAAAACAAAACGGTTTTCTGGAATGGTGCACCAATAAAAAATAATTTAATTACTTTATGCGAGCAGTTAGGAACTTTAGGCATTTGGATTCGTCTACATTATGTCTATCCGTATCCGCATGTAGATGATTTAATTCCGTTAATGGCTCAAGGTAAAATTTTGCCGTATTTGGATATTCCATTACAACACGCAAGCCCGAAAGTATTGAAGGCGATGAAACGTCCCGGTTCGATTGATCGTACTTTAGAACGTATTAAAAAATGGCGCGAGATCTGTCCGGAATTAACGCTTCGCTCAACCTTTATTGTTGGTTTCCCTGGCGAGACAGAAGAAGATTTCCAAATGTTATTGGATTTCTTAGAAGAAGCACAATTGGATCGTGTTGGTTGCTTTAAATTTAGTCCAGTGGAAGGGGCAGTTGCAACCGCAATGGAGGATCAAGTGCCGGAAGATGTTAAAGAAGAGCGTTTCCACCGCTTTATGCAGGTTCAACAGCGTATTTCAGCCGCTCGTTTACAACAAAAAGTGGGTAAAACCCTTGCCGTGATTGTGGATGAAATTGATGAAGAGGGCATTATCGGTCGTTCAATGGCGGATGCACCGGAAATTGACGGTGTAGTGTACGTTGATAATATTTCAGACCAAGAAGTAAAAGTTGGTAATATTATTTCGGTCACAATTACTAATGCAGATGAATACGATCTTTGGGGAACTTGTTAAGTTTAATTTAAGGATAATTTATGGAAAATAAGAAAAATCCGAATTTAGCTGTGTTTGAAGCCGCAGTTGCTGTAAAAAATTATGAAGAAGCCTGTACCGAATTGCTTTTAATTTTGGAGCAAATAGATGTGAATTTTGGCGGTATTCAAGAGATAGAGTTTGAATATCCACTACAGCTAGAAACACTAGAGCAGGAAAAAGTTGTTTATTTTTGTACTCGTATGGCGGTGACGATTACAACACTCTTTTCTGATCCTGCTTTAGAAATCTCAGAATCGGGAGCGGAGAGATTTCTTGTTTTCCAACGTTGGTTATCTTTAATTTTTGCAAGTTCTCCTTTTGTAAATGCGGATCATATTCTGCAAACGTATAATCGTAATCCCAATCGGGAAGATCCATTCGATATTCATTTGGAACAAACTAAATCAGCATTGATTAAGTTTTGTATTTTATATTTACCTGAATCGAATGTTAATCTTAATTTAGAAGCGTTATGGCAATTAGATGCGGAATTATGTGCCTCATTATGTTTTGCATTGCAATCACCTCGTTTTATAGGAACATCAACAGCATTTAATAAACGTAATGCAATTTTACAGTGGTTTCCGGAACATTTAGCACAGTTAGCGAATTTAAATCATGTACCGAGTGCCATTTCGCATGATGTGTATATGCATTGTAGTTATGATATTGCGAGTAATAAGCATAATGTCAAAAAAGCACTGAATCAGGTTGTACGTCGTCATATTGAAAATGAGTACGGTTGGAAAGATCGTGATGTGAGCAAGATCGGTTATCGAAACGGTAAGCCGGTTATGGTTGTGTTACTGGAACATTTCCATTCGGCTCACTCAATTTATCGTACTCATTCAACGTCAATGATTGCGGCAAGAGAACATTTTCATTTAATCGGTTTAGGTAAAAACTCGGTAGATGATGCCGGAAAACAGGTATTTGATGAGTTTCATATTGTTGATGGCAATAATATGAAGGAAAAATTAGAATTTATTCGGGAGATCTGTGATACAAACGGTGCATCTATATTATATATGCCAAGTATCGGTATGGATTTAATTACGATTTTTGCAAGTAATACTCGTTTAGCTCCTATTCAAGTCATTGCACTGGGGCATCCGGCAACAACCCATTCCGATTTTATTGAATATGTGATTGTGGAAGATGATTATGTGGGATCAGAAGCGTGTTTTAGTGAGCAGTTATTACGTTTGCCAAAAGACGCGTTACCTTATGTACCATCAGCACTTGCACCTCAACAAGTAAACTATTTATTACGTGAGCGACCTGAAGTAGTTAATATCGGTATCGTCGCTACCACAATGAAATTAAACCCATACTTTTTAGAGGTACTAAAAGTCATTCGGGATCGTGCAAATGTAAAAGTACATTTCCATTTCGCATTAGGTCAATCAAGTGGTATTACTCACCCGTATGTAGAACGTTTTATTAAATCTTATTTAGGTGATGATGCGACGGCACATCCTCATTCACCGTATCATAAATATCTCGGTATTTTACATAATTGCGATATGATGCTGAATCCATTCCCATTTGGGAATACCAACGGTATTATTGATATGGTCACTTTAGGTTTAGTCGGAGTCTGTAAAACCGGTGTGGAAGTACATGAGCATATTGACGAAGGTTTATTTAAACGTTTAGGTTTACCGGAATGGTTGATTGCCAATACAGTTGATGAATATGTGGAACGAGCGGTTCGTTTGGCAGAAAATCACCAAGAACGTTTGGCGTTACGTCGCCATATCATTGAAAATAACGGTTTAAACACTTTATTTAGTGGTAAGCCTAGTCCAATGGGAAAAATTTTGCTGGAGAAAGTAACCGAGTGGGCAAAGCAAAATAAAGTAAAGTTTGCTCCTAAAACGACGAAAAAAGAAAAAACGAAAAAGACAGATAAAGTTTCTTCGGCTAAGTCAGAACCTAACCCAAATAAAGTGGTAAAGAAGGAAGAACCTCTAAAAGCGGCGGTCAAAAAAGCTAAAAAATCTGCAACCAAAAAGGTATAAGTAATCAAAAGTACGGGTGTTTCTCCGTACTTTTTTATTTATTTTAATAAACATTAACGAACCTTTTCTTACTCATTTAGTCTTAAAGAGTGCCAATCTTAATGCAATAATTTTGTACTAACATATTGATGAGGAACATTAAAAATGAACACGATTGTTAAAGTATTAGCAGTTGTCGCATTAGCAACAACGATTTCTGCATGTAATGGTTTAAGTAAAACACAGCGTAATACCGCTATCGGAGCGGCAGTAGGTGGCGTTGCCGGTCATATGATCGGCGAGTCAACCGGTGCAACGCTTGGCGGAGCAACACTTGGCGGATTAATCGGTAGCCAAGTTAAATAATTGGAAAAAAGTCACTTATTGCATTTGCAGAGTGGCTTTTTTTATTGAATTGATTGCATAACGAAATCAGACTAAATATAATATAAATGTTTTGAAACGAAACTTTTTTGGTAAAGACGAAACATTTTTGGAAAGGTAATGTCGAAAAGAAACACACAGCAACGTCGCCATTTAATTGTTAAAATGGTTCAAGAACAAGGCGAGGTAAGCGTAGATACACTGGCAAATTTCTTTGAAACCTCGGAAGTGACAATTCGTAAAGATTTAACCGCTTTAGAAGAAAGCGGTTTCTTATTGCGTCGTTATGGTGGTGCAGTAAAAATTCCGTCAGAAATGATAGAAGATAATAATGAACAACTTTCAAATCAAAAGTTAGCGATTGCGAATGAAGCCGTAAAACAAATTCGTGATCATAATCGTATTATTATTGATAGTGGTAGCACCACAGGGGCAATGGTTAAGGCACTTTATCAAACTGGTTTAGTGGTGATGACTAATTCACTCTCTTTAGCAACTGAGTTAACCTTGTTAGATAATGAACCAACTGTGTTGATGACTGGTGGAACTTGGGACAGCCGTTCCGATTCGTTTCAAGGTAAGGTTGCTGAACAAGTGTTGCAATCGTACGATTTTGACCAACTGTTTATCGGTGCGGATAGCTTGGATTTGGAGCGAGGGACCACAACTTTTAATGAGTTAGTCGGGTTAAGTCGAGTAATGGCACAGGTTTCTCGTGAGGTGATTGTTTTGATTGAATCTCAAAAATTTGGGCGTAAGATGCCCAATTTAGAGTTGGAATGGTCTGTCATTGATAAATTAATTACAGACGCAGAAATTTCTGAAGATATAAAAACGGCGATAGAAAAGCACGGTATTGAGGTCATCATTGCCGAATAGATCAAGCGGTAAAAATTTTCGGAAAAATGACCGCTTGTGGTTACTTTTTATAGATAACAGTTTTTAATTTAACTTAATATTTAACTTAACATATAGGAACAAAAAATATGTGTGGAATTGTAGGTGCGGTAGCACAGCGTGATGTAGCAAGAATCTTAGTAGACGGTTTACATCGTTTAGAATATCGTGGTTATGACTCAGCAGGTGTTGCGGTATTAAATAACGAATACGATATGCAAATTGTACGCCGTGTCGGTAAAGTAAAAGAGCTTGATGACGCTTTAGCGGTGAAACCTCTTGTAGGTGGTACAGGTATTGCACATACGCGTTGGGCGACTCACGGTGAACCTTCTGAAACCAATGCTCACCCACATCGTTCAGGCAAAATTGCAGTAGTACACAACGGTATCATCGAAAACTACGAAGAATTAAAAGTGGTTTTACAAGAACGTGGTTATGTATTCCAATCTCAAACAGATACCGAAGTTATTGCTCACTTAGTTGAATGGGAATTACGTTCAGCGAAATCTTTATTAGAAGCGGTACAAAAAACCGTGGTTCAGCTTCGTGGTGCATACGGTACGGTAGTAATGAATCAAGACGAACCGGAGCATTTAATCGTTGCTCGTTCAGGTTCTCCGTTAGTTATCGGTTATGGTATCGGTGAGAACTTCTTAGCGTCTGACCCATTAGCATTATTAAGCGTAACACGCCGTTTTGCTTACCTTGAAGAAGGTGATGTTGCAGAAATTACACGTGAAACAGTAGATATTTATACGCGTGACGGACAAAAAGTTGAACGTGAAATTCACGAAGGTAACTTTGAAGCGGATGCGGCGGATAAAGGTCAATACCGTCACTATATGCAGAAAGAAATTTTCGAGCAACCTGTTGCAATTATGAATACCTTAGACGGTCGTATCGAAAACGGTAAAGTGAAAATTGATGCGATTGGTCCAAATGCGCGGAAATTTTAGCAAAAGTTGAACACGTACAAATCGTTGCGTGCGGTACTTCTTACAATGCGGGTATGGTTGCTCGCTACTGGTTTGAAGCAATCGCAGGCGTGAGCTGTGATGTTGAAATCGCTTCTGAGTTCCGTTACCGTAAATTCGTTACTCGTCCAAATAGCTTATTATTAACACTTTCACAATCAGGTGAAACGGCGGATACTTTAGCAACAT
Organism: Actinobacillus arthritidis; assembly: GCF_029774155.1. Classification (NCBI taxonomy): domain Bacteria; kingdom Pseudomonadati; phylum Pseudomonadota; class Gammaproteobacteria; order Pasteurellales; family Pasteurellaceae; genus Actinobacillus; species Actinobacillus arthritidis. The sequence continues at coordinate 1,857,211 of NZ_CP103833.1, read as the reverse complement.
TACGTTTAGCGAAAGAATCAGGTTATATGTCTGCAATGACAATCTGTAACGTAGCGAGTTCTTCACTTGTGCGTGAATCTGATTTTGCATTTATGACCAAAGCCGGTGTGGAAATCGGTGTTGCTTCTACTAAAGCATTTACAACGCAATTAACCTGTATGCTTCTTTTAAATGTGGCGATCGGTCGCTTAAAAGGTACGGTATCTGAAGAGCAAGAACATCACATCGTTCAATCTTTACAACGCTTACCGGCACAGATTGAAAGTGCGTTAGTATTTGATAAACAAATTGAAGCATTATCAGAAGACTTCGCAGATAAACACCACACATTATTCTTAGGTCGTGGTGAGTACTATCCGATTGCAATGGAATCTGCCTTAAAATTAAAAGAGATTTCATATATTCACGCTGAAGCTTATGCGGCAGGTGAATTAAAACACGGTCCGTTAGCGTTAATCGATAGCGAAATGCCAGTTGTTGTGGTTGCACCGGAAAATGATTTACTTGAAAAAGTGAAATCAAATATTGAAGAAGTACGTGCGCGTGGCGGTCAATTATATGTCTTTGCTGATCACGATGCGGGTTTTGCTGATGCAGACGGTTTCAAAACAATTGTGATGCCGAAAGTTGATGAAGTAACTGCACCGATTTTCTACACAGTACCGTTACAATTACTTTCATACCACATTGCTTTAATTAAAGGTACGGACGTTGACCAACCTCGTAACTTAGCGAAAGCAGTAACCGTAGAATAATTTCATATTTGGGATATTAAAGCCTCTGAATTTTCAGAGGCTTTTTTTATCTCTCTTGTATTTTACAAAAAATCCAGAAATTTAACCGCTTTTAGAAAAAATGTGATGCAGATCACATTTTTATGAGTTTAGTATTTTAAAATGTGATCTATATCACATTATTTAAATGAGTGCTAAAAAATTTAATGTGATCATCTTCACATTTTTTAGATAAATATTTTTGAAACTTTGAAGGACGGTGCTACTTTATACGGTAGATTATTCAATCTTATTTATTTACCTTATACACTGTTGTTCTAGGAGCAGTTATGTCTAACTTAAAAGTGAAAGTCCAAAGTTTTGGGCGTTTCTTATCAAATATGGTGATGCCGAATATCGGGGCTTTCATCGCTTGGGGTTTTATTACCGCATTATTTATTCCGACCGGCTGGTTACCAAATGAGAGTTTGGGTAAACTTGTCGGTCCAATGATTACCTATTTACTACCGCTTTTAATCGGTTATAGCGGTGGTCGTTTAGCCGGTGGCGAACGTGGTGCGGTTGTAGGTGCAATCACTACAATGGGTATCATTGTCGGTTCTGAGATTCCAATGTTCTTAGGTGCGATGATTGTTGGTCCGCTTGGCGGCTGGGCAATTAAAACATTCGATAAAGCAATCGAAGGTAAAGTGAAAAGCGGTTTTGAGATGTTAGTGAATAACTTCTCTGCTGGTATTATCGGTATGTTATTAGCACTCCTTTCATTTAGCTTTATCGGCGGTGTGGTGACTTCGCTTTCAGATTTATTAGCGGCTGGTGTAAGAGCGTTAGTGGATGCTAACTTACTTGCGTTAACCTCTGTGATTGTTGAGCCGGCGAAAATCTTATTCTTAAATAACGCCATCAACCACGGTATCTTCTCGCCGCTTGGTATTCAAGAATCTTCAGAATTAGGTAAATCAATTTTCTTCTTAATTGAAGCGAACCCAGGTCCGGGCTTAGGTATTTTGATTGCTTATATGTTATTCGGTAAAGGTTCAGCAAAAAATACCGCAAGTTCTGCATCAATCATTCACTTCTTCGGCGGTATTCACGAAATTTACTTCCCGTATGTATTAATGAATCCTCGTTTAATCCTTGCAGTAATTGCGGGTGGTGCAACAGGCGTATTAACCAATACATTATTAGGCGGCTTAGTATCTCCGGCTTCTCCAGGGTCAATCATTGCGGTATTAGCAATGACACCGGCAGGTGCACACTTAGCGGTTATCGCTTCTGTGATTCTTTCATGTGTAGTTACTTTCGTGATTGCGTCCGTATTACTCAAAATGCAAAAAGAAGAGGCATCTGATGATGCGTTAGAGAGTGCACAAGCGGAAATGGCGGCAATGAAAGCACAAAGCAAAGGCGGTGCTGTTGCGGCGGATGCGGCGGTTGCAGGTGATTTCAGCAATGTACGTAAAATTTATGTGTCTTGTGATGCGGGCATGGGTTCAAGCGCAATGGGTGCAAGTATGTTACGCAAAAAAGTACAAGCGGCAGGTTTAAATGTCGAAGTACAAAACGTAGCAATTAATGATTTACCACAAGACGCTCAATTAGTGGTAACTCACAAAGACTTAACCGCACGTGCACAAAAACAAGTACCGACCGCACAACATTTATCACTTAATAACTTCTTAGACGGCGTTTTCTATGACGGTTTAGTGGCAAAACTTACTGCAAACAGTACAAACAAAGCGATTCCGGTTGAAGTTGTGCCGCAAGTGGCAACCGAACGTGGCGGTTTAAATGTGACCGAGGATCAAATCTTCTTAAATCTAACGGCACGTACCAAAGAAGAAGCAATTCAATTTGCCGGTGAGCAATTAGTAAAATTAGGCTTTGCGGAAGAAGATTATGTTCCGGCAATGTTTGAACGTGAGCAACAAGTTTCGACTTACTTAGGCGAAGGTATTGCTGTACCGCACGGTACGATTGCGGCGAAAGATAAAGTATTAAAAACCGGTATCGTGTTCTGCCAATATCGTGAAGGTGTACGTTTTACGGATGAAGAAGACGGTGTGGCGAAATTAGTTATCGGTATCGCGAGCACGTAATAACGAACATATCCAAGTCGTAAGTGCGATCACTAATGCGTTAGATGATGAGAAAACCATGGAAATTCTCACGCTAACTGATGATCCGCAAAAAGTATTACGCTTATTAAAAGGCGAGTAATTTAACTTCCCCCACATAAGTGGGGGATTTTCGCTTGCAAGCGGTCACATTTTTCAAATATTTTACAAATTTAAGAGGAACATATAATGAACGCATTACATTTTGGTGCAGGTAATATCGGTCGTGGTTTTATCGGTAAATTATTGTCGGATTCCGGTGTTTTCGTCACTTTTGCTGACATCAATCAAACTCAGATTGATCAAATTAATCAAAACAAACAATACGGCGTAAAAATTGTAGGTGATGCAAGCCGTGTTGAAGTGGTAAAAAATATTGCGGCGATCAACTCAAAAGATGAAGCGGCAGTTATCGAACAAGTGAAAAGTGTTGAACTGATTACGACTGCGGTTGGTCCGAATGTTTTAGGCTTTATCGCTCCGTTGTTTGCCAAAGCGTTAGCGGCACGTTTAGAAGCAGGTAATACTCAACCGTTAAATATCATTGCTTGTGAAAATATGGTGCGTGGAACAAGTTTCTTTAAAGCAAAAATTTTTGAAAATTTAACCGTTGCTCAACAGGCGGAAATTGAAAAATTTGTCGGTTTTGTAGATTCGGCAGTCGATAGAATCGTACCGCCGGCAGAGTTAAACGAAGAGGATCCGTTAGAAGTGACGGTAGAAGAGTTTAGCGAATGGATTGTGGATAAAACCCAGTTCAAAGGTCAAATTCCGGATATTAAAGGGATGGAATTAACCGATAATTTAATGGCATTTGTAGAGCGTAAACTATTCACTTTAAATACCGGCCATTTAATTTCTGCCTATTTAGGCAAACAAGCTGGTGTGAAATGGATTAAAGAAGCAATTGCTATCGACAGCGTGAAAGTGGCAGTAAAAGCGACCATGGAAGAAAGCGGTGCGGTATTAATTAAACGTTATAGTTTTGACCCACAAGCACACGCCGCTTATATCGAAAAAATCTTAAAACGTTTTGCAAATCCGTACTTAAATGATGATGTAAACCGTGTAGGTCGTGAGCCAATTCGTAAACTTAGCCCGAACGATCGTTTAATTAAACCGCTGTTAGGCACGTTAGAATATGGTTTACCGCATAAAAACCTCGTCAATGGTGTGGTTATGGCTCTACAATATCGTAATGAAGAAGACCCACAAGCGGTTGAATTAGCACAATTTATTGCAGATAACGGAGTTGTTGCGGCAGTTGAGAAATATACCGGTTTAACCAACCAAGACGTTATTAATCAAGTTGTTGCGTTATATAACTAATGCCATATTCAGATAATTTTATCGAACAATTAAGTGAAGTCCCCTCTTTACGAGGGTTCTTCGCTCTTTCAGTAAATCAGTTTGCACAAAATATTGAACGACTTATTCAACGAGTATTTCGGAAAACCGATTTCGCTTTAAAATCGGTAGTCGATTCTTTGTTTGAGCATCAAGGGCCGCTTGCTGAATTAAATGTTCGTTTAAAGTTATTATTAGGTCTAGGTGTGATTTCTGCATCGGTGTTTGAAGATATTTCACTTTTTATTGAAGTGAAGCAACAACTAAGTGATGAGGTAGAAGAATTACCGTTTTCTCATCCTGCGATCATACAATTTGCTCGAGATTTACATCATATTGATTTAAGCCCGGTGTCGGATGTATTGAAGTTTTCTGCGAATGTAGAGAATAAAGATTCAATGCTATTTCAGATGCAACAGATACGATTGGAACGGATTATGCGTTCCAGTTTGATTCTTGCCATTACGGAAATTAACGAAAAACTCGATGTAGAAAGCCCCTTATAAGGGGCTTTTTTGTTGCATAATAAGCGGTATAATTTGCCGATTTTTTTACAATTAGAGAATATTATGCAAACCCTTCAGCAATTTTTACCTTCCTTTATGCAATATCCTTTATTTTGGGTATTGGCAATTCTTGCCATCGCTGTCTTTTTGTTTATTCAAAACAAATTGCGAATGGACGTTATCGCCCTATTGGTGATGTTAGCCTTTAGTTTAACCGGTATTTTAACTACAAAAGAAGCATTAGCCGGCTTTGGTGATCCGAATGTGATTTTACTGGCGTTACTTTATATCATTGGCGATGCTTTGGCTCGTACCGGTGTCGCAAATCAAATGAGTGATTGGTTATTAAGAGTTGCAGGTGCTAGTGAAGCAAAAGTATTAGCTTTATTAATGTTGAGTATCGGTACTTTAGGTGCATTTATGAGTTCAACCGGTATTGTGGCAATTTTTATCCCGGTCACGCTTGCAATTTGTGCCAGTATGAATATTTCTCCCAGTCGTTTTATGATGCCGCTTGCCGTTGCCGGCTTGATTAGCGGTATGATGACTTTAATTGCAACCGCACCAAATTTAGTGACGCACGCCGAATTGGTCAAAGCCGGGTTTGAAGGATTCGGCTTTTTTAGCTTTACCCCGATTGGTGTGGTGGTGTTGTTGCTCGGGATAGTTTATATGCTCATTGCTCGCCGTTGGTTAGGTAATAATGCTTCGGTCGTTTCAAATAATAATGAAGAGTCAATGGCACAATTTATTGATGAATATAAGCTACATGGACGTGCCAAAATGGTTATCTTGCCACAGGATTCTACTTTTGTAGGTAAGACAATAGATGAGTTAAATCTGCGATCAATTTACCATTTAAATATTATTGCGATTCAGCGTTATAAAAATTTCCGCAATATTACGCTTGCCGCTTTTGGAAAAGACCAATTACAGAAAAAAGATATTCTATTAATGGATATTGGGGTGGATGAAGACAGATTTGCAGAATTATGTCAGGAATTTAAATTGCGACCGATTGAGTTAAAAGGCGAATATTTCTCTACACAAGCAAAATCAGTCGGTATGGCGGAACTTGGTGTGATGCCGGAAACCGAAACAATCGGTAAAACGGTAGATTCGTTAAATTTCCGTTCCAGTTTCGGTTTAAGTGTGGTAGGGATTAAACGAGATACACAGATTCTGCAAAATAATCTGTTAACCGAAACTATTCGATCCGGTGATATCTTGCTTGTCATGGGCGTATGGCAAAAAATCACGACGATGGTGCAGAGCCGTAAGGATTTCTTTTTAATTGGTATGCCGAAAGAAAGTAAGCAAGTTGTGCCGGCGACCAGTCAAGCACCTTATGCGATTTTATCGTTAGTTGTGATGATCGGCTTGATGATTAGCGGTGTGGTTCCTAATGTGATTGCGGCATTTATTGCGTGTTTGATGTTAGGGGCATTTCGTTGTATTGATATGAAATCTGCCTATGAGTCGATTCACTTTCCGACTTTAATTTTGGTGATCGGAATGATGCCGTTTTCGTTAGCGATGCAAAAAACCGGTGGGGTAAGTTTAATGGTAGAGGAATTTATTGCCATTACCGGCGGTTCAAGTACGCCTTATCCGTTAATTTTAATGGGACTGTTTGCGTTGACGGCTATCGTCGGTTTATTTATTTCAACCAGTGCCACGGCGATTTTAATGGCACCGATAGCGATAGAAGTGGCAAATCAATTAGGTTATTCGCCAACGGCATTAGTGATGGTGGTTGCAATCGCTTCATCCGTCGCCTTTATGACCCCAATTTCGCCGGTGAACTCAATGGTCGTGTCTTTAGGTAACTACCGCTTTAGTGATTTCTTAAAAATTGGTTTACCTTTCACGTTAATTACGATGATCGTTACTGCCTTTTTAGTGCCTATTTTATTCTAATTTTTCCTTGCCGATAAAGCGGTCATTTTTTGTAACAAAATAGCAAAAGAAGACCGCTTTCTTGTTTTCTCTTTGTCTAAAGCAATCGTTTTCGCCTATTATTTCATATTTATTAATAGTTAATTAACTAAATATGTACTTATCATTAATAATGATTACTTTATAATATCAGTCAAGTATTAAGAGAGAAGCAGAGATATTCGAGGAATCTAATGAAATTGACATTTAAGCAGATATTTTTATCGCTATTTTTGGGCGTTGCCCTGAGTGTTGTTGCAAGTTTACCGGTAATTGGGAATGTAGAAGCAAAGCAAGCACAACAAGAAAAAGTGATTGATGCGTATGAACAATTAAATCATGCCTTAATTCATCCTAATTTTACAACGTTACAAAGCCTATTATCAGATGATTTTGAGTTAGTGACATTAAAAAACGATACGATGACCAAGCAAGAATGGATTAAAAACATTCAAAAAGGTGGTATGAAGTATGGAATGATTACTGAGTCGAAAATCAAGTCTAAAGGTTATGACGAGTTATTGGTTACCGCCAAAGTTTCCGGCGATATGTGGGATAACCAAGGTCATTGGAACGTGAAATTTGATATTGATACCAAACAGAACGGCGATAAATTACAAATCACTAAAATTGTCGTCAAACCGGTAGAAGCGTAAATAAGTTGATTTAAAAACCGTGTTCACCTTGGCGGTCATTTTTTGCAAGTTTGTTGCAAAATTTGACCGCTTTTTTATGGCTAAGCATAACGTTTTTGCATAATTTCAGTTAACAGATCAAATACCTTTAATACTCTTAACGAGGTCACCGCTTGATAAGGTCGATAGACATAAAGTTGCCATTTTTCAAATTGTGCTTCAGGGAACAATTGGATCAGTTGACCACTTTCAAGATAAGGTTTACATACCATATTCCCAATATGGGCAATAGTTCTACCAGCTAGTACAGCTTGTAACTCGCTATAAAGATCGGTAGTAATAAATCCGAGTTTTTGTGGAACGAGAATGGTGTCCTGATTGATGTAAATTTCCCAAGGATGTCCCGTTGTGGTATTAATTAAACTGCTCATCGGGAAATTTTTACGCAAATCATCAAGACTTTTTGGTACACCCCAACGCGCAATAAAATCAGGCGAAGCGACAAAAATATCGTGTATTTCGGAAAGCGGTCTCACGATAAAGTTTGGATCAGGTTCTCGACTCGCTCGGATACCAATGTCAATGCGATGTTTTACATTATCCAAACGAGCGGTATCGACTCGCCAGTCAATCACAAGATCCGGATAAGGCTCTAATGCTTTTAATAATTCAAACAAGATTTCATCTTGATCTCGAAGTTTCGGCGCGTAATGCGTACAATACCTGCCATTTCATCTTGTTGTTTTTTACCTAAATTAAATAACTTTTCACTATCGTCCAATAGATGTTTTGCGTGTAGTAGAAATTCTTCGCCAAAATTAGTCAGTACGATATTTCGGGTTGTGCGTTTGAATAGTTGTTCGCCTAATTCAATTTCCAGCTCATTGATCACTCGAGTAATAACAGGTGGGGAAACCGCCAGTTGGTTAGCCGCTTCTCGGAAATTTAACGTTTGTGCGACAGTACAAAAATATTTCAAAGCATCAAGTTTATTTAACATATTATTTCGAGGGAATTTAACTTTTCTTTATGATTATTTATTTTATAGAGATAATCAGAATTTGGGTAATAAAAACGGTCTTATTCGATTTACTTTGTAGTAAATAAACCGAATAAGACCGCCTGTCTTTATAGTGCTGAAAAAATATTGGTTGCGAGGATAATTATCTTTCGACATAACTTTAATTTAGGAAGCTATCTCAGGTTTATAGCGTTATTGAGATAAACCTAAATCAAAGTGAAATATGCGATTCGGATAATGTATTTCATAGACTATGACTTATTGAGAAAAGTTCCAATTTATATAATGAAATTTATTTTACAATTTGAAATATTTCACTTTCTTATGATTTTTAGGCATTTGAAGGATAACGAAAACTATCGTAAACTAATTCACGCTGAGGCAAACCTATCAATAGCGGTGACGGTATAAACATAACACTAGCCTATGCCAATAATAAAAATATACACAAAATATAAAGCATTAAAATACAGGAATAAAAATGAAGTTGATCAAAACCACCCTTACTGGGATCGGGCAAATCTTTTTGCAAGAAAATGGTTTGTCCGGCTTGGTAATTGTCATTGCAATGTTTTTTAGCCACTGGACACTCGGTGTGTCTTGTTTTCTCGGTGCCTTACTCGGTACATTATTTGCTTCCTTTCTTCATTATCCCACAGAACAAATTAAACAAGGTCTTTACGGCTTCAATTCCAGTCTTGCCTTTATGTGTGTCATGTTTACCTTCGGTGAACTCGACGCTTCCAACCCGATAATTTGGCTTCTCGGCATCTGTTCTTCTCTATTTGCAACCGTATTAATGCGTGAATTTACCAAACGAGGCAAAGTTGCTTTTACCTTTCCGTTTGTGCTTGCCAGTTGGGTATTTTGTTGGGGAGTTTCTTCTTTTGAATTATTGGATTTAACCCAAACTACGCCAGCATTGAGTGACCACACTAATACAATTGATGCGATGCGTTCACCGTTTTATGCTTGGGCGGAAGTGAATTTTGGTTCGAGTGCGATTACCGGCGGCTTATTATTTTTGGCGATTGCAATCAGTTCTCCGATTGCGGCAATGTACGGCTTGGCGGTGGCGGCAATAGGCTCAACCTTTGCTTATCATTTACTTGGTGTGGATGAGAACAGTCTTGCAAATGGGATTTATGGCTTCTCACCCATTTTAGTCGCTTGTGCCTTTGCCGGCACAAGACGAAGACATTTTGCTTATGTGATTTTCGGCGTATTACTTGCTGTATTGATTCAGTTTATCGTTGCTAAAATGGGGATTCCGACTTATACGATTGGTTTTATTGTCGCAAGTTGGTGCTTGCTCACGATAAAATCTAAACTGGATAAAGCCGCTTTTGATAAAAATAAATTAGTCAGATTGCTTAATCCTTAGTAAGCGGTCTATTTTTAAAAAATCTAACAAAGTCTGAGAGAAAAGAAGGTACAAAATGCATTTAACTTCAAGAGAACAAGAAAAACTGATGTTGTTTCTTGCCGGAGAGTTGGCGGCAAAACGCAAAGCTCGTGGTGTGAAATTAAATTATCCGGAAGCAATCGCTTATATCGCCAGCCACTTACAAGAAGCGGCACGTGACGGAATGTCGGTGGCGGAAGTAATGCAATACGGCGCAACGTTATTGACGGTTGACGATGTAATGGAAGGCATTGCGGAAATGGTTCACGAAGTGCAAATCGAAGCGACGTTCCCGGACGGCACGAAATTAGTGACCGTACATAACCCGATTAGATAACGATACTCTCTCCCTCAAGAGGGAGAGAGTAATAACATAAGGAATAAAAAATGATCCCCGGAGAATACCAATTAGCAGACGGTGATGTACGAGCGAATGTGGGCCGCAAAACCGTCAAATTAGAAGTAGTCAATACAGGCGACCGCCCGATTCAAGTCGGTTCGCACTACCATTTTTTTGAAACCAATAACGCCCTAAAATTCGACCGCTTGCAGGCTCGCGGTATGCGTTTAAATGTACCGTCAGGCAATGCGGTGCGTTTTGAACCCGGTGAAGCGAAAGAAGTGGAACTGGTTGAGTTTGGTGGTAATAAAGTGATTTACGGTTTCCATAACGAAATCGACGGCAAATTATAGGGAGTAAGAAAATGGCATTAACAATCCCACGCAGTCAGTATGTAGCGACTTACGGTCCGACAGTCGGTGATAAAGTTCGTTTAGGCGACACCGATTTATGGGCGACAATTGAACAAGATTTTTTGACTAAAGGTGATGAGTGTAAATTCGGCGGCGGTAAGTCGGTACGTGACGGTATGGCACAATCCAGTACCGCTACCCGAGATAATCCGAACGTATTGGATTTTGCTCTCACTAACGTGATGATTATTGACGCAAAATTAGGCATTATTAAAGCGGATATCGGGATTCGTGACGGACGTATTGTCGGCATTGGTCAGGCGGGTAATCCGGACACCATGGATAATGTGACGCCAAATATGATTATCGGCGCAAGTACCGAAGTACATAACGGCGCACATTTAATTGCGACTGCAGGCGGTATCGATACTCACATTCACTGGATTTGTCCGCAACAAGCACAACATGCTATCGAAAACGGTATTACCACCATGATAGGTGGTGGTTCAGGCCCGGCGGACGGCACGCACGCGACCACTTGTACTTCGGGTAAATTCAATATTGAAAGAATGTTCCAAGCTTGCGAAGCGTTACCGGTTAATATCGGCTTTTTCGGCAAAGGTAACTGTTCTACGCTTGAACCGCTTAAAGAACAAATTGTTGCCGGTGCGTTAGGCTTAAAAATTCACGAAGACTGGGGGGCAACACCGGCGGTGATTGACGCGGCGTTAAAAGTGGCGGACGAAATGGATGTGCAAGTCGCAATTCACACCGATACGCTCAATGAAAGTGGTTTCTTAGAAGACACAATGAAAGCGATTAACGGACGTGTGATTCACACCTTCCACACCGAAGGTGCCAGCGGCGGTCATGCACCGGATATTATTAAAGCGGCGATGTACCCGAACGTATTACCGGCTTCAACCAATCCAACCCGCCCATTTACTGTGAATACGATTGACGAGCATTTGGATATGCTGATGGTTTGCCACCATTTAGATAAACGTGTGCCGGAAGATGTGGCATTTGCCGACAGCCGTATCCGCCCTGAAACGATCGCGACGGAAGATATTCTGCACGATATGGGTGTGTTCTCGATTATGAGTTCAGACAGTCAAGCAATGGGACGTGTCGGCGAAGTAGTCACTCGTACGTGGCAAACGGCAGATAAAATGAAAGCACAGCGTGGCGCATTGGGCGATGAAGGTAACGACAACTTCCGTATTAAACGCTATATTGCGAAATATACGATCAACCCGGCGATTGCTCACGGTATCAGCCAACACGTTGGCTCGCTTGAAGTGGGTAAACTGGCTGATATCGTACTATGGAAACCGCAATTCTTCGGCGTAAAACCGGAGTTTGTGATGAAAAAAGGCTTTATCAGCTTTGCGAAAATGGGTGACCCGAACGCTTCAATCCCAACGCCACAACCGGTATTCTACCGCCCAATGTTCGGGGCGAATGCGAAAGCGAATACCGAAAGTGCAGTGTACTTCGTTTCCCAAGCTAGCGTGGATGCGAACATCAAAACGCAATACGGCATTCAGAAAGAAACCCTAGCGGTAAAAGGCTGTCGTGATGTAGGCAAAAAAGACCTCGTTCACAACAATGCAACGCCTGAAATTACCGTTGACCCGGAACGCTATGAAGTACGTGTGGACGGCGAGCATATTACTTGCGAACCTGCGACCAAAGTACCGCTTGCACAGCGTTATTTCTTGTTCTAGCAAAATCTCCCCAGCCCCTCTTTACAAAAGAGGGGTATAGTTGGGGAAAGCATTAAGATCTTCATTCTTCATTAAAATCAGTTCCCCTCTTTTGTAAAGAGGGGGTAGGGGAGATTTAAATAATGAAACTCTGGTATTCCACCACTAGCCCTTTTGTGCGTAAAGTGTTAGTTACGCTAAAACATCAACAATTAGAAGCTAAAACCGAGCTGTTAAAAATTAGTTCGTCATTTGACCCAAATTCACCACACAACCAAGACAATCCGCTTGGACGTGTACCGGCTTTACAGCGTAATTGCGGAAATTGGTTATTCGGCGACCAACTGATTTGTGAATATCTCGATCAAAAAGGCGACCAACCGAAATTATTTCCGGAAAGTGGCAAACCACGCTGGGCGACGTTAGCGTTACATAACCTTGCGGACGGCATTTTAGAAAATACCGTCCCGATTATGGCTGAACGTATGCTTCGCCCTGAAAACGAATGGTGGACAAGCCGTCAAGAGCGACTAATGGTTCGTAATATTCGTTCATTCCCACAGCTTGAAAAAGCGATTGAGCCATTCGGCACAGAGCTAAATATCGGCACAATCAATGCAGTTTGCTTAATCGACTGGTGGCAATTCCGTGCCGAAAAACTTGGTTACGATCTTGCAAAAAATCACCCGAATTTGACCGCTTGGGCGGAAGAAATGAATGGCAAATATGCTGTATTGGCGGAGACAAAACCACACGTCTAACTACAAAACAGGTTGCAGAGCAATCGTACAATGCGTAACCCCATACGTAGTATGGGGAATGGAAGAAAGATAATGCAAATCCTTAACCCAATCCTTCCAGTAATGGAAGACATTTTAGGTAATTTGGCTACACTTAAAGCAAGCGGGCAAATTACTACACAACAAATTGATTATGTACCGCTCGAATGGTTTGAGAGTGAGCGCAATATTCTGCGTAAAAAAAGTCGGTCGGGGCGTGAAGTGGCGTTTCGTCTTTTGAAAGAAGGGCAACGTTTAAAACACGATGATGTGGTGTTTGTGAACGAGAGCCTTGTGATTGCGATTGAAATTTTGCCATCTGAGGTCATTGTACTTTCGCCGAAAACCTTGCCGGAAATGGCGCGTGCTTGCTATGAAATCGGTAACAAACATTCGCCATTATTTTTAGACGGTGATGAGGTGACGCTTCCGTACGACAAACCGATGTTTGAATGGCTACAAGCGGCCGGATTTGAACCGAAGAAAGCAGAACGACGTTTAAGCCAAGCGTTGCGAGCAAATTCCGCTCAGGGACACGGACATTCTCACGGTCACAGTCATGCGCACGATCATCACGGCTATCATCACCATGGAGACGGAAATTGGCACAAGCACTAGATTTCGCACGTATGGGGCAGTTAGGGGCGTTGTTACACTTAGTTGATCCTACGCCGCCAATCGGTGGTTTTAATCATTCCAACGGCTTGGAAACCTTTGTGCAACAAGGCAAAGTGAACAGTCGAGCAAGTCTTGAAGAGTATGTTCAAACCCAGCTGATGCAGAACTGGATTTACAATGACGGTGCGTATTTATCACTGGCATTTGATGCAATGGCAAACCACGATTTAGACCGCTTGTTGGCGTTAGATCAAGAGCTTGCCGCCAGCAAAATCGCTCGTGAGAGTCGTGAGGGCAGTTATAAATTAGGTGTACGATTGCTGAAGATTTTTATTCGTTATGAAAATCACCCATTACTGAGTGCCTTCCAACAAGCGATCAGCGAAAAACGTTGTCAGGGCTATTTCCCAATTGTGTTTGCAATGGTGGCTCAAGCGATGAATCTAGATAAAGCCGAAACGCTCTATGCGTTCTACTACAATGCGGCAGTCGGAGCGGTGACTAATGGCGTGAAACTGGTGCCGTTAAGCCAAATGGACGGGCAAGATATTTTATTTGCGTTACGCACACCACTTGCGCAAGCGGTTGAAAATAGCCTAAATCCTGATCCCGAATGGCTCGGTGCGGCAACGCTAGCAAGCGATATTCGCTCAATGCAACACGAACAGCTTTATACAAGACTTTATATGTCTTAATTTGAATAATAGGAAAACCAATGCGTAAATATATCAAAATCGGGGTGGCAGGCCCTGTGGGAGCGGGGAAAACCGCGTTAATCGAACGTTTAACTCGTGAAATCGCAAGCAAATACAGTGTTGCGGTGATTACTAATGATATCTACACCCAAGAAGATGCAGAGTTTTTAACCAAAAATAGTTTACTTCCGCCTGAGCGTATTATGGGGGTGGAAACCGGCGGTTGCCCACACACGGCAATTCGTGAAGACGCTTCGATGAACCTTGAAGCTGTGGACGAAATGGTCGCGCGTTTTCCGGAAGTGGAATTAATTTTCATTGAATCGGGCGGTGATAACCTTTCGGCAACTTTTAGCCCAGATTTAGCAGACGTAACCATTTTCGTAATTGACGTGGCACAAGGTGAGAAAATTCCACGTAAAGGCGGACCGGGTATCACACGTTCAGACCTGTTAGTGATTAATAAAACTGACTTAGCACCGTTTGTAGGGGCGGATTTAAGTGTAATGGAACGTGATGCTCGCCGTATGCGTAACGGCCAGCCGTTTATTTTCACCAACTTGATGAAAAATGAAAATCTTGATGGAGTGATCGGTTGGATCGAAAAATACGCATTGTTAAAAAATATTGAAGATCCGGTATCTTTAGTTCGTTAATTTTCAAAAAATAATCGCTTGAACATCGCACAAATCTCCCCTATCCCCTCTTTACTAAAGAGGGGAACATATTAGAGAGAGATTTGGCGATCTCCATTTTCTCTAGTTTCTCTCCCCTCTTTTGTAAAGAGGGGTTGGGGGAGATTTAAAAAAATAGACTGTAAAATGCAAAGCAAACTTTTACTTTCAACAAAACTTACCTCGCAAGGCAAAACGCGACTCGATCAATATTTTGTATCGCCGCCGTTTAAGGTTATGACTTTACCAGTTTATGATGATGCTTGGCAAAGCGGCTTGAATGCGATGCAGATGTCGTCATCGCCGGGATTACTGGCGGGCGATCAGCTGGATATAGAGATGACTTTGGCGGAGGGTACAGCGCTTTCGTTGAACACGCAGGCATTTACTCGCGTGCAATCAATGAATGAGGGCGATTATGCAACGCAAAAAACGTGCATAAAATTGGGCAAAAATAGCCGCTTGTTTTATCTTCCGCATCCGTTGGTGCCGCATAAAGACAGCGGATTTAAGCAAACTACCGAAATTGAGATGGGCGAGCAGTCTGAGCTGATTTATGGTGAGATTGTGGCGATTGGGCGTGTGCTAAACGGCGAACGATTCGCCTTCCGCCATTTTGCGTCCTATTTGCGAATTTCTCACCAAAATCGACCGCTTGTTACCGACCGTATTCAATGGTCGCCGGCAAAAATGGCATTGACGTCATTGAGCCAAATGGAAGATTTTTCGCATCAAGGTTCATTAACCTATATCAATTTGGCAAAAAATGCCTTAGAAATTAAGGCGATTGTGAGTGAGTTACAAGCCTTGATTGCCGAGCAAAAAGAGATGTTGGTGGGGGTATCCCAGCTAAATGACGGCGGATTAATAGTTCGAGTGCTTGCACATCGAGCGGATATCATTCAACATTTATTTGAGCGGATTGGGCAAGCTTTAAAAGCACATTCCAACATCGTGTAATTTTAGTTTAGGAGAGCAATTATGATCGCAGTTTATGCAGTATGTCATGTAAAAGCGGATAAAATCGCAGAATTTGAAGCATTGGCAAAAAACTTAATTCGTGCTTCGCTTAACGACCAAGGTTGTATTGCTTACGGCTGTGGTGCGGTACAAGGTCAGCCGAATGTTTATACTTTTGTAGAGCAATGGCAATCGCAACAAGATTTAGCCTTACACGCCCAACAGGCACATTTTATTGATGCCGGTGCTAAATTTGCTGAGTTATTAAGTCAACCGATAGAGATTAACATTGTAGATTTACTGTAATTTGAAACAGGCGGTCGTATTTTCACGAGAATTTACGACCGTTTGTTTTTTGATGAAGACGGAACTTCTGAGCCATTTAATGTACAAATAGGCACTTAGTTGGCTAAGATATTTATCTTTACTCTTATTGGAGAAACTCTATGGATTTCAGCAAAATTTTAAATCAAGTGCTAAGCGTTGCCCAAGAATCGGCAAAAAATGCAATGAACGGCAATACCACAACCGATAAAGTGGCAAAAATTGGTGGCGGTGCGGCGGCAATCGGCATTCTTTCGATGATCTTCGGGCGTAATGGCGGTTCTAGCTTAGCGAAATTAGGTTCATTGGCGGCAATTGGTAGTCTTGCTTATCAGGCTTACCAAAAATATCAGCAAAACCAAACACAAGTCGCTCCAGTGAGTGAAGAAAATTTTGCGGTGACAGAACAAAATGCTCAAGCAAGCGACCAAGTGATTTTACAAGCGATGATTGCAGTACACGCTTCTGACGGTGCGATTTCTGACGAAGAGAGACAAGCCATTTTAGGCGAAGCGGGACAAGATCCGGAAATCCAACAATGGATTGAACAAGCGATGTACCAACCGGCAACCGTACAACAAATTGCCGCACAAGTCGGTAAAAACCCGGCATTAGCGGCGCAAGTTTATTTAGCCGCTCGAGTGGTATGTGCTGATCTAGCTCGTAAAGAAATTGTTTTCCTTGCCGACCTTGCCGAAGCACTCGGTTTAGACGATGCGTTAGTAGAACAACTGGAACAACAAGCTGGTTTTTAATTAAGTGAGAAAAAGCCTTTAAGTAATATACTTAAAGGCTTTTGTGTTACAAGCTAGGTTCATCAATGATTTGCAGTAACTGTAAACGCCGAGAGTAATTTTTTAAGACAAGTTCTTGGTGTGCCAACGGCATAAAGGAATGCTGATAAACACTTTCGACTATCGCCTTTTCTTTTAGTATTTGCGGTAGTAATTTTTTTAATATTACATTTCGATTTAACCCAATGTTTTCGCCAAATTCAATAAAATCTTGTCCGATATATTCGCCGTATTGTGTAGTAAAGCCATGGGCGAGTTCTTTGTTTCCTTCCTCTTTAGCAAGCAAGGGTAAAGCTAAAATTGTTCCTTCAAATATCGCTTTATACGGTACAACGGAAACATAGTCGTAAATCGGAGCGAGCTTTGCTTCCCCCGTTTTGGCGTAAATCAGAGAGAAATTGCGTAGGTGTAAATCATTATTGCCTAGTAAATAGGCATAAACAATCCGTCTAAATAACTCTTGTTGTTGAGCGAGATTATTTTCGGTATGTTTTAAGATAAATTTAACCGCTTGTTCATAGCTAATATATTGCTCGTTATCGCTTCCTGTCTTACCGTATTTTTCCGTAACGCTCATTGCACCATCTAACTGTTCTTGATGAATAGGCTTATTATCATTTGTGCGATCAAAACGTTTAATCACAAAGGCATATTCCGTTTGTTCCGAGGTTGTTTGGAACGGAATTAAACCATTCTCCGGCACAATAAATCCTAATTTAGCCATAAGTTGCATCGTCGCGTGTTCATTCTCCGCTAAAAATGGATAATCTTCGGGAGAGGGCTTTAGAATATAGTTTCCTTGGTGAGTAATACTTTGAAATTGTTTCTCGTGAATCACTAATTGAAGTTTCGGTTGATAGCCGGAAATACTCATTCCTTGCTGTTTACGAGGCTCTAACGTACCGAAATCTTGGCGACTGAACGGTAAAACCGGAATAAAGTCAGATTGTCCGGTCAAATAGTGCAATCCCTTTTGGCTATATCCTGATTTTTGTTCTGTGTCCGTAAGTTGTGTGAGTAGCACCCTGCAATTTTGCATTATTTCTCCCGTTTAATCGTTATCGCACCGAGCATATTTTCCCCATTATTGAGTAATAACCCGAATTGATCCTGTTCATCGATTTTTTGTAAGACGTTATATTTTGCTTTGAGCCAACCCTCAGGAATTAATGAGGCAAAATAAGGAAATAATTGTTCTGAATGAAAGTGTTGTTGCGTGACCGGCAAACTAAGTGATAGCGGAATACCGACATAATCTTTGAAATAAGAAAAATGAAATCCCATATCATCTTGGTAAAGATGCCCGACCGGTTCATCATATAAAAAAACGGTTGCCGAACGTTTTATACGGCGCATAGTGAAACTCCCAATGTTTTAGCAACAAGTAACACGGTGGAAAATCTCACTTGGCTCGGATCTTGAAACAATCGTTTTAATGTTGATGATGAAATATTGGTTTGTAATTCCAATGTGTATAAATCAATATTTAACGCTTTACGTTTTTGGTTAAGTTGTTGCCCGAAAGCGGTCAAATCTTCGATTTTTCCTTCAATTAACTGTTGCTTTTTAGCCTGTTCGTACACTAATAGCTGTTTTTGCAACGTTTTTAATGCATCAATTTGTGCTTCTAATAGTAAATTTATATCTGTCATAGCTTATATGTAAACCATTTTTGTTTAATTTAATATTAAAAGTATCATATTTGAGTTTTTTAATAAAATAAAGATCTTTTTTAACCTATAATGAATAATATTATACATTTATAGTTCATATATGATGATTCAAGTATGTTGCTTAACAATCTATTTAGTATTAAAGTATTCATATGATTAACTAAAATTTATAGAGGTTTTTATGAAATCAGATAAACCGGTTGAATGTGTGGGTTGTAATACTTTTGATGTCGGCTCAATCATTGATAACAGTGAACGAGATGCGAAATTTGCAAAAGTGTATGAAACACAAGCGGAAGCAGAACAAGCACTTGTGAAATTAACCCAAAAAGCTCGTGACACGGAAAGCGAACCGTGTGAAATCACCAGCGAAATTAAAGCGGTAGACGGCGGTTTTTTACTGGACGCGAATTTCCGTTTTAGTTGCCAAGCGGAAGTGGTGATTTTCCAATTAGGTACACGTGCAATCTAAATTGTAGTTATTTGAAAAGCGGTTGGATTTTGCTAGAAATTTGCAAAAAATGAGCAAAATCCAACCGCTTTTGTTTTCGGAGAAATTTATGAACCCTTGGGTTTTATTGGGCTTTGCGATTGTCATTGAAGTGATTGGCAGTAATTGCATTAAGGCAAGCGAAGGTTTTAGCAAACCGCTACCGACCGTAGTGGCAATTGGCGCTTTTGTGATAGCGTTATATTTATTATCGGTGATTACCAAAACATTGCCGATTGGTATAGTTTATGCGGTGTGGTCGGGCGTTGGTATCGTACTGACCGCCATTGTAGCGTATTTCGCTTTCGGACAAAAACCGGATTTGGCTGGCTTTATCGGTATGGGAATGATTATTGCCGGCGTGTTGGTGATTAACCTGTTCTCAAAAGCATCAGCTTAATTTGTGAATGTGATACAAGCGGTCGATTTTTGCAAGAATTTTGCAAATTTTTCTTCAAAATCAACCGCTTGTTTTCGATTAAGGTCGCTTCACCTGCTAATGCACGAGGGAATAAATTATTATTTTCCAAATCTACGTGTGCATCTAAATCGGCAAATTCTTGTAAGCCTTGATATAGATTACGCCAAGATGTGCAAGCCCCCTCAGGCGGAGTAAAGTTATTGGTTAGTTTTTGTATTTCTTCAACATCGTTACCGGCCTCATCGTGCTCGGCCTCCATCACGGAAATCGGTGCCGCCGCCATTTTTCCTCTACCGGCTTTAATCAATGGGAATAGAATTTGTTCTTCCTTCATCATATGATTCACTAAATCCGCATAAACTTTACGAATAAGTTCCGCTAAACCTTTCGGACAATCAGCACTATCGGCGTGAACGGATTCCACTTTTTCTGCCAATTCAATTAGGATAGGTAATTGGTTGCGATGTGTATCGTGAAAACGAGGGATAATAAAATCAATAATTTCACCAAGCGGTACAGTACGCCAATCTTTATCAGTTAAAACAGACATCGTAAACTCCTAATAATATAGTTGATTAAATTAGTAGGAATTATAAATTTGGAAATTTAGTGGCTCTATAATCAAGACGGGGTAGCGGTTAGACTTAAATCAAAAAGTTCTTACTTATTTAAGTAAGAACTTCTTTTACGATATATCGCCGGTAACAAATCGACTAATTTTGACCGCTTGTCAGCTTTCTGAGTAATGCCAGTTCACGTTCAAGGCTCTCGATCAGCTTATCTTTTTGTGCTATTAACTCTTCTTTATGCACTAATAACTGTTGTAATTTTTCGATTTCTTGGTTGTTGCCTTTATTACCTAGAGAAAAGCAAAAGTTATTAGAATTACTAAAATCATTATCTGCATTATTAAAGAAAATCTGCCCTTCCTCTCCGTAAGACAACAATTCGCAAATATCCATATCAAATACTTCAGAAATTTGCTCTAAACGAGGTAAATTGGAACGCACTTCGCCTCGCTCAATTTTGGCATAACCGGTTACCGACATACCTAATTTATCTGCCATTACTTCTTGGGAAAGCTGATGATTTTCTCGTAAATGACGGATTTTCTCATTAATTTTCATAATTGCCCTTTTAAGGTAGGTTACCTTGCTTAACAAGGTAATAGACTGTAATTAATAATTTATGGTTTATTTTTACGGTTTAGTATAAATTAAAACGGGTTTAATTTTAACCGTTATATTATTTTATGAGGTCTATCTATGTCTATTAAACGTATTTCTATTGCAACCGCAATTTTGCTGAGTTTAACCGCTTGTGGGAGTAGTGGCGGCGGTTCTAATCATGCTAAACCAAAAACGGATATGCAAATACATACGCAACCACAAATACAACAAACAGAAATTGAACAAGTAAAACAACAGTTAGCCAATGCACAACAAGCTACACAACAAGCAGAAGAAAAATTAAAAAATTTATCATTGTTGTCCAGTAAAGAGAAAGCAGACTTACAGAAAGAATTAACTGCGACAAAAAGTAATCTTGAAGCTGTTACAACCCAATTAAAGCAAGCTAATTCGGCTTCCGCTAAAACGGTTGATGAGATCAAGAAAACGCTTGTTACGACACAAAATAATTTGACTAAATTTACCCAAGAATTAGCAAAAGCAAATGAAAGTTTAGTGCAAAAAGAAAAAGTAATACAAGCGGAGCAGGAAGCAAAATTAAAGGCTGAAGCCGCTTTATTAGCGGTAAATACACCGCTTACTAAAGAGCAAATTCATAAACTAGCAATCAGTGCCGGTTTAAGTAATGGTTGGGCGGATGAATTAGCGACGGATTTAATCGGTAAAACTAAGCAAGAAGTGACAGATAAAATTATGCTTGCGTCAAGAAACTCGAAAGTCAGAATTTTGGCAAGAGATTTCGGTTATTCGGATGAAGCGACAAGAGCATTTGAAAAAGCGAATAGAGATAAAAGTTATGATGATTTAGCCGATTTATTACGAAAAGAAGCAGAAGATAAACAAAATGCTCGTGAAACGCTAATTACCGAATTAAAACAATTAGCTCAAAGCAAAGGTTTACAAGAGTGGGAAGCGAATAATTTTGCTTATAACAATGTTGATCAAGGAAAAGATGCAACATTAGTTGAGCTAGATAAGTTAGTTGAACGTAATAATTTTATTAAAGAATTAACCCAACTGGCGAAAGAAAAAGGGTTAGAAGATTGGGAAGCGGGTAATTTTGCTAGTAATTATGCAAATGGTAGCAAAGAAAGTGCATTGACTGAGTTAGATAAACTTGTTGCTGAACGAGAGGAATCACAAAAAACAGAAAAAATGTATCAGTTAGCAAACACATATTCTCAGCAACATTTTAATTATAATCTTAATACGACAGATTTTGTCGAACAAAATAAAGCTCTAACTTTAGATGAGTTTAAGAACAAATTAGAGCAATTAGTTACCCATAAACAAAATTTAGAACAACTTTCTAAAGACTATTTAAACAATCAATATTATGTAGCGGATTTTGTTAGAGAAAACTTATATAACACGCTAGATGAGGCGGAAACTAATCTGAGTAATAGCTTGAAAGGTCTCCCTAATGAAACTTTAATAGGATTCAATCGGAATCAAAATTCAAGTTTAGTAAAAGAGCCTATTGTTGAAAATGACAAAGAAACAGGACGATTTATAACTACTGATCAACATAACGATATTTATAACCAAAGATATTCTGTTGTAACAGGAAAGTACCATTCTAAAGAAAGTGAAGAGATGCAATATAACTATGATGGAACAAATTATAGGTATGAACCAGTTGTAAGAAAAACAGAAACCTATACTGTTCAGGATGATAAAGGTTTGGAAACAAAAGAACTTCAATTTCCAACTGAAGGAAGTGCGACATATACAGGTGTGGCATTTGATTCTCACAGCCAAGGAACACTTACTTATAATGTAGATTTTGCTAAGAAAACAGGACAAGGAAGTATTGAAGGGTTAGAGCATATAGGTCGTTTAACACTTGATCAAGGTGAAATTTATAAATCGGCTTCCTCTGGCGGTATGCGAGCAAGAGGCAGAATTAGTGCGGATGAATGGAAAAATGTAAGAGATACTAGTGGAGATTACCAATTAGGATTCTATGGTAAAAACGCAGAAGAAATTTCTGGGCGAGCAACATTAAGCCAATCTCCTTATGGTGCTTGGGATAGCGAAAATAACACTTATTTGTCACCAACTAAATCTATTAGTGATAAAGTTATGTCGTCAGATAGACATGATATGCACGGTTCAGGTTCATTTGACATTGGCTTCGGCGGCACACGTGGTGAAATCAAAAAATAGTTTTTAACTATTTCATATAATGGTAGGGACACACGGCGTGTGTCCGTATTTGACGGTTGAATTTGCAAAATTTTTTACAAATTAGACCGCTTGCGGACGCACGAGGTGCATCCCTACGCTAATAAAAACCTTTCCGATAAAATCTAATGAAATCAATACCTTTTATTCTTCTTGTGCTTCCCTCAACACTTTTAGCGGAAACTATTTCTACACCCAAACCAATCTTCTTTGAGGATAAAGCCGATCATCTAAAACCGGCGGAGTTTGTAAAAAGTTCAACGAATTTAACCGCTGATACCCCGATATTTACACCAGCCGAACCGGCAAATTTAGATCAAACTATCACAGCGTTATTAGTCAATAAACAGTGGCAAGCTCTAAAACCGGCATTGGATAATTATGCTAAACAGGCGAACTTCGATCCGATTTTATATCGCTATGCGAAAGGAGCAATGTTGCGTGCGGAACAAGATTATGACGGGGCGATCGAGCTTTACCAACAAATTTTACAGGCTCAACCGCAGTTAGCTTATCCACGTTTCGATTTGGGTGTGATGTTGTTTGAAAACAAGCAATATCGTGAAGCGAAACAACAGTTAGAACAAGCAAGAAAAGTCCTTGATCCGCAAATGCGACCGTTAGTTGAACGTTATTTGCAAGCAATGGCAGAGCGTCAAAATTGGCAACCGGATGCGGAATTGCAATATACACAAACCGATAATGTGAACAATGCTTCCAGTGAACGAGAAGTCGAAATCGGTGGTTTGCGATTCTTAAAAAATGAAGATTCTTTACCGCAAAAAGCCCACGGTTTTCGTTACGGTTTGGGAGCAAGTAGAGAAATAAACCTAAGCGGTAATCATTTTGTGGCATTTGAAGGACGATTTAGTGGTGTGCATTATTGGGATAACCAAGATTACAGCGAAAAATCGTTATACGGTTCATTCGGTTATCGTAAACATTCTGCATTGCAATCTTGGGGCATTTTGCCGTTCTTTGAACAAAACTGGCTCGCTTCGCCACGTTACAGCCAAAATTACGGTGCAAATATTGAGTTTCGCCGTCAGCTTAACCGCCAATGGTCATTTTCCGCCAATTTTAACCATACACAGAAACGCTATGCCGATGAAAATATTGCACAACGTTATAATGGTTATATCAATGGATTATCGGCTTCGTTAAGCTATACCGTCAATCCGAATTGGGTGGTGTTCAGTGGGGTAGAGTTGAGTAAAGATCGCACGAGAGATAAGGCAGAAACGTCTATTCGTAAAGGAATTAATCTTGGTACGCTAGTGCGTTATGGCGATGTTGTGAGCCGAGTCAGTTTGCGTTATGTAAAGCGTGATTTCTTAGCGGATAACTTCTATTTCCCGAAAAAGCGACTGGATGATGAATATAGTGTAAATGCTAGTTTGTGGCATAACCAAATTCAATGGCAAGGTTTTGTTCCAAAATTAAATTATCGTTATCGTAAAATTGACAGCAATATTTCCGCTTTTTATAGCCGATCGGGAAGTGAATGGTTTATGACGGTAGAGAAGAGTTGGTAGCTTGTAAGCGGTCGTTTTTGCTAAGAAAACAACAAAAAATCGCTAACGATGATGTGAGAGTTCTCTCTCGTATCATTAAATATTTATATGAAGAAAAGATGCCGTTAGGCATCTTTTCTTAACACTTATGGTAGTTTTCACCTAATTAAGTAGCACTTATAGCGACTTACGCTTTGTTTTTAATATAAGGCTAGATATTAACGATTTAACCACGCCATATATTCTTTCGTACCTTCGGCTACGGTTTTGAATGTACCTGTATAGCCTGTCGCACGGAGTTTGGTTAGATCCGCTTGGGTGAAGGTTTGGTAGCGAGACTTTAAATGATCTGGGAATGGGATTTTTTCGATTTCGCCTTTGCCGTGGAAGTCGATCACCGCTTGTGCTACCGCTTGGAACGATTCCGCTTTGCCGGTACCGAGGTTATAAATGCCGGAAATACCGTTTTGCCACGCCCAGATATTCACTTTTGCCACGTCTTCCACATACACAAAATCACGTAAGAAGGTTTCTGAGCCTTCGAATAATTTAGGGTTTTCGCCTTTCAGCATTTGATTGTTTAAGTGGAACGCTACGCTTGCCATTGAGCCTTTGTGTTGTTCACGTGGGCCGTACACGTTGAAATATTTAAAACCGCATACCGGCGAATCCGCTTCCGGTAAAACTTGGCGTACATATTCGTCAAATAGGAATTTTGAGTAACCGTAAGCATTGAGCGGTTGTTCAAATTTACGCTCTTCGATAAAGTTATCCGAACGGCCACCGTAAGTTGCCGCACTTGATGCGTAGAAGAACGGAATTTGGCGATCTAAACAGAAATGTAATAACTCTTTTGAATATTCGTAGTTATTGTGCATTAAGTATTTGCCGTCCCATTCGGTGGTTGCCGAGCAAGCACCTTCGTGGAATACCGCATCAATATCGCCGAAATCATCGCCGGCAATGATCGAAGCGATAAAATCTTCTTTATCACAATAATCCGCAATATCTAAATCTACTAAATTTACGAATTTTTCGCCGTTTTTTAAGTTATCTACAACAAGAATATCTTTTCTGCCGATTTCATTTAATGCTTTGACGATATTACTACCGATCATACCAAAGCCGCCTGTTACGATAATCATATAAATATTACTCCTGATATTACTATGAACTACTATGAACTACTATGAACTACTATGAACTATATTTTTCAGCTAAAGCATAATATTGCGTAGGATCTGTAGGATTAGACCCGTTCCATTTTAGAATACCTAGCTTTTCAAGATGTTTAAATTTATTTCTTACAAAAGTATTACTTTTATTGAGTATCTCTATGCCATCTTTCACAGTAATTTTTTTGTTGGTATAAATATAGCTTAGGATTTCTTTCTCATATCCACTTAAATCATTAAATGTATCAGATGTGATTAATGCTTCTAAAGAATCCTTAACTCTTAAAGCTCGATTTAATATATTGTTTTCTAACGTGAGTATGAGTGAATGGTTTTGTTCAAAATATATTGGTTGTTTTAGATAAAAATTCTCCATTTCCGAATATATTCTTTTCACGCCTTCATTCATTTCTTTTACCCAGCCAAACTCGGATAAGATTCTTGCTATACGAGGATTTCTAGAGAATCTTTGTGTTTTCATATTTTGTAGGGTAACAATATTCGGAAGCAATCCGGGACTATGAATTTCTAAGCGATTATCAAATATTAATACTTTGATATGATCTCCTCTAATCGCATAATTTCTATGGACTAAAGCATTCACAATTCCTTCAAACCAAGCAAATTCGGGGTATTCCGGCATAATCTTGAAAGTACCGTTATGATCGAGATATTGAAATTCTCTTAATTGATCCGCCACGAAACTTTTAACTTCAGAAATAACTTTAGGAATATTCCCTTCAAAATTTTTTTCTTTAATGATATTTAAACTTTGACCGACTTGAGCATTATTACCGTCATATTTGATTACTCTTAAACGGGCTTGTGGTAAGTATTTAGTTGGGTTTTTACTAAATAATAGCACTCCGGCGTGCGTTAAATGCCCGTTTTTTATAAAGTTCCTTGCTGAGAGTATATCTAATATAGAGAGGTTATCTAAGCGCATTAAAGCACGATATTTTGCCAGAATCTCGTCATCAATATCATCCATTGATGAATCTTCAACGATTTCATCCTCAAAATATCGTTGTCCTCGATCATAAGTTAATTGAGTAATTTGTTCAAAGTTAAGTTCAATACTTTTATCATCTTGTCTTAAATAAACTTTATTGTCATAGTTCTCTATAACACGATCGCTTGATACATCAACAGTAATCTGTAGAATTTCATCACTTACTCCGGCTGTATTTAAGACGGGAATCCGCTCGGTTTTGACGAGAATGGGCGTTTTTCGTAATTCTATGAGTGCGATAGATGAAAATTCATCTATCGAATGTGAACCATTAACCCCAAAGCCACTGATATCTCCATTATCTTCAATACCGATTACGAGAGTTCCACCGTTAGCATTCGCAAAAGCGACCAAATGTTTTAATATATCTCTCGGTCTTATTCTTGCACTTTTACGATCAAAATATTGTCCTTCTTTTTGAAATCTTAGAACGTTTAAATCTAAGAATTTACTCATAACTGTTTCCTACAAAGTGGTTTTACTTAGCACGCTCAATTTGTTTTTTGAGTTTTTGCATTTTTTCTTTAATGCGTTGGCGTTTAAGTGCAGAGATGTGATCCACGAACAGCACACCGTTGAGATGGTCGATTTCGTGTTGGATACAGATAGCGAATAAGCCGTCCGCCTCGTAAATCACCTCTTCGCCTTTACGGTTTAACGCTTTTACTTTCACTTTTTCTTTACGTGGCACTAACGCACGATGACCGGGGATCGATAAACAGCCTTCTTCGATACCGGTTTCGCCACTCGATTCTAAAATCTCCGGGTTAATCAGTACCACTTGGTTAGTTTTATCGCCTTCAATATCAATCGTAATAACACGTTTTAATACGCCCACTTGCGGTGCGGCAAGACCGATACCTTCGTGTTCGTACATTGTGTCAAACATATCATCAATGAACTGATTTAATTCATTGTCCACCTGTGCAACAGGCTCACACACTTTTGCTAACCCTTCATCCGGGTAAAGTACAACTTCTAAAACTGACATTTTTTGTGATCTCAATCGAAAAATAAAAAATTATAAATTGGTTAATTAATTCGTTTTCTTATGATGGGCTATTTTGTGAAAAACATAGCTAAATAAGATAAAACGTCTGACTAAATTACCTGTTTAATCGTTATTTGTCTATGTTTCCTTTTAATTAGCCATCATTCATTTAGGGAATAGATTAATGCCACAAATCGCTTTACTGAAATTACTACAAATTCCGCAACTAGGGGCGCGACGAATAGCTCGTCTGTTGTCCGAAGTGGATTTTGCCCAATTTTGCCAATATGACAAATGTCAATTACAACAAATAGGTTGGAACGAGAAACAGATTCAACGCTGGTTCAATCCGGAAATGCGTTGGATTGAGAGCGCATTAGCGTGGGCGGAACAACCGAATCAACATTTATTGAGCTTATTTGATGAGGAATATCCGTTTTTATTACGGCAAATCAGCACCGCACCACCGGTGTTATTTGTCAGAGGTTCTGTAAGCAGTTTGAGTTTACCGCAAATTGCGATTGTTGGTAGCCGAGATTTTTCTGCCTATGGAGAATATTGGGCATGCTATTTTAGCGAGCAACTGATTAAACATCATTTGGCGGTAACCAGCGGACTTGCGATCGGTATAGACGGCTTTTGTCATCAGCGAGCGGTAGCGGAACGGGGTATTACGATTGCTGTGCTGGGTAGCGGTTTAGATCAAGTCTATCCGGCAAGACACAAAAAATTGGCGGAACAGATTATTGAAAGCGGCGGGGCGTTGGTGTCGGAATTTTTCCCGAATCAACCGCCGCTTGCCGAGAATTTTCCTCGTCGTAATCGGATTATCAGCGGTTTATCACTTGGTACATTAGTGGTGGAAGCTACATTAAATAGTGGCACGCTGATTACCGCTCGTTATGCGTTGGAGCAAGGGCGAGAAGTTTTTGCACTTCCTAATTCGGTACAAAACCCGTATGCACAAGGCTGTCATAAATTGATCAAAGAAGGAGCACTTTTAACTGAGACGATAGAGGATATTTTACAGGCGATTCAATATCAACTGCCGGATCAGCCTCGGCAACAGGTGCTGTTTGAGCCGCAACAAGCGGTCGAAAAAGCCCCATTTTTTGCAAAAGCTGATGTGCCGAATAAGAACAATCATCTTGCAAAAAAATTGCCGGAATTGACCGCTTGTCAGCAACAAATTGTGGAACATATCGGTCTTGATCCGATTTCGATTGATGAGTTGGCAAAGGCGATTTCATTAGAAGTGGAAACGCTATTAGTCGAGTTACTTGATTTAGAATTGTTGAATGTAATTAAGCAGGTAAGTGGTGGCTATGTCAGACAATAAAAAACGGCATCCGAAGATGCCGTCCAATTCAAAATAGGGAAAATTATTTTTTCGCTTGCAATACACGACGAGCGAAAATAATACAACCGATCACAAATAGTGTTAAACCAAGTAATTCTGCCATACCGCCCCAGTTTTTGAGATTTAACGCTAACGGTGCGTCAGAACCACCCGAAGTCACAGAACCAGCGATCACAAAGGCTAACAGTACGCCGACTAAACTTTCACCCACGATTAAACCGGTCGCGAAAAGCGTTCCATAACGTTCCGCTTTTTTACTTGTGGCTTCGACATCTTTACCACTACGTTTTGCATAGCGTTGAATATGACGATTAACCAACCAAGAAAGTAATGCACCGATAATTAACGGTACGTTTACCACCGGTGGTAAGTAAATACCGATACCCACGGCTAAAGTTGGTAAACCTAAACGACCTGCACTCGCTTTTTTCAGTAAGGTATCCACGATAATTAAACAGATACCGAAAGCGACACCGACTAAAATGTAAGTCCATTCAAGGCTGTTTGAGAAAATACCGTTGGAAATAGTCATCATAATGGTAGCTTGCGGTGCAGAAAGTGCTTGTGCCGCATCCATTCCCTCACGTGGCATTGCACCGGCAAAACCGTATGCGTGGTAAAGGATTTCCAATACCGGTGTGATAACTAATGCACCGACGATACAACCGATAATTAACGCAAACTGTTGACGCCACGGTGTTGCTTTGACTAAATAACCGGTTTTTAAATCTTGTAGGTTATCGTTTGAAATTGTCGAAACACAGAAGACGATTGATGCGGTGAAAATAGTTAATGCAGTTAAGAAACGTTGTCCGTCCGCATTTTCCATTAAGCCGGCAACATTACCGACCATCATCAAAATTACCGAAATAATCACGATTGAGATGATACCGATACCTGAAATTGGGCTTGAGGACGAACCGACTAAACCTGCCATATAACCAGATGCCGCCGCGACTAAGAAGCCGACTACCACCGCTAAAATCGTACAAAGTACAACTAATAAGAACGCTAATTCCATCGGTAAACCGACCGGTTGTAAGAAGCTCACTAAAGCGATAATGATTAAAATAATACTCGCTAAAATGGTATAAAGCATGGTTTTTGGCGACAGATCTTGTGCGGTACGATCAACATTTTGTAATGCTGGATCTTTCAATGCACGGAATGCTTGCGACATACCTTGTACCATTGGTTTAAATAGCACGAGTAAAGTCCAGATTGCCGCAATCGCAATCGTACCGACCCCGATAAAGCGAACATTGCTTTTCCATAAAACCATCGCAAAGCTAATCATATCCGCATCGGCAGGCATTGGTGTTGTTGCAGTAAAGTAAGGTACTGCCACGCCCCAAGTAAAGATCGTACCAACTAACATCGCGATACCGCCCATCATACCGACTAAATAACCGGCACCGAGTAAGGCAAAAGAGAAGCCCATTGGTAATTGGAATATTGCATTACCGCCTTTAAACCAGTAGCTTGCACCGTCGGCAACGACACGTAAGCCGTTTGTCAGAAAGCTCACAAAAGTCGCTAATAAACCACCGGATACGATTTCTTTAATACCGCTGTCTTTATTATCGCTTTCATCACCGGCTTTTAAGATTTCAGTCGCGGCAACGCCTTCCGGATAAGGTAAGTCACTTTTTACCACCATCACATTACGTAACGGTACGGTAAAAATCACCCCTAAAATTCCACCGGAAATACAGATAAGTAAGGTTTGCCAAAACGGGAAGTTTTGCCAATAGCCCATCATTAATAATGCCGGAATCACAAAGATTACCGAAGAAAGTGTACCGGCAGATGAGGCTTGCGTTTGTACCATATTGTTTTCAAGGATATTTGATCCCTTAAACATTTTGAGTACAGCCATTGAGATAACTGTCGCAGGAATCGATGATGCAAACGTCATCCCCACTTTCAGTCCTAAATAAACATTAGAAGCGGTAAATACCACAGTAATTAACGCCCCCAAAATCATACCCCTTAGGGTAAGTTCTCGTAGAGTAGTAGGATTATTCATAAGTCCTCCAAAATAAATAGGAGTCTATATTATCAAGAAAGTAAAAAGTGTAGATAATTATTCAGTCTGTTTTTTACTCATTCTTACTAATATTTTCATAAAAATGTGATATTACGCAAAAAAATAAAGCCGATTTAAGAAAACCGGCTTTAGCTTAAATGTTTAAAATTGAATTTTAATGCAACTTTTGCAAATTTTTATGAAAATCAGACCGCTTATTACTCAGTATCTTTTGCTGGCTTTTTAGCAAGGTAGTTGTAAGCAACTAAAAGAGCAAATAATCCGACAATAATCGCAGTAATCACATCCTTATTAAATACTTGTGCCATATAGCCTAATACGATACCGACACCACCGAAATCCGCATCAGAGAATGTTGTATTGGCAAAACCCAATGAACCGAGAACAGGTAATAAGAACACCGGTAAGAAGGTGATTAAGATGCCGTGTGCAAATGCACCAATAATTGCACCACGACGACCACCGGTTGCGTTACCGAACACACCAGCAGTTGCACCACAGAAGAAGTGGGGTACAACACCCGGTAAAATTAATACCCAATTTAATTGACCTAACACCGCTAATCCGACGACACCACCGGCAAAGCTGGCTAAGAAGCCGATTAATACCGCATTAGGTGCATAAGGGAAAACAATCGGGCAGTCTAATGCCGGTTTTGCATCCGGGACTAATTTTTCGGAGAAACCGGTAAATGCCGGTACAATTTCCGCTAATACAAGACGCACGCCTTGTAAAATAACGAATACACCGGTCGCAAAAGTAATCGCTTGAATAATCGCATAAACCACATAATGTTGACCGTTACTATAGTTTTGCGAAACATATTCGTTACCGGATGCAAGAGCTAAGAACACATAGATCGCCATCATCGTAAGCGAAATAGAAATAGAACTGTCACGTAGGAAACTTAAGTTTTTCGGCAAATTCATTTCTTCGGTAGATTTTGAACCTTTACCGACTAATTGACCGATTGCACCGGAAAGCACATAAGCGATAGTACCGAAGTGACCTAATGCGACATCATCGCTACCGGTAATTTTTTTCATATAGCGATGAGCAATTGTTGGGAAGAAGCCCATAATTAAACCGAGTGTTAATGCACCGGTAAAGACAAGTTGAACCCCTTCAAAGCCCGCAACCACTAAAATAACCGCTACCATACACGCCATAAAGAAAGTGTGGTGTCCGGTCAGGAAAACGAATTTCAAACGAGTAAAACGTGCAACAATAATATTGGCAACCATACCGAATGCCATAATGAGTGCTGTTGCTGTCCCGAATTTTTCCATTGCCATGGATACAACCGCTTCATTATTCGGAATAATGCCTTGCACGTTAAATGCGTGTTCAAACATACCACCGAGAGGCGTAAGCGAACTTAATAAAACGGTTGCACCACCACTTAATACAAGAAATCCTAAAATGGTTTTTACTGTACCTTTAATGGTATCCGGTAAGGATTTTTTCTGTAAAAGTAAACCGGTTAACGCAATTAAACCGACCAGAATTGACGGTACTTTTAAAATATCTAACAGGAAGAAAAGTATAGAGTCCATAGTTCACCTCGCTTTAGCGATTGAAGTAAGCGGTAAGTTTTTCTTCAAATTCAACCGGGCTAATTAAATTAGTTACAATAATAATGCGTTCTGCTGGTAAGCTGGTTGCACTGCTGGCAATATCTTTACCCATCACAAAAATATCCGCATCATCTGCTGTTACCGAGGCAAGATCCGTATGACCGACTTCTGCTTCCACATTTAATTTTTTCAAGACTTTTTTGATGTTCATTTCCATCATAAAGCTACTACCGATACCATTACCACATACAGCCATAATTTTCATTGTTAAACCCTCATAGTGAAAGAAATTGGATTAGAAATATGTTTTAAGCACAATATAGAGAGAAATGTTACCGCTATCAACAGGCAATCTTTAAAAGTGTGATAGCGGTAACATTTTTTATTTTTTCTGCAAAATAATTACGATGAGATTTTTTGATATAGCCAAATGAAAAGTTAATTTTTAATGATAAGATCATTGGCAAGATGAGGAGAGCTTATGGCAAATGAATCAACAAGAACAAGGAAAACATCGGGAAGAATAACACTAGCGGATGTTGCAAAGTTTGTTGGTGTCGGTCAAATGACGGTTTCAAGGGCATTACGTACACCTGAAGCCGTTTCTGAGCCGCTACGTAAAAAGATTGAACAGGCTGTTGTCGAATTAGGCTATGTGCCGAATGTTGTCGCTAGACAACTTGCATCGGCTTCCTCACAAAATTTAGTGATTGTGACATCATCAATTACTTCGACCGAAAATAACTTGATTTTATCGGCTTTACGCCAAAGTTTAGCGAAATTGGAATTACAAATCGTGATATTGGTTGCGGATCAACCGTCTTGGTTACAAGAGCTGATTAATCATACACCACAAGCAATTGTACTATTAAATTTAGATTGTCCGCTAAATGCGGCGGAATGGATTAAAAAAAGCCATATACCAACAGTTGAAATCGGTCATAAAAAATCAACACCGATAGATATGAGTGTAGGTATCGACAGTAAAGTCGCAATGAAAACGATGATCGATTTTTTGGTAGATAAAGGCCATCGACAAATCGGTTTATTGGCGGCTAAACACGATCTTTCCATTTTCCAACATTATTTGGAAAGTTGGCGAACAACCTTATTAAGTAAACATTTAGACCCGCAATTAGTGCGGTATGCTACGGATGACATTTCATTTTCCTCAGGCGTACAATTATTTAATGACGCTTATTTGGAATGGGGAAATATTGATGCATTAGTCTTTTTATCGGATGAATTGGCGTGTGGTGCATTGTATGAAGCGTTAAGACGACATATTTCCGTCCCTAAAGATATTGCGGTAGTCGGATTGGGTGGTTTAGATGTCGGTAGCGTGTCTTACCCAAATTTAACCACGATTGCTATTCCTTATGAACAAATGGGCAAAGTTGCCGGTAAGCAATTACTCGCAAGACTGACACAAGAAACGGTGACGGAAAAAGATCGCATTGTGGAATTGCCGATAAAACTGTTAATCAGGAACAGTGTTTAGATTTTTTGGATAAAATTTCACAAAAGATCGTGGCAAGTAAGGCTAAAAATGTTAGAATCCAACGCTTTTCAAAATAATAGTTCTCTTTTTTACAATATTTAGGTTTTATATGGCAACTGAGATTAACAAGAAAGCCCCTGAACAGATCGAAGAAAAGGGCGTTAAAAGTAAGGGTGTAAACGGGGCATTATGGTTTGTCGCGATTGCATTACTTGCTGTAGTCGCGATTGGTAATGCGTATTTTGCATCGCATTTTTCATTAGTTGTACGCGTATTATTACTTGTCGTATTAATCGTTGGTGCGGTTGTACTTGCAGCAATCACTAACCAAGGTCAAAAAGCGATTGGCTTTATCAAAGAATCTCGTACAGAGCTTAGAAAAATTATTTGGCCAACTCGCCCAGAAGCGACCCAAACTACATTAATTGTGTTAGCAATGTGTGTGGTGGTTTCGTTAGTATTATGGGGTATCGACTCTATTATCGTTACGTTGGTTACGTTTTTAACAAATTTAAGGTTCTAAGATGAGCGAAGTAGAAAATACAGAAGTAACAAAAATGCGTTGGTATGTATTACAAGCATTTTCAGGTTTTGAAAACCGTGTTGCAGTAACATTGCGTGAATATATCAAGTTACACCAAATGGAAGATCAGTTCGGCGAAGTATTAGTGCCGACTGAAGAAGTTGTTGAAAACGTAGGTGGTAAACGTCGCCGTACCGAACGTAAATTCTTCCCAGGCTACGTGTTAGTACAAATGGAAATGAATGACGACACATGGCATTTAGTAAAAAGTGTGCCGCGTGTAATGGGTTTTATCGGCGGTACAGCGGATAAACCTGCACCGATTTCTAAACGCGAAGCGGATCGTATTTTAAATCGTGTTCAAGAAACGGCGGAAAAACCACGTGATCGTAACGAATATCAACCGGGCGAAAATGTTCGTGTCACCGAAGGTCCGTTCGCAGACTTTACCGGTACGGTTGAAGAAGTGGATTACGAAAAAGGCCGCTTAAAAGTGTCTGTATCTATCTTCGGACGTGCAACTCCGGTTGAACTTGAGTTCGGCCAGGTAGAAAAACAATCGTAATTGTTTTTTATACAGAATCTAGCTGAAAGTAAGCGGTTTATTTTTACCTGATTTTTGCAAAAAATTTTAAAAAATGACCGCTTGTTTCATTTTGTAATGTATCTTTTATAGTACATATGAATTTTTCAGCAATAAAATTTTATTATTCCAAATAGTTTTGCTTGAAAAATGATCGCAATTTATTTAGAATAATCAATCTATACGAGTTGGCTTGCTAACTCGTTTTTTGTGTAACAGGGGAGCCGATTTTCGGCGTTATTACCCACTTAGAGGAAACTTAAAAATGGCAAAAAAAGTCCAAGCATACGTTAAGTTGCAAGTTGCGACTGGTATGGCTAACCCTTCACCACCAGTTGGTCCTGCATTAGGTCAACAAGGTGTTAACATCATGGAATTCTGTAAAGCATTCAACGCTCGTACTGAGAGCTTAGAAAAAGGTTTACCAATCCCTGTTGTTATCACAGTTTACGCAGACCGTTCATTCACTTTCGTAACTAAAACTCCACCGGCGACAGTATTACTTAAAAAAGCTGTAGGTATCAAATCTGGTTCAGGTAAACCGAACAAAGATAAAGTGGGTACAGTAACTCAAGAGCAATTACGTCAAATCGCTGAAACTAAAGCAAGCAGATATGACTGGTGCGACTATCGAAACTAAAATGAAATCAATCGCTGGTACAGCTCGCTCAATGGGCTTAATCGTAGAGGAATAATACAATGGCTAAATTGACTAAAAAAATGAAAGCAATTAAAGCTGGCGTAGATTCTACTAAAGCTTACGAAATCAACGAAGCGATCGCAGTTTTAAAACAATTCGCAACAGCTAAATTCGTTGAAAGCGTAGACGTAGCGGTGAACTTAGGTATCGACCCTCGTAAATCAGACCAAAACGTACGTGGTGCAACAGTATTACCACACGGTACAGGTCGTACAGCTCGCGTAGCAGTATTCACACAAGGCGCGAACGCAGAAGCGGCTAAAGCGGCAGGCGCTGATTTAGTAGGTATGGAAGATTTAGCAGAGCAAATCAAGAAAGGCGAAATGAACTTTGACGTTGTTATCGCTTCTCCGGATGCAATGCGTGTTGTAGGTCAATTAGGTCAAGTATTAGGTCCACGCGGCTTAATGCCAAACCCGAAAGTTGGTACTGTAACGCCAAACGTTGCTGAAGCAGTTAAAAATGCTAAATCAGGTCAGATCCGTTACCGTAACGACAAAAATGGTATTATCCATACAACTATCGGTAAAGCAGACTTCTCACCTGAACAATTAAAAGATAACTTAGTTGCGTTATTAGCGGCGTTAAACAAAGCTAAACCAACAACAGCTAAAGGTATCTTCATCAAGAAAGTAAGCATCTCTACAACTATGGGTGCTGGTGTTGCTGTTGATCAAGCATCACTTTAATTTCTAACAGAAGTTAAAACTTTACAAGGTCGTAGATTATTGTATAATTTGCGACCTTAACTTGCGAGAGCAAGCTGATGGTGCTTAGCCTATCTAAGCCCCGTCCAAGACCGTAGGTGAATAAGTTTTCTTATTCTTAATCAAAACCTACGTAGATGGTGAACAGACAGAATTTTCTGCTTCTGGACACCTTAGGCTCAGAAGATTGCTACTTGCGATGCAAGCGGTGAGTTTTTTGAGGTTTTTTGTAAATTCCACTTTGGTGGAGTGTATCAGGAGCTAAAACCAATGGCATTAAATCTTCAAGACAAACAAGCGATTGTTGCTGAAGTAAACGAAGCCGCCAAAGGTGCCCTTTCAGCTGTTGTTGCGGATTCTCGCGACGTAACAGTTGAGAAAATGACTGAGTTACGTAAATCTGCTCGTGAAGCTGGTGTAACAATGCGTGTTGTACGTAATACTTTATTACGTCGTGCGGTTGAAGGCACAGAATTCGAGTGCTTAAAAGATACGTTTACTGGTCCGACTCTTATCGCATTCTCTCACGAACACCCGGGCGCGGCAGACTCGTTTATTCACTGAATTTGCGAAAACAAATAAAGAGTTTGAACTTAAAGGTGCGACCTTTGAAGGTAAAGTACAAGATGTAGAATTCTTAGCTACATTACCAACTTACGAAGAAGCAATTGCACGTTTAATGGGCACAATGAAAGAAGCTGCGGCAGGCAAACTTGTTCGCACTCTTGCGGCATTACGCGACAAATTACAAGAAGCCGCATAATTTTTAGCAGAAAACTTCTTAACTCGTTTAACAACTTATTTACTTTAGGAATTGATTGTCATGTCATTAACTAACGAACAATTAATCGAAGCGATCGCTTCAAAATCAGTATCAGAAATCGTTGAATTAATCGCGGCGATGGAAGAAAAATTCGGTGTTTCAGCAATGGCAGCAGTAGCAGGCGACTCCAGCGAGCAGGCGCATGACGAGCAGAAGAGAAAACTGAATTCGACGTAATTCTTGCTAACGCAGGTGCAAACAAAGTTGCTGTAATCAAAGCAGTACGTGGTGCAACTGGTTTAGGCTTAAAAGAAGCTAAAGACTTAGTTGAATCTGCACCAGCAGCATTAAAAGAAGGCATCTCTAAAGCTGAAGCTGATGCACTTAAGAAAGAATTAGAAGAAGCTGGTGCACAAGTAGAAATCAAATAATTTTTGATTTAACTTTTCCAGAACTTCAAGTTCAGAAAAAGCCAACGAGAAATCGTTGGCTTTTTCATTTTTATTAGGCGGTGAAGGTGCAGATTTACGGTTTAGCAAGAGAGTGTTCTTTAGACGAGAAAAATGCTTTTAGGCGTTATCATTGCAAGCGGTCAAAATTTTCCCATTTTTTGCAACAGGATTGACCAAAATTGCGAATCTCTGCTATAATTACCAACCATTTTTGCATTCCGGCTGACGGCTATAACTCCGTCAGCCTTTTGTGCTTGGAAGCATTAGCTTATTTTGTCATTTTAATAAGCTAAATTTGTAAAAACCCCACCCAATTTGACCGCTTGCAGTAGTGATTTTTGACTCAAGTAAGGCGATTGGAAAATGACACCTCGTACAACATTTTAATGCCACTTCCAACCGAGTTTTTTCGAGTGGATTGTGTAACCTCAACCAAATAAGAAAATCAGAAGGCTATCTAGCAATGGCATATTCATATTCCGAGAAAAAGCGTATTCGTAAGAGCTTTGGTAAACGTCCACAAGTTCTTAACGTACCTTATCTATTAACAATTCAGCTTGATTCTTACGAAAAATTCATTCAAAGAGATTCAGATGGACAACAAGGTTTAGAAGCGGCATTCCGTTCTGTGTTCCCGATTGTAAGCAATAACGGAAGCACTGAATTACAATACGTTTCTTACGAATTAGGTGAGCCGGTATTTGACGTTCGTGAATGTCAAATTCGTGGTACAACCTATGCAAGACCATTACGCGTAAAATTACGTTTAGTGACTTTTGACCGTGAAGCGGCGACCGGTACGGTAAAAGACATTAAAGAACAAAACGTGTATATGGGCGAAATCCCATTAATGACCGATAACGGTACATTCGTGATTAACGGTACTGAGCGTGTAATCGTATCTCAGTTACACCGTAGTCCGGGCGTATTCTTCGATTCTGACAAAGGTAAAACCCACTCATCAGGTAAAGTGCTTTATAACGCACGTATTATTCCTTACCGTGGTTCTTGGTTAGACTTCGAGTTTGACCCGAAAGACAATCTTTATGCACGTATCGACCGCCGCCGTAAATTACCGGCAACGATTATTTTACGTGCTTTAGGTTACACGACCGAAGAAATCTTATCGATGTTCTTCGATAAAGTGAACTTTGAAATCCAAGATAATAAATTATTAATGACGTTGGTGCCGGAACGCTTACGTGGTGAAACTGCTGCGTTTGATATTGAAGCGAACGGTAAAGTGTATGTTGAACGTGGTCGTCGTATTACCGCACGTCATATTCGTACATTAGAAAAAGACGAAATTAAACAAATCGAAGTGCCGGTAGAGTACATCGTAGGTAAAGTTGCGCGAAAGATTATGTTGATCTTTCAACCGGCGAATTAGTTTGTCCGGCGAATATGGAAATCTCAATGGAGATGTTAGCGAAATTATCGCAAGCAGGTTACAAAGAGATCGAAGTATTATTTACTAACGACTTAGATCACGGTCCATATATTTCTGAAACCTTACGTGTTGATCCAACTTATGACCGCTTAAGTGCACTAGTAGAAATCTATCGCATGATGCGTCCGGGCGAGCCACCGACAAAAGAAGCAAGAGAAGCGTTATTTGACAATATGTTCTTCTCAGCAGACCGTTATGATTTATCAGCGGTTGGTCGTATGAAGTTCAATCGTTCGTTAAATCTTGAAGAAGGCGTAGGTTCAGGAATTTTAAGTAATGACGACATTACCGGCGTGATGAAGAAATTAATCGAAATCCGTAACGGTCGTGGCGAAGTGGACGATATTGACCACTTAGGTAACCGTCGTATTCGTTCAGTAGGCGAAATGGCTGAAAACCAATTCCGTATTGGTTTAGTGCGTGTAGAGCGTGCTGTGCGTGAGCGTTTATCATTAGGTGATTTAGACGGCATTACTCCGCAAGATTTAATCAATGCGAAACCAATTTCTGCGGCAGTGAAAGAGTTCTTCGGTTCTTCACAACTTTCGCAATTTATGGACCAAAATAACCCGCTTTCAGAGGTTACCCATAAACGTCGTATTTCGGCATTAGGTCCGGGTGGTTTAACCCGTGAACGTGCAGGCTTTGAGGTTCGAGACGTACATACTACTCACTATGGTCGTTTATGTCCGATCGAAACCCCTGAAGGTCCAAACATCGGTTTGATCAACTCACTTTCAGTATATGCACGTACTAATAACTACGGTTTCTTAGAAACGCCATTCCGTAAAGTGGTAAACGGTCAAGTAACCGAAGATATCGAGTATTTATCGGCAATCGAAGAAGGTAACTATGTTATCGCGCAGGCTAACTCAAACTTAGATGAGAACTTCCGTTTTACTGATACTTACGTAACTTGTCGTGGCGAACACGGTGAGTCAGGTTTATACAAACCGGAAGATATTCACTATATGGATATCTCAACACAACAAGTAGTTTCTGTTGCGGCAGCTGTTAATTCCGTTCCTTGAGCATGACGATGCGAACCGTGCGTTAATGGGTGCGAACATGCAACGTCAGGCTGTTCCGACATTACGTGCGGATAAACCACTTGTTGGTACTGGTATGGAAAAACCAATCGCACTTGACTCAGGTGTAGCGATTGTGGCGAAACGTGGTGGTATCGTACAACGTGTTGATGCTTCTCGTATCGTAGTGAAAGTAAATGAAGATGAAACGATTCCGGGCGAAGCAGGTATCGACATCTATAACTTAATTAAATATACCCGTTCAAACCAAAATACCTGTATCAACCAAATTCCTTGTGTGAATTTAGGTGAGCCGGTAGCGCGTGGTGAGATCTTAGCGGACGGTCCTTCAACAGACTTAGGTGAGTTAGCATTAGGTCAAAACATTCGTGTGGCATTCATGCCATGGAATGGTTATAACTTCGAAGACTCAATGTTAGTTTCTGAGCGTGTGGTACAAGAAGATCGTTTCACGA
The DNA here is from genome assembly GCF_029774155.1 of Actinobacillus arthritidis. NCBI lineage: Bacteria > Pseudomonadati > Pseudomonadota > Gammaproteobacteria > Pasteurellales > Pasteurellaceae > Actinobacillus > Actinobacillus arthritidis. The sequence continues at coordinate 1,816,439 of NZ_CP103833.1, read as the reverse complement.
CAATCCACATTCAAGAATTATCTTGTGTGGCGCGTGATACTAAACTTGGTGCGGAAGAAATCACAGCGGATATTCCGAACGTGGGCGAATCAGCATTAAGTAAACTTGATGAATCAGGTATCGTGTACGTTGGTGCGGAAGTTAAAGGCGGCGACATCTTAGTAGGTAAAGTAACGCCTAAAGGTGAAACCCAATTAACACCGGAAGAAAAACTTTTACGTGCAATCTTCGGTGAGAAAGCATCTGATGTTAAAGATTCTTCATTACGTGTACCAAACGGTACTTCAGGTACGGTTATTGACGTTCAAGTATTTACTCGTGATGGCGTTGAAAAAGATAAACGTGCATTAGAAATCGAGGAAATGCGACTTAAAGAAGCGAAGAAAGATTTAACTGAAGAGTTAGAAATTTTAGAAGCTGGCTTATTCACACGTGTTCGCAACTTATTAGTTGAAGGTGGCGTATCAGAAGCTGAATTAGATAAAGTTTCTCGTGAGAAATGGTTAGAACAAACCTTAGATGATGAAGCGAAACAAAATCAATTAGAACAGCTTGCGGAACAACACGAAGAATTACGTAAAGAGTTCGAACGTAAACTTGAAATTAAACGCAACAAGATTATCCAAGGTGACGATTTAGCACCGGGCGTGTTAAAAGTTGTTAAAGTTTACTTAGCGGTTCGTCGTCAAATCCAACCGGGTGATAAAATGGCGGGTCGTCACGGTAACAAAGGTGTTATCTCGAAAATCAACCCAGTTGAAGATATGCCGTACGATGAAAACGGCCAACCGGTTGAGATCGTATTGAACCCGCTGGGCGTACCTTCACGTATGAACATCGGTCAGATCTTAGAAACGCACTTAGGTTTAGCGGCGAAAGGTATCGGTGACCAAATTAATGCAATGATTAAACAACAACAATCTGTTGCGAAATTGCGTGAGTATATCCAAAAAGCATACGATTTAGGCCAGGGTTCACAATCAGTAGACTTAAGCACCTTTACTGATGAAGAAGTATTGCGTTTAGCAGAAAACTTACGTAAAGGTTTACCGCTTGCAACTCCGGTATTCGATGGTGCGCATGAAAGCGAAATCAAAGGCTTATTAGAATTAGGTGGCTTACCGACTTCAGGTCAGATTACATTATTTGACGGTCGTACCGGTGAGAAATTCGAGCGTCCTGTAACCGTAGGTTATATGTATATGCTCAAATTGAACCACTTAGTTGACGACAAAATGCACGCGCGTTCAACAGGTTCTTATAGTCTTGTTACTCAGCAACCACTTGGTGGTAAAGCGCAGTTCGGTGGTCAGCGTTTCGGTGAGATGGAGGTTTGGGCATTAGAAGCATATGGTGTCGCTTACACCTTACAAGAAATGTTAACGGTTAAATCGGATGACGTGAACGGTCGTACGAAGATGTACAAAAACATCGTAGACGGCACACACCAAATGGAACCGGGTATGCCGGAATCATTCAACGTATTGTTGAAAGAGATTCGTGCCTTAGGTATCGATATGGAGTTAGACGAAGACTAGTCGTCAGCCCTCAAGCGGTCGAATTTGGTCAAAAATTTGCAAAATTTGACCGCTTGTAAAACCAAATTTCCTCGTTTAGAGCCTTGTGTTCTAAGCAAAACTTTAATTCCTCACTAGGGGCAAAAAGTGAAAGACTTAGTAAAGTTTTTAAAAGCACAATCGAAATCAAATGACGATTTTGATGTAATTAAAATTGGTTTAGCATCACCGGATAAAATCCGTTCTTGGTCTTTCGGTGAAGTAAAAAAACCGGAAACCATTAACTACCGTACCTTTAAACCTGAGCGTGACGGTCTTTTCTGTGCACGTATTTTCGGACCGGTAAAAGATTACGAATGTTTATGCGGTAAATATAAACGTTTAAAACACCGTGGCGTAATCTGTGAAAAATGTGGCGTTGAAGTTACTCAAACTAAAGTACGTCGTGACCGTATGGGGCATATCGAACTTGCTTGTCCGGTGGCACACATTTGGTTCTTAAAATCACTTCCGTCCCGTATCGGTTTAATCTTAGATATGCCGTTGCGTGATATCGAACGTGTACTTTACTTCGAATCTTATGTGGTTACTGAGCCGGGTATGACCGATTTAGAAAAAAATCAGTTATTAACCGAAGAACAGTTCTTAGACGCAGAAGAGCGTTGGGGCGATGAGTTTGAAGCGAAAATGGGTGCGGAAGGTATCCAAGCACTTTTACGTGATATGGATTTAGAGCATCAATGTGAAATGATGCGTGAAGAGTTACAAGAAACTAACTCTGAAACAAAACGTAAAAAAATCACAAAACGCTTAAAATTATTAGAAGCATTCCAACAATCCGGCAATAAACCGGAGTGGATGGTAATGACTGTATTACCGGTGCTTCCACCAGATTTACGTCCATTAGTACCACTTGATGGTGGTCGTTTTGCGACTTCAGATCTAAACGATTTATATCGTCGCGTGATCAACCGTAACAACCGTTTAAAACGCTTATTAGATTTAGTCGCACCGGACATCATCGTACGTAACGAAAAACGTATGTTACAAGAGTCTGTTGATGCGTTATTAGATAACGGTCGTCGTGGTCGTGCGATTACAGGTTCTAATAAACGTCCATTAAAATCTCTTGCAGATATGATCAAGGGTAAACAAGGTCGTTTCCGTCAGAACTTATTAGGTAAACGTGTAGACTATTCAGGTCGTTCGGTAATCACCGTAGGTCCTTACTTACACCTACACCAATGTGGTTTACCGAAAAAAATGGCATTGGAATTATTCCGTCCGTTTATTTACTCTAAATTAGAATCTCGTGGCATTGCTTCAACAATCAAAGTCGCGAAGAAAATGGTTGAACGTGAAGAACCGATCGTATGGGATATCCTTGCGGAAGTGATTCGTGAACACCCAATTTTATTAAACCGTGCGCCAACACTTCACCGTTTAGGTATTCAGGCATTTGAACCGATCTTAATCGAAGGTAAAGCAATCCAGTTACACCCACTCGTTTGTGCGGCGTTCAATGCGGACTTCGATGGTGACCAAATGGCGGTACACGTACCATTAACACTTGAAGCGCAGTTAGAAGCTCGTGCGTTAATGATGTCTACCAATAACGTACTTTCACCGGCAAGTGGTGACCCGATTATCGTACCTTCTCAGGACGTTGTATTAGGTCTTTACTATATGACTCGTGAGAAAGTGAATGCGAAAGGTGAAGGAATGTACTTCCTTGACCCACGTGAAGCGGAAAAAGCGTACCGTACCGGTCAAGCTGAATTACACGCACGTGTTAAAGTTCGTATTACAGAATACGTGAAAAATGAAGCGGGTGAATTAGTTGCAGAAACTAACTTATTAGATACCACAATCGGTCGTGCCATCTTATGGATGATCGCACCGAAAGGTATGCCGTTTAAAGTATTTAACCAAACGTTAGGTAAAAAAGCGATTTCAAAATTAATCAACGAATCTTACCGTCGTTTAGGTTTAAAAGAATCGGTCATTCTTGCTGACCAAATTATGTATACCGGTTTCGCATACGGTTGCTCGTTCAGGTGCGTCAGTTGGTATCGATGATATGGTTATTCCGGCACAAAAACACGAAATTATTCGTGCGGCGGAAGCAGAAGTTGCAGAGATTCAAGAACAGTTTAACTCAGGTCTTGTAACTGCAGGCGAACGTTATAACAAAGTAATCGATATTTGGGCGGCGGCAAACGAACGTGTTGCAAAAGCAATGATGGAAAACCTTTCAACGGAAGAAGTGATCAACCGTGAAGGTAACCCAGAAAAACAAGCGTCATTCAACAGTATCTTTATGATGGCTGACTCGGGTGCACGTGGTTCTGCGGCTCAGATTCGTCAGTTAGCAGGTATGCGTGGTCTTATGGCTCGTCCAGACGGCTCGATCATCGAAACCCCGATTACCGCGAACTTCCGTGAAGGTCTGAACGTTCTTCAGTACTTTATTTCAACCCACGGTGCGCGTAAAGGTCTTGCGGATACCGCATTAAAAACAGCGAACTCAGGTTACTTAACACGTCGTTTAGTAGACGTAGCACAAGACTTAGTAATCATTGAAGATGACTGTGGTACACACGAAGGTATCGTGATGACTCCGTTAATCGAAGGTGGTGACGTTAAAGAAGCATTACGTGATCGTGTATTAGGTCGTGTGGTGGCAGAAGACGTATTAAAACCGGGTACGGAAGAAGTATTAATTCCACGTAACACCTTAATCGATGAGAAATGGTGTGATGTGATTGATGCGGAATCTGTGGACGTAATCAAAGTACGTTCGGTGGTAACTTGTAACACAGACTTCGGTGTGTGTGCGAAATGTTACGGTCGTGACCTTGCTCGCGGTCACCTTATCAACCAAGGTGAAGCAGTTGGTGTTATCGCGGCACAATCAATCGGTGAACCGGGTACACAGTTAACCATGCGTACGTTCCATATCGGTGGTGCGGCTTCTGCGGCGACAAAAGAATCTAGCATCCAAGTGAAAAACGCAGGTACGATTAAATTAACTAACGCTAAATTTGTAACTAACAAAGAAGGCAAAATCGTATTAACTTCACGTAACACAGAATTAACCGTTATCGACACATTCGGTCGTACCAAAGAAAACTATAAAGTACCTTACGGTGCAGTGCTTTCTAAAAACGATGGTGCAGAAGTTTCAGTAGGTGAAGTAGTTGCGAACTGGGATCCGCATACAATGCCGGTAATCTCAGAGGTAAGCGGTCGCATCCAATTCAGCGACATCGTAGATGGCTTAACCGTTACTCGTCAAACCGACGAATTAACCGGTTTATCATCTATTGTGGTACAAGATGTGGGTGAACGTGCAACAGCAGGTAAAGATTTACGTCCAGCATTACGTTTAGTAGATGCGCAAGGTAACGACATCTTAATTCCAGGTACAGACGTTGCAAGCACAATACTTCTTACCGGGTAAAGCAATCGTAACCTTAGATGACGGTGCAGAAATCGAAGTCGGTGAAGCATTAGCACGTATTCCGCAAGAATCTGTGGGTACGAAAGATATTACCGGTGGTCTTCCACGCGTAGCAGACTTATTCGAAGCACGTAAACCGAAAGAGCCGGCAATCCTTGCTGAAATTTCAGGTATCGTGTCATTCGGTAAAGAAACTAAAGGTAAACGTCGTTTAGTGATCACGCCGGCAGAAGGCGAAGCATTCGAAGAAATGATTCCAAAATGGCGTCAGCTCAACGTATTCGAAGGCGAGATGGTACAACGTGGTGACGTAATCTCTGATGGTGCAGAAACTCCGCACGACATCTTACGTTTACGTGGTGTTCATGCTGTAACAGATTACATCGTAAACGAAGTACAAGAAGTTTACCGCTTACAAGGGGTAAAAATTAACGATAAACACATCGAAGTTATCGTTCGTCAAATGTTACGTAAAGCGATTATCACCAACGCATACGACAGCGAATTCCTCGAAGGGGAACAAGTTGAAGTGGCTCGCGTGAAAATTGCTAACCGTAAACGTGCAGAAGAAGGCAAACCACTTGTTGAGTTCGAACGTGAATTACTTGGTATTACCAAAGCGTCGCTTGCAACTGAGTCATTTATCTCAGCGGCGTCGTTCCAAGAAACAACACGTGTTCTTACTGAAGCGGCAGTGGCAGGTAAACGTGACGAATTACGCGGCTTGAAAGAGAACGTAATCGTAGGTCGTTTAATCCCGGCTGGTACAGGTTTCGCATACCACCAAGCACGTGCGAAAAAACGTAGCCAACAAGAACAAGCGGTCGCTTTCGAAGCACCGGTTACACCGGCTAACGTATTCGCAACAGATGCTGATATCGAAGCGGAATTCGAATTCGTTGCAGACGATGCAACTCAAAGCCTAGCGGCGTTATTAAATGCAGGTGATGAAGAGTAATTCGTAGTATCGGATAGATAAAAAGCCCCCAGAACGAAAGTTCTGGGGGCTTTACTTTTTTATGAATATTGTAAAACGCGAAGGTAATTTAATATTGTTAGTTGAATATTTATTGTACCATCTAATTTATTTTCTATTTTCTCTTTAATAGGAAGAATTTGTAAATGGGGAATCAGAATACTAGCTCTACCTTGACAACATAATAAATAAGATAAGTTAGAGCCACATGGACATAATTCTGAAGATGCTATTTTCATATATGATTTAGGTATAGATTCTTTTGTATAATTTATTTCCCAATAATGAAATGGAGTAGGAAGAATATCTAAGATAGTTTTTAATCCGGAAAAATTTTGATTTTCTCCTTTTGGATCAATTACGTTACTTTTCATAACTGGATTTTGTGTAATAGCTACACCAATAAGCTCCATATCTTCTATAATATGATGGCAAATTTTACCAGAATATAATTCACCAACAATGTGCGAACAACTTCCTCTAGGACTTATGGCTTTTTTGCAAATACTACATTTTACTTTCTTGAACCTGAATTCAGGGCTTGTGAACCATTTGTAAGGAAAAATTGCTTGCCATCTTGAGACTTGAAAATTTAGAAAATGAAAATAGTACTTCTCTTTTGAGAAGTCATCAATATGACGATTTAGTGAATTGATTTTTATCTCACATTGTTCCAAGGTACACCAAGCTTGATAATAGGATTTTTCTAATAATAAATCTAGAAACCTTAGATAATCATTCTGGGCTAAGAATAAGGTCTTTAAATGCCAAAGTTCGTTAGCTAATAGCTCATTTCTATTATTGCTAGCATTATTTATTTCACTATCAATTTCTTTTAGAAGCTTGTGTTCATCAGCTTCATTATATTTTCGTGTCTTAAATGATTTTAGACTGTTGATAATTTGAGTTTGGATTTTCATTTTCTTTATTTTTAAGATTATGTCCTACTGGAACTAATTTTTCATGAAGTTTGAGAAAGTTTTCTACGTTTCCTTCATAATCAAATTGATAATTTCCATTTTCTTTTTCTATTGTTATAGATAATGATACACTATCTTCATTAGTAGCTTTTACATAGTCTAAAAGATAGTCAGATACAAATCCTATAAAAATTGGTAGAACTATTTCTTTTAATAAAACTTTTCCAAATCTAAATTCTCTAGAGTTTAGAGATATTAGTGTAAAGTCTTCATCATTAATACAAATATCTGTAGAAATATTTTTTTGATTTTTTAAATATTGAAAGAGATCATAGGTATCTGAAAGGAATCCATTTTCAATATTTTTATAAGAATCAATAGGAAGAAATAAAATATCACATGTTTTTATGCCAGTAATAAGATCTTTATTTAGAGATACTTTATTAATCCATATTTCTCTAGTATTGTCCGTTCTTCTTAGGTTATTCATAAAATATATCCTTAATAATAAGATTCTGTCAATTTAAGTCCTCAATAACATCATCTCTTGACTGGTCTATTTCTTTGATATCATCGTGAAATTTGTATAAGTGCTACTCGGAAACAAGCTCTCTCATTTCGGGAGCTAGCTGACAACATATAAAACAAGCGGTCAAATTCCCCTAACTTTTTGCAAAAATCTTAAGGAATTTAACCGCTTGTATTGTATCAATTACTCTAAACCAACAATTTTCCAGCGGTTGTGAGACACGCCTTCTACTTTGCCTTTTTTCACGTTAGAGATGTAATCGATCATCATATTTTGAATGGTGCCGGCTTCGCGCCCATTGCGACTTTTGATTCCCATAATACCGGGATTTGTTGTCCTTCCCATACGCCGCCTTTTTTGATGAGCTGTTCATAGCGATATGAGTTCATACCGAGTTTGATTTTGCTGTCATCAGTGATTGCGGTGCCGTTGGCAAGGCTAAGATCAACGATTTTTTCACCACTTGGTTTGCGTAGGTCAATCTGATATTTCACGCCACCAAAAATATCGAAAGTAACGTATTTCGATTTTCCACGTTTTTCATTGATACGGTAATCTTTGTCTTGCGGCTGAATTGTATCGAAGTAATCTGCTGACCAGTTCATATATGCCTTGAGCTGTTTGCCTGTTACTTCATAAACGCTTACATCATGCGCCTGCATAGCGATAGTTATAGATAATATCTTTTTTCTTAATATCGCCTTTGTCTAAACGTACGGTTTGGTGGTCGAATGCAAAAGACACCACGTCCGCTTTGCTGTAATGTTGTTGTACGTCATTAATCAATGAAGATAAGCCGGTATCTTGCGTGAAGGCAATCGCTACGCCGTGATTTTTACCTTGCGGAATCATGGTTTGTGCGGTTTCGCCGATTTTCACATTGTTCAAACGGCGTAATTCGTCATGGTACGGTTGGTAAATTTTTTCAATTGCAGGATCTGAAGCCAATGCTTTAACCGGTACGGTTTTTGCATTTTTTGAAAGTAATTTCACTTTGCCGTTATCCGCGACATCAAAGGCTAAATCCACTTCTGAAACCACAGTACCGTAGCGGTGCGGTTCGGTAATCAGTGTATTTTTGATGGTTTCCGCCGAGACGTTTTTGTGCATATGACCGGCGATAATCACATCAATACCGTCCACGTTATTGACTAAATCCGCCACGCCGGTATCAGGAATATTGTTTTCGTTATCAATTCCCATATGTGCTAATACGATAATCGCATCAACCCCTTTCGCTTTTAACTCGGCAATTTGGGCTTTTGCTTCTTCACTTGGTGAGCTGAATTTCATCTCATCAAGATTGTGCGTATCTTTTTCAAAAGTTGCTGACATTGGTGTGGTTAAACCGATTAAACCGAGTTTTACGCCGTCTTTTTCAATAATATCGGTGGCGGTAACGTAACGTTTACCATCTTTTTTATAGTAGAAGTTGGCGGTTAATACTTTGGCATTAATGTCTTTAATGATTTCATTTAAAGCGGTCATACCGAAGTTAAATTCGTGGTTACCTAAAATAAAATAGTCGTATTTCATTTCGTTTAATACTTTAGGAACCGGGTTGTCTTTGTAGTATTTTTTCGTTTTAGCAAAAACTTCTACTTGGTTGTCTTGAATCGCATCACCGATATCGACTAACACTACATTTTTATTATTCTGACGGACTTCTTTTACATAGGTCGCGATTTGTGCATAAGAACCGGATTTGTCCTCAATATCCGCTCCATAGTTCCAAGGTACGATACGACCGTGAACATCTGATGTACCCAAAAATTTAATATTAACTTCTTTCGCAACGGCAACGCTTACCGCAGAAAGCACAAATAAAGTACTGAGTACTTTTTTCATAATGATCTCCTTATGGGATAGGTAGGAATAGCTTGTTCTATTTTAGCTTAGGTTAATTGTTGATTGTACTGAATTAGCAGTATTTTTTTTAGGAAATGTGATCTCATCGATAAAATTGAGAGGCTTTTAATGAAAAATAGACTTATCAAGCTCATTGTTACATTTCATTCCTCTTTTAAGACAGGATAGATTTGTAAAATGCTGATGATTTTTAACCGCTTATCTATAAGGAATTTAAGATATAACATTTTGTATAGTGCCTTTGTATAACTAGCGTTTAATACGCTAAGAAAGTATAAATTTTTTAGTTTTTAGCGACTTTTATATTGTGTTTTTATGGAATTAATTAACAAATAAATATCTAATTCATTTGCTTTTTCTTTTATTTTGATCAAAAATTAAATCTGATTAAATAATGTAAAGTTATTAAAGATTTTGATTCTGCTAAAATTAAGAATATAGGCTATGAAGAAGATAAAAAAATTTCTAGTTAATCCTTTAAGATTTATGACAGACTCCTGGGTTTGTAAATATGCACATTTAGAAGATTTTAAAAAGACAAAAAATCTATTTGTGTTAACTCATCTTGGTCAATTATCTCAAGCGGAAGCATTAATTAAACAAGAAAAATTATTGAATTGTGTTTTAATTATTTTATACACAAAAAAGAATACAACGATGCCAATGATGGTAAAAAAAGCATCGAATCCGAGTTTATTTAACCGCATTCAGCAATTAAAAATTCCTTCATTCCCAAATAAAGTACAAATTAAAAATCTCACTTATATTAATAATTCTTATAGAAATTTATTGGCAAAAATTAAACCGCATAGACTATTTATGTTTAGTTTTGAAAAACATTATTGTTTACTTGCACAAAGAGCCAGTGAAAGGAATATAGAAGTTAATTTAATTGAGGAAGGTACTGCAACTTATAAGTATAAAAATTTGAATGAAGCGAATGCCTTAGTTAAATCAAGTTTATCCATAAAAGAAAAGAAGACCGCCTTTTTTATCAATATGTTACCTATGTTTAGAGAATTAAGGCCGGCATTATCGGTTTTTAATGGTTTTAATAAGGTTTATGCGGTATTTCCCGAATTACTTAAAGACACCTTTAATTTTAAAGAGGGTAAAGCATTTTTTCTCTATAAGAATATCGAAATTGGGAAAACAGCCTTAAATATTAAGAATAAATATGAGATATCTACCGATGATATTCTTTTTTTGAATCAAAGATATCCATTCCCAAAAGAAGTATATGTACAATGTTTAGTTAGAATATTATCCATATATACAGAAAAATATACCTGTAAAGTGTTTATAAAATTGCACCCTAAAGATCCGGAAGAACTTAAAGAGATTTTAAAACAGGAAATAGTCAACTCACCAATGTCATCAAAAATTATATTAATTGATGAGTCCGGTTTTCTTGTTGAATCATTAATTAAAGCTGTAGAGCCTAAGAAAGTTTTAGCATTAACCTCAACTAGCCTTATTTATTCACAATTATTGGCAAATGATATCAATGCGGAATCCATTTATTTGTTAATAAAAGAGAAAATGCTAGAAAGTATAGCTTATGAGCATAAGAACTTTTATGAAGTAGAGGAACATTTTGCTATTTTGAATAAATTTAAGAATGTAAAGTTTATTAGTGATACAAGCCAAATTTGATTATGTATAAAGTATTAGTGATTGCTACTTATGATTCTTTTCTTAGATCTGGGATTAAGGTAGCGGAGAGAATTTCAAGCAATAAAAATATAGAAATTATGATACTTCCGGTAAAACGGAACCAGCTATCAGCTAGACAATTATTAGAAAGTAATGCAATTAAATATAAGCAGATATTATTCAGTTATGATTTAGATTACTTACAATACGATATTATTATTCTGTCTGTCGGTAATGCCGCAACCAAAAAATTTATTGCTCATTTTTATGAGAACCATTCTATATCTTGTAAACGCCCTATTATTATTTCGATATTTCCAGGGTTAATATTTGGGCATACAGAAAGTATTTTATCTAGAATAGATACAGATATTATCTTAGTGAATAGCTTATTAGATAAAGAAAAAGTGAATGAAATCCTTAAGGTTTATCGTTCAACTACCAAGGTTATACATTATGGTTTAATCAATATTGATATAAATAAGAAAAATATTTTTTCAAAAAGGAATTTTGAAAAAACGATAGTTTTTATTGAGCAAATTAGAATACCTGAAACTAAGGAAGAAAAAGAATTTGTGGTAGATAAGCTAATTAATTTGGCTGAAAATTATCCAGAAAAGGAAATTATCTTCAAAAGAAGAATCATTGAGCGTGAAGTAACGGTCCATGAGGATAAGATTAGTTATATAGATATTCTAAATAAAAAAGAATTACCGACTAATTTTCAAATATCAAGTGAACCTATTTATGATCTTTATCATAAGATGGATTTATGCCTTTCTTTTTCATCTACAGTATTGTTAGAAGCATTATATTACGGGATTCCTATTGCGGTAATTTCTGATTTGGGTATTAATGATAATTATGCTTTAGATAAGTTTTTAGGAAGTGATATTTTTCTTAGTTTTGATGAAATAGAGAGAGGTATTCGTCCTATGCCTTCAGTATTATGGTTAGAAAAAAACTTATATTTTGATGATAACAGAGATGATGCTTTATTACAGGCTATTGAGAATATGATAAGCCATCCATCAAAACTATATAAAAAATTTCTATTTTTTAAAGGGAGACAATATATGAATAAATCTAATAAGTATCAAAAACTAAAGAAATTAGTCAGATCACCTAGAGATTTTTTTATAGATTCTAAATTTAACAAGTATTTATTAGGGAGGTAATAAATATGAAACGTAAGAATTATGTGAAAAAGCTATTTAATGAGCAGAAGTATCAAGAAGTTATTAATCACTTAATAAAAGTAGAATTAGAAAAGCTAGATTCGGAGTCACTTAGATATTTGTCAATTAGTTTCTTTAAAACTAAAAAATTAGCATTGTGTATTAAGGCCTGTAAAGTTTTAGAAAATCATACCCCTTTAACGGATTATTTTATTTATGAGATGTTAGCAGAGTGTTATTGGTTAAGAAATGATCTTGAATATTCGCAATTCTATTTTGAGAAAGCATTAGAACTGAATTCTAAACTGTTAAGTGCAAAATATAAAAATTTTATCTTAAAGTATAGATTAGGCAAAGCATTAGATATTTTTGAACTCAGAGAAGTAGAAGAGATTGCAAAGAAAAATGGTAAAGCAGATCTACTTAAACTTTTGTGTTGTATTAAATTTAAAGAAGGTATCAATACTTCTCTTTTAAAAGATATGTCCTATGCTATTGAACTTTCCGATAAGAATACTGCTTCAGACTATATTATGTTATCAGAGTTACATAAAAATACAGGAAATTTCACTTCATCTCATCGATATAAACAATATTTTTATCATAGTTTATTTAAGTCTAATTTTATTGATAACAATGAAAATAATTTATTTGTTACTTTATCATCTAATATGGATTTTATTCTATCTAAATATCCATTTAAAGGTGACAGATTAAACTTAGTTGATCTCTCGGAGAGTTATTATATGTTATCTATCGAGAGTATTGCCAAGAAGATCATAGAGTTACAAAAGATTAAACGATATAAAAAAATATCTATTGTTGGACTGTCAAAAGGTGGTACTGTCGCCATTATGTTGATTAATCTTTTGCAAGAACATCTTCCAGATATCATGATTAAGGCTGTTGCTTGTTCACCTCAAATAGCACTTTGGCCATTTAATCAAAATCTTTCAGTTTTAAGCTATAGAAGTTTGGCAGAGAAGATCGCTTGCAATCCTATCTTAGAGAAATTAATTTTGAAAGCAAAGGAATATATCAAATTTAAAATTAAAGATGAGAATTTATTATCTATATTTTATGGAAATAAATTTATGATGGATGTGAATGAGATAAACAGGATATCAGACTATGAAAATGTGGATATTATCAAATTAAATTTTTCTGGTCATGCGACAGGTATTCCATTAACAATTCCGGAAAATAAGACTAAAGAAGAGTTAAGAGGAAAATATGAGAACTTGATTGTAGATAATGATAGTCAAGAATTAGACGGGAATATTGTAGATATCTTAGATGAAATCTATGCAATTTATAGTGATCCTGACATGCGTTTGTATAAGTTCTTATAAACGTCGTTCAATCATATCTATAAGAATTTTCTCACTTATATCGTTATATCCGGAATAGAGTGATGAATGATATCAAAGTATTTCTAAATTTATCTTAGGAAGAAAAAATGAAACAGAAAGTTATTTTTATTGGTGCCGGAGGTTACGCTAAATCTGCGTTAGATTCCTTAAATAAAGAATTATATGAGTTTTATGGATTTATCGACAGCTTAAAACCCGTAGGCAGTTCCCATTTGGGATACCCTATATTGGCAAAAACAGTAAAAGAATTTACTGATAGAGATGATTATTGCTATTTCATTAGTATTGGTGGTAATGAGAGTCGTTCGAGAAAGTTTCTTTCTCTACAAGAATTAAATTGCAAAATTATTAGCGTAATAGATAAATCAGCGATTGTTTCAGAAAGAAGTGAATTAGGTATTGGGGTTTTTATCGGAAAATTATCTATTGTCAATGCGGGAACTAAGATTGGTAATAACGTTATTATTAATACTAAGTCATTAATTGAACATGGTTGCTGTATTGAAGATCATTGCAATATTTCAACTAATACAACATTAAATGGCGATGTATTTGTTTCCGAATATTCGTTTATAGGTAGTTCTTCGATTATTAACGGGCAACTTCATATTGGTAAAAGAGCTGTAGTAGGTTCTGGAGCCGTAGTGACAAAAAATGTCATTTCGGAAACCGTAGTCGCCGGAGTTCCGGCAAGAATCATCAGGAATATAAATGAGTAAAGTATTTATTGTTGCGGAGATTGGCTGTAATCATAACGGCGATCCTGCATTAGCGAAAAAAATGGTTGAGGTAGCCAAAGCATGCGGTGTAGATGCAGTAAAATTTCAAACCTTTAAGGCTGACAAATTAATTTCAAAATATGCACCGAAAGCGGAATATCAAAAAGTAACAACCGGTACGGCGGATTCTCAATTAGAAATGACACGTAAACTGGAGTTACCGTACGATGAGTTTGTAAAGCTAGACGTTTACGCACGTTCATTAGGTCTAGAAGTCTTTTCTACACCGTTTGATTTTGAATCAATTGATTTCTTGGCAAGTCAACGACAAAAAATATGGAAAATTCCGTCCGGTGAATTAACTAACTTACCCTATTTGGAAAAAATTGCCCGTTTACCGATTGAAGGAAAAACAGTCATTATTTCAACTGGAATGGCAACGATTGAAGAAACTCAATGTTCACTTCAAGTACTGGAAGTGAATGGTATGGCAAAAAAAGATATTACTATATTACATTGTAATACCGAATATCCGACACCTTATGAGGATGTGAACCTAAATGCTTTTCATCAGTTGAAACAAGAATTTAGTGAATATCGCTTAGGTTTTTCTGACCATTCTGCCGGTTATTTTGCAGGACTTGCGACAGTACCTTACGGTATTACGTTTATTGAAAAACATTTTACCTTAGATAAAAATTTTGAAGGGCCGGATCACAAAGCCTCTGTGACGCCGGATGAGCTAAAATTGTTATGTGAAGGGATTCGGGCAGTTGAGAAGTCGTTAGGTTGTTCGAAAAAAGTCGTAACACGTTCTGAAATGAAAAATAAAATTGTGGCACGTAAATCCATTATTGCCGCTCGAGCGATTAAAAAAGGCGAAGTGTTTACCGTTGAGAATCTTACCACTAAACGACCGGGTAATGGCATCAGTCCAATGTTTTGGTATGAGGTATTGGGCAAAACGGCAGAACAGGATTTTGAAGAAGATCAGTTAATTGCTGACAGTCGTTTCGAAAATCAAATGTAATATGTTGCCCGCCTATTGGAGGGCATATTTAACAGATAAGCGGTAAAATTTATGAAAAAAATAGCCATTATTACAGCACGTGCAGGCTCAAAAGGCTTGCCGAATAAAAATGTTTTATTGGTAAACGGGAAACCGTTAATTGTCTATTCGATTGAGGCGGCAATACAGTCAGGTGAGTTTGAAAAAATTATTGTGAGTACTGATTCGCAAGAATATATTGATTTATTGTCTCATTATCCGATCGAATTTCTAAAACGAGCGGCACATTTAGCGAGTGATAATGCCAGTTCATTTGTGGTGATTGAAGATGTACTAAAACAGTATCATGCAATCAAATTTGATTATTTTGTCTTATTACAGCCGACCTCTCCGTTACGGACGGCAAAACATATTAAAGAAGCCTGTAAAAAATTTGAACGTCATTTTGAGCAATTTGATTTTTGTGTTTCAGTATCGGATGTACATAAACCAACTTCATTAACTTTTCCGATTGATGAAGATGGGAGTCTCAAGCATTTCCAGTTAGATTATACCAATTATACTCGTCAACAATATCGACAAGAATATTCTCCGAATGGTGCGATTTTTATCGCAAAACCAACAGCTTATTTAGAACAAAAACACTTCTTTGGTACTAAATCTTTAGCTTATTTTATGGAACGAGAAAAAGCAGTAGATATTGATGATCGGCAAGATTTTGAATACTTCTATTTTCTTACTCAGCGGCAAAAACGTTTTGAACTTTTATTAAATCGTATTAAGCAAAGAATTACTGACAAAACCATATTATTCAATCAGGCTAAACCAATCACTTTGATCGGTCATTCAATTTTAGATCAATGGGATATTCAAACTTTAAGAGGGTTGGAAGTAAATAATTTAGGGATCTCAGGAATTACTACACAGCAGTATTTATCTCTCATTTTAAATCAACCACTTATTCAGCAACTGGGCGAGAAAGTGATTTTGATGCTAGGTACAAATGACATTGTTTATCCGGATTGGAGTAAAGAGGAAATTGCTCACAATATTCAAAGTGTAATTCAGAAATTACGACACATTAATCCTACAGTAGAAATCTATTTCCTAGAAATTACACCGACTGCTTTACGAGTAGATCGTAATAATACGGAAATTAAAACATTAAATGTGTATTTGAAGCAATATTTGCAAGATGTGATTTGGGTAGATTTAGCTGAGCAGTTCAGTGATAAATACCAAAAACTTAACTTGGAATATAGTGATGACGGTTTGCATTTTAATGTAAAAGGCTATGAAAAATTGACCGCTATTTTGGAGCAGAAGATACAATGATTAAACGCATTGCATATATAACCGGTTCAAGAGCCGAGTATGGTATTGTCAAACGACTACTAAAAAAGTTAAATGAAGATACTGAACTGAATTTTTCTTTGGTTGTTACTGCCATGCATTTGGATGCACAATATGGAAAAACAGTAGAACTCATTGAAAAAGACGGTTTTGATATTGCGACTCGTATACCGTTAACCTTGAATGCTGAGAATAATCAAACGATTATTCATTCTATGGCGGAATGTTTAGATGATTTCGGTAGGCATTTTCAACAGCATAAATATGATGCGGTTATGATATTAGGGGATCGCTATGAGATGCTTGCGGTTGCAACGGCGTACGCAATACATAACATTCCTTTGATTCATTTACACGGTGGAGAACAGACGCTCGGTAATTATGATGAATTTATTCGTCATTGTATTACGAAAATGTCGAAGTTACATTTAACTGCAACTGAAGCATATAAAAAACGAGTAATTCAATTAGGTGAGGCTCCTCAATATGTACATAACATAGGTTCATTAGGTGCGGAAAATAGCTTGTTGCTGATGTTACCAACTAAAGCAGAATTGATCTCTAGCCGAGAGATACCGAATACACCTTATTTTATGGTAGTATTTCATCCGGAAACATTGAGTGAACAACCTGTATTGGAACAAGTAGATCAGCTTCTAGTCGCTTTAGAGTCGTTTAAATCGAATTATCAATTTGTGTTTATTGGCTCAAATTCGGATACAAATGCTGATCAAATTTTTAAACGTCTGCAAGATTATGCTACGAAACATCATTATAAGTTTTTTACTTCGGTAAAGCCGGAAGAGTATTTAGCCTTAATTAAATATTCTGCCGGTTTAATCGGTAATAGTTCGTCAGGTTTATTAGAAGCTCCAAGCTGTGGTGTCGGTACGGTAAATATTGGCAATCGCCAGCAAGGCAGAGTTCGCGGAGAAAGCGTGATTGATGTGGAAACGACTAAAGAAGCGATTAAAGCAGGGATTGAACGATTAATTTCACTTGATTTTCAACAGTGTTTACCACGAATGATAAACCCATATTATCAAGATAATGCGATGGAAAACGCTTATCGAATCATCAAAACGTTTTTGGCAGATGAAATGATTTCACAGCCGAAAGCATTTTACGATTTATAATAAAATCAAAAAAGGTATTTTATGCGAAATAAGTGGTTAATATTAGCCGTTGTTGGACTTGTGACAGCTTGTTCATCTTCCAATTCTCTACAAGAAACTTTCCCCGGAGAGTTTGCTAATGCGGATTATATACTTTCGGATTCAGATGCTCAGCGTTGGGTTATTGCCAGTCAGCAGGCTGAGCAGTGTATTTATCCGAATTTAACAAAGATTCAACAACAGGCTTTTAGTAAAGAAGATTCATATATTCACTCACAATATGTATTTTTCTATCCGTTAGAAGAGCTTATTGGCGAGCAATATGTAAAAATTATTCAAGATGATGAGAAAGCGATGGGCTATGCTCAATATCAATTTAAAAAGTTTAAAAATACTCAAGAATTTGAGCCATTAGATAAGAAACAATGTCAAATCTTAAGAGAAAAAGCTAAAGCCGACTTAGCCGTTGTAAAAGGTCAGTATAAAAGCGGTATGGTTGAGGAAACCAAATCAGATGCTAAAAATGGCGATGGTGTGGCGACTAATCAAAATAAATTCTTTTTTGATATTATCAAATGGGGGTCAGCACTCTTATTGTAATTTGGCTTGAAACAGTATTGTCCATCGGTTAGAACAATGTTCAAGGACTGAGTTTTATACAAGATTAAAGTCAGGCATTATGTAGAAGTTGTACAAAAGTTTATTTGTAGGGGCGAATCGTATTCGCCCCTACATTATTGAAGCCAATTAGTCACTTTGTGCATTTGCTACATAATTTCGTTAAATTCAGTCCTTTTTATTTGGTATAGTATCTAGATGATAAGCCTATCGCATAGCGTAATGCTTTTTTCTTGAGTGGCGTGATTTTTTCCGCCAGTACCAAGCCTAAATTGCGGGCGACTTTTACCGGCAATAACTCGGTTTTGAAGGTTTTATAAAAGACATCCATACCAGTTTGCATCAATAAATTGTCGGGTTTACGTTTATGTTCATAACGTTTAAGCACCGCTTCATTTGCAAAGTTTTCGCCTTTTTTGACCGCTTGTTCAATCACTTCCAATAACACTTGCACATCTTTAAAACCGAGATTGACGCCTTGTCCGGCAAGCGGATTAATAGTGTGTGCCGCATCGCCAATCAATACTACGCCGTTTTTGACGTAATGTTGAGCGTGTTGACGAGTGAGTGGAAAACCGGCGGCATTGACTACTTCCACTTTGCCTAAACGGGCAGGGAAATGTTGCTGAATTTCGGCGGTGAGCTTTTCTGAAGACAGTTGTTTTAGCTGAGTAATGCGTTGCGGAGCGTCATACCATACGACACAACCGTTGTGATCTGATAGAGGTAAAAATGCACGAGGGCCACTCGGGAAGAATTGTTGCCAGGTAACCGATTGTTGCGGTAATTCGGTTTTCACCGTGGCAAGCAAACAATGTTGGCGATATTGCCAGCTGGTTAGCCCAATACCCGCCCAGCTACGCACTTGTGAGTTTGCGCCGTCCGCCGCAATTAGCAGTGGGGCAGTAAATGTTTGCTCATCAACGGTTACCGTCCATAATTGTTCGTGATAATTTGCAGAAATTTGCGAAAATCCGACCGCTTGTTGGCAGTTTGGATATTGGTTTAAGGCTTGCCATAAACCAAGCTGAATCGCATTATTTTCTACCATAAAGCCGAGCTTATCCAAGCCGATTTCCGCCGCATGAAAAGCGGTATTAAACCCTTCGATTTCCCACGTTTCCAAACCGTCATACGGGCAAACTCGCAATTGGCTGATTACTTGCCACGCACCCAGTTCTTCAAGCAGTTTAACCGAGGTAATACTGATAGCGGAAATACGTAAATCATAAGCGGCATTCGCATCAAATGAGGGAAGCGGATTTTTTTCGATTAACGCGATATTTAACCCTTGTTTCGCCAAGCCGAGCGCCGCCACGCCCCGACCATACCGCCACCGATAATGATAATATCCTGTGTTTTCATTTTGCCCCTCATTTGCTGAATGTTGATGCCCTATTATAACGTTTTAATTACCGGAACTAACTCAATATTTAGTGCTTTTAGGATTTTTAGCTTGGATTTGATAGAGAGGAAACCTATTTTTGCGATCCTGATCGAGAAAAGTGATTTTGTTACTGTGCTTATGTGACTTTATCTTTTACCCTCCTAACAATTTGTAGGAGGGAAGATGTCTTTAGCCATTGTTTATAGCCGTGCATCGATTGGTGTAGAAGCACCGTTGGTAACGATTGAAGTGCATTTGAGTAATGGAAAACCGGGGCTAACGATTGTCGGCTTACCGGAAACCACGGTAAAAGAGGCGGGCGATCGGGTGCGTAGTGCATTAATGAATGCCAATTTTATGTACCCTCCGCGCGGATCACCATTAACCTGGCACCAGCGGACCTGCCTAAAGAGGGTGGGCGTTTTGATCTGCCGATCGCAATTGGGATCTTAGCGCCTCAGGGCAGATGGATTCGGATCGCTTAAAACAGTTTGAGTTTTTAGGGGAATTGGCTTTAACCGGTACGTTACGAGGCGTTCACGGCGTGATTCCGGCGGTAATTTCCGCCGAAAAAGCCAAACGACAGATGATTATTGCCCGCCCGAATGTGAATGAAGCCTCGTTAGTTTCGAATGCCGAAACCTATTTTGCCAGTTCATTATTGCAGGTGGTGAATTTTATGAATAAGCGGGACAGCCTGCCGATTGCTCAGCAGATTCCGCAAAAAACACAAGAAATTCAACCGCTTGTAAAACGTGATTTAACCGACATTATCGGGCAACAGCACGCTAAACGAGCGTTGATGATTGCGTACGCCGGACAACATAATTTACTTTTCCTTGGCCCTCCCGGTACCGGTAAAACAATGCTCGCCAGCCGTTTAGCGGATTTGTTACCGGCAATGAGTGATGACGAAGCGATTGAAACCGCTTCGGTCACCAGTTTGGTACAAAACGAATTGAATTTTCATAACTGGAAAGAACGCCCGTTTCGTTCACCGCATCACAGTGCATCTATGGTGGCGTTGGTGGGGGGCGGCTCTATTCCTAAACCCGGTGAAATCAGTTTGGCGCACAATGGTGTGCTTTTTTTAGATGAGTCGCCTGAGTTTGAACGTAAAGTATTGGACGCATTACGTCAACCGTTGGAAGCCGGTGAGATTATTATTTCTAGAGCGAATGCTAAGGTGCAATTCCCCGCCAGTTTTCAATTAATTGCGGCAATGAATCCCAGTCCAACAGGACATTATCAAGGCACGCACAATCGAACTTCTCCGCGACAAGTAATGCGTTATCTAAATCGTTTATCCGGCCCGTTTTTAGACCGTTTCGATCTCTCCATCGAAGTCCCTTTATTACCGAAAGGTGCATTACAAAATAGTGATAACCGGGGCGAAACCACAGAACAAGTACGTAAGCGAGTGCTTTCGGCAAGAGAATTGCAAATGGCGAGAGCCGGAAAAATTAATGCCAAGTTAACCACCAAAGAAATCGAACGTGATTGTCGCCTTGCAGAAAAAGACGCACTATTTCTAGAAAATGCTTTGACCAAATTAGGGCTTTCAGTGCGTGCTTATCATCGAATCTTAAAGGTTTCTCGCACAATTGCGGATCTGGCTAATGAACCTAATATTCAACAAAATCATCTTGCAGAAGCATTGGGATATCGAGCTATGGATAGGTTGTTACAGAGATTACAAAACAATTAAATTGTAAATTAATGTGTATTTAATATATTTATGTATTATTATGTATTCTCATTTTTACATAAAGGGGGAATTGGTTTTAATAAGAAACCAATAATTTTTTATTCTATTTCTAATAATAAGGATTTATATATGAAGACTATAACAAAATTAGTACCAATGATAATGGTCTGTTTAATAACAGTCGCTTGTGGGAGTGGAGGTTCATCAGGAACATCTAAGCAATCAACAATTGATACCGGAAAACCTAATAAGATGAATACATCTACTCCAAAATCAACCAAACAGGCTGAAACTCGACCAAAAGACGTGGAAACTAAAAAAGAATCAATTAAGAAAGAGGTAACCCCATCAATCATGGATTCTGTAAAGAAAGACCTTCATACTGATGACTTATCGCCTATAACCCAGCCATTAAATAATAAACGTATCGAAGAAAATAATATTCATCAAAGTAATGAAGATATTCTTAAAGGATTGGAAGTTAAAGATATTAATTCTGGTATTATCACTATTTCTGATGTTGTTTTGAATCTTAAATTAGATGACAACAAGAATGTAAAAATATCATTATTAAATGAAGATCCAAATCGAAATAATCTCCTGATTGCAAATAGAATCTCAAATTCAGAAATTAAAACCTTGAATGATTCGACAGGAAAACTGTTAGGATATTATGGATATATGCAATTAAATCAAGTAAAGCAGGGGGAACGTGAAGGTATTGATAGCAGAAATCTGAATGATCATTATCTGTTATCGATGAATGATAATGAGAAAAGACGTCCGGCTAACTCATTGGTATATAAAGGAAATATGTTTTACCAATATACAGAAGGATCGAATGAGAAGTTAGAAGCCAGTGTTTCAGCTAAATACAATCATGCTGATAAGAAATTATCAATGGATATTTCAGGTAAGGGAGATGATTATTGGCAACTAGGAAATACTGGAAGTACTAAATTACTAACGAGTAAAGTAAATGGTGCGTCGGTCGATCAAGACGGTACAATCTTGAATGCCAAATTATATTCGAAAGTTGAGGGTGATTTGTCTAAATTAACCCCTGATGCTAATTTTTCTGGGGGACTGTTTGGTAAAAATGGAGAAGTGTTAGCCGGTAGTGCAATTAGTCCTAAATGGCATGGTGTTATTGGTGCGAAAGCAACGGAAACAAATCATAAGTAAAATTTTTAGTTATCACTTTTAAGAAATTAAGAAAAGTAAAAGCTATCCAATGGGGATAGCTTTTTTACTTTTCTATCAATCCAAGTAAACAATTGAGGAAAGCCTGTGGGTTTTCCGTGTGTACATTATGACCGGCATCAGAAATAATATGATGATTGAGATTATTATCGCAGACCATTTTTCGGAATTTCCGATCTTTCTCACCGATTAAAAAGGTAATATTCCAATTTTTTTCTATTAATAAGGGTTGGTAATATGTTTGCTTTGCAAGACTGGTTGCTTCAAGCATTGTTGCAATGGCTATCCCATGGTTATTTTGCCGTTTTTGGATCAAATTTGACCGCTGGTGTAGGTCTAAATTGGCAAAAACCGCTTGTTGATACCAATCATTTAACACGGTTGTCATAGGCTCTTGGCGGAAACGTTCCGCCCATTGCTGATCATTTTGCCAACGAGTTTGGCGTTCCGTATCCGTTGCTAAACCGATATTTGCCCCTTCAAGAATGGTATGTTTGAGATGAGGATTATGGGCATTGAGTGTATAGTCCAAAGCTAAACGTCCACCTAACGAATAGCCGATCAAATAAAAAGCCTGATTGCCAATATAATGTAGGATAGTTTGATGAATGAGCTCTCTAGCGTGAGTAAAACCATGGCAGGCGATATGTTCGCTTGCACCGTGTAAGGGGAGATCTATGGTCAGCGGTCGAATTTCCGGAAAATTTTGCAAGCGGTCTAATACCGCTTGCCAATCTTGTTGTGAACCGAGTAAACCGTGCAGAAAAACTACCGGTGTACCCGTTTCACTGTGCCATGTTGCATGGAGCATTAGGCAATTTCCGCTTGAGAGATTTGTTTGATTAATGATTTATACAGGTTACTACCGTCCTGATCATTTACCTTAATTTCAACGATAGTCACGCCTTTACGTCCGTAAGCAAGTTTTAGTTTGGCTTTTAAATCAGCCCAAGTAAATGGACGGATATATTCAATGCCGAACATTGTTGCAATCGGGGCAAATTCATAGTTATGTGCTAAACGATAGAATTGTTCTTTCGCTTTTGCTTCGACCGGTAGCATATCGAAAATCGCACCACCGCTATTGTTAATCACGAATAAAATGCAAGGGTGATTGATTTTGTTGAGTAATGCAACCGAGTTCAAATCGTGTAGAGCGGAAATATCGCCAATGACACCTACGGTCGGTTGACCGCTACCTTGTGCGACACCTGCCATGGTTGCAATTAAACCGTCAATACCGCTAGCACCACGATTGGTATAAACAGGATAACCCTCTGGCAATTTGCATAGAGCATCGACTAAACGCACAAATAAACTATTGCCGATAAACAAATTACCGTTAGTCGCCAATACTTCTTCAATATGGTGTGCCAATGATGCTTCATTTAAGCTACCACCTACCTGTTGTTCAATAAAACCGGCACAGAATTGTGAAAGCGCCAATGGTTCTAATAGCCACGGTTTTTGGCGAAGTGGCGGATGCACACGTAAGAAATGATGTGCTTTGGCGATAAAGCGTGTTTGATGATGTGCGAACGGATTTAAATAATCGCTATATTCATCAACTTGCCAAAATTCACCTTTGAAGGCTTCAAGGAATTTGTTGACTCGCTTGCTGACAATTTGGCTACCGAATTGAATCACGATATCCGCTTGTAATAAGCGTTGGTGAACCGTATTGTTCGACAACCAAATATCTGCGTATGGTAAACTCGCATCTACACAAGATTGCACATCAGTAAGTAAGCACCAACCGAGCGTTTCCGCCCATGCTTTAATGCCGATACCTTGTTCAACCGGTAATTTACCCACCACAATCACGCCACGTTTGGTACGCCAATAATCCCAATTTTCGTGCATTGATACTTCGCTTTGAATCGTTTGGCTATTGATCCATTTGGTTTGTGGATTGATTAACCAACTTTGAAGTGGTTTCAGCCAAGGGTGCGTACTAATAGCATTTTCATCTGCTTCATATAACGGTTCTGCGAAAGGTGCGTTGATATGTACCACACCACCTTGTTGGTTTTGGGTGACACAAGCCTGTTCAATCGTTGCGGCTAGCCAAGCCGCATTATAATGCTCTGCCGGTTTTGGTAAGTTAACGCTTGCCACCGGATAATTCGCAAAAATTCCTGGTTGTTGAATCGCTTGATTTGCACCACAACCGATTAATTCCGGCGGTCGGTCTGCAGACAGAACAATAAGTTTATGGTGAGTAAGACTTGCCTCAATAACTGCCGGATAAAGATTAGCAACTGCGGTTCCTGATGTCACGATAATAGCGACAGGATCATTAGTTGACTTGGCAATCCCGAGGGCAAAGAAGCCTAATCCGCGTTCGTCAAAGTGGCTATGACATTGAGCTAATTGGCTTTGCTGTAGTTGGATTGCTTCAAGTGTCAATGGGGTGGAACGTGATCCCGGTGCAATACAAAAATGTTTTACGCCATAACCTAATAAGGCGTTCACAATCACTTTTGCCCAAGAGCGGTTAAAGGTGCTTACTGTCATATCTCTTCTCTGTGCTTTATAACGGGTTTAATTATCATTAAATAAAAGAATTGTAGCAAAATCTACGAAAAATAGTTGGAAAATTACCATTTGTTAGCCATTTTATTTCATTTTTATTGAATTGTTTTTCTGCTGGATAACAAAATTAATGAGAAGTACTTCACATATTTTGAACATTATAAATGAAAATTACGCCATTAAGTTTATAATAAATGGTGTGTTTATTCATAAGTGGTGCGAGGTTTGGAGAAATGTTATCAGATGAGGATATTTTCCTACGTTATCAAGCTAAAAGCCAAGAATTTCAACGTATTGTGGAAGTCAGTTTGTTAGGTCATTCTTTGTTCGATATGTGGAATGATTGGCAAAATGAAATTACTTTTAATGGTAAATCAGTAGCAAATTTAGGCATTTCTGGCGTGAGTACCCGCCAATACTTGGATGTGATAGCGAAACCTCAGCGTATTACTTCATTAGGGCAAAAGGTTTTCTTGTTCTTAGGCGTAAACGATATTGTGAAAGAGCCTGACTATTCTCCTGCCCAAGTCTTGCATTGGTTATTGCAAATAATTGAAAAAATTCAACCGCTTGCAATGCCAAATACCCATTATTTCTTGCTAGAAGCTACGCCAGTTCGCCATATAAATACGGTTACGAACAGCCAAATTCAGCGACTTAATGCCTATCTCAGCGAACATTGTCCGGCAAATCTAACTTTTGTTAAAACCTTTGATGCATTTGCGGATTCAGAGGGAAATCTCAATGCGACATTTACGACGGACGGTTTGCACTTCAATTTACAGGGTTACGCGATCTTGCGTCGCTTATTAGAGGCGTATGTGTAATATGTGTCGGAAAGCATAACAGACTCAAGGAGTTTATATGTCAAAATTATCTCATACAGAAGTATTGAATACGATTCAAAATGGTTTGATTGCTTCGTGTCAGCCGGTTGATGACGGTCCGATGGACAAGCCGGAGATTGTCGCCGCAATGGCACAAGCCTCAATTATCGGAGGCGCAAGCAGGGTTACGTATTGAAGGGGTAGATAATTTAAAAGCAACGCGTCCGACAGTAAAAGCACCGATCATTGCGATTGTCAAACGTGATTTATCGGATAGCCCGGTACGCATCACCCCATTTTTACAAGATATTGAAGATTTAGCGCGACTGGTGCGGATATTATTGCGGTGGACGGCACGGATCGGGTACGACCGGTCACGATTGAAGCGGCGTTGAAACGGATTCACGAATTAGGTTGTTTGGCAATGGCGGACTGTTCGACCTTGGCAGAGGGTTTATACTGCCAGCAACTCGGTTTTGATATTGTCGGAAGTACGATGTCGGGTTATACCGGTGGCGAAGTACCGAATGAACCGGATTATCAGTTAGTTAAAGACTTAAAAGCGGCAGGTTGTTTTGTGATGGCGGAAGGGCGTTATAACTCCCCTCAACTGGCTAAAACCGCGATTGAGATCGGTGCGGATTGTGTTACGGTTGGTTCGGCATTAACGCGTTTGGAGCATATTGTCAGCTGGTTTGCTGATGAAATAAAAGCGCAAAAGTCTAAGGGGAATGTATGCGTTGTTTAGCATTAGATATTGGCGGTACTAAGATTGCCTCGGCATTAGTCGAAAACGGTGTGATCTCCCAACGCCGACAAATCAGCACGCCACAACAAGATGCGGCGGAAGCGATGCACCACACTTTGGCGGACATTTTGCAACAGTACCAAGGACAGTTTGATGCAGTTTCAGTAGCTTCAACCGGCATTATCAATAACGGTATTTTAACCGCATTAAACCCAAAAAATTTAGGTGGATTAGCCTTCTTTCCGTTGCAAGAAAGTATTGCAAGTCATACTGACAAACCGATTTTCTTACTCAATGACGTGCAAGCGGGCTTGTGCCGAATATCAACATCAAGATAAACAAGCGGTCGAAAATTTTGTGTTCATTACCGTTTCAACCGGTGTCGGTGGCGGCATTATCCAAAACGGCAAATTGCTAACCCAACCGAATGGCGTAGCAGGGCATATCGGACATACTTTAGCGGATCCGAACGGACCAATTTGTGGCTGTGGTCGCCGAGGCTGTGTGGAAGCGGTTGCTTCTGGACGAGCTATCGAAGCGGTTTCAGGCCAATGGACGGAACCCTGTACCCCGAAACAAGTGTTTGAGCAATTCCGAGCGAGCAAAGTACAAGCGGTCGAATTAGTCGAAAAATCTGCAAAAGCGATCGCCAATTTAGTGGCGGATTTAACCATTGGTTTGGATACGCAAAAAGTGGTGATCGGCGGCAGTGTCGGCTTGGCAGAAGGGTATTTGCCACTCGTGCAAAAATACTTAGCCGAAATGCCACATTTCTATCATTGTGAATTGGAAGGCGCGAAATATGGTGGCGATGCTGGTTTAATCGGTGCAAAAGCATGGGCGGAACAACATTTTTAATTAAATTTAAGGAACATAATATGAAAAATTTAACCGGTATTTTTAGTGCATTACTCGTGGCATTCAACGAGGACGGCTCAATTAATGAGCAAGGTTTACGCCAAATTATTCGTCATAATATCGACAAAATGAAAGTAGATGGGTTATATGTCGGTGGTTCAACTGGCGAAAACTTTATGCTTTCTACCGCAGAGAAAAAGGAAATTTTCCGTATCGCAAAAGACGAAGCGAAAGATCAAATTGCATTGATTGCACAAGTGGGAAGTGTCAATTTACAGGAAGCGGTTGAATTAGGTAAATATGCCACCGAATTAGGCTATGATTGTTTATCAGCGGTGACACCGTTCTATTACAAATTTAGTTTTGCTGAAATTAAACATTATTACGACACTATTATTGCGGAAACCGGCAACAATATGATCGTCTATTCGATTCCGTTCTTAACCGGTGTGAATATCGGTGTAGAGCAGTTCGGCGAATTGTATAAAAATCCGAAAATTTTAGGGGTGAAATTTACCGCCGGCGATTTCTATTTATTAGAACGCTTGAAAAAAGCCTATCCGAACCATTTAATTTGGGCGGGCTTTGATGAAATGATGTTACCAGCGGTGGCACTAGGTGTGGACGGTGCAATCGGTTCGACCTTTAACGTGAACGCACCGCGCGCTCGTCAAATTTTTGAATTGACCAAACAAGGTAAATTGGCGGAAGCGTTAGCGGTACAACACGTGACCAATGATTTGATTGAAGGCATTTTAGCGAACGGTTTATATCTCACCATTAAAGAATTACTTAAATTACAAGGTGTAGAAGCCGGTTATTGCCGTGAACCGATGACCGCTAAAGCAACCGACAAACAACTTGAAGTGGCAAAAGCACTTTATGCAAGATTTTTATAAAATTTGACCGCTTGTTGTACACATATAACAATAATAATGAGGAAATATTATGCGTCTTATCCCTTTACAAACGAGTGAGCAAGTAAGTCGCTGGGCCGCTCGTCATATTGTTGAACGCATCAATCAATTTAAACCGACTGCGGATCGCCCTTTTGTATTAGGTTTGCCGACCGGCAGTACGCCACTACAAACCTATCAGGAATTGATTCGTTTATACCAGGCCGGTGAAGTGAGCTTTAAATATGTAGTTACGTTTAATATGGATGAATATGTCGGCTTACCTAAGAAACATCCGCAAAGTTACCATACTTTTATGCACCGTAACTTCTTTGACAATATCGATATTCAACCGCAAAATATCAATATTTTGGACGGCAATACCGAGGATCATGATGAGGAATGTCGCCGTTATGAAGAGAAAATTCAGTCGTACGGCAAAATTCACCTGTTTATGGGCGGTGTCGGTGTGGATGGTCATATTGCGTTTAACGAACCGGCTTCTTCTTTACGTTCACGTACTCGGATTAAAACTCTTACTGAAGATACTTTGATCGCAAATT
Source organism: Actinobacillus arthritidis (assembly GCF_029774155.1). NCBI lineage: Bacteria > Pseudomonadati > Pseudomonadota > Gammaproteobacteria > Pasteurellales > Pasteurellaceae > Actinobacillus > Actinobacillus arthritidis. The sequence continues at coordinate 1,787,419 of NZ_CP103833.1, read as the reverse complement.
CTCGCTTTTTTGACAATGATGTTACCAAAGTACCGAAATATGCGTTAACCATTGGGGTGGCGACATTACTTGATGCGGAAGAATTGATGTTACTGATTACTGGCCATAATAAAGCGTTGGCATTACAGGCTTGCGTTGAAGGAGCGGTAAACCATATGTGGACGGTCAGTGCTTTGCAACTGCATGAACGAGGTATTGTGGTGTGTGACGAACCGGCAACTCAAGAACTCAAAGTCAAAACCGTGAAATATTTCACCCAATTAGAAGCCAATGCAATTCAAAGCGTGTTGTAAGTTTTAAGGTCTGTTACACTATTAACAGACCTTTTCCTTTGGAGAACAAGAATGAAATATGCTTTCACCAACAGTGTAATTTATACCGCTAAAGATGTGTTATATGGGCACGCAGTTATTATTGAAGATGACAAAATTCAAGCGATTGTACGCGAAGAACAATTAGCGGACGATATCCAACGTATTGATTTAAAAGGGCATAATCTCACCGCCGGTTTTATTGATTTACAGCTAAATGGCTGTGGCGGCGTAATGGTAAACAGTGAACCAACAGTTCACACTTTTGAAATTATGCGACAAACCAATTTACGTTCCGGCACGACAAGTTATTTGCCGACCTTTATTACTGCACCTGATGAGGGGATGAAGCAAGTAGTCGCGGCGATGCGTGATTATTTGCAGAAATATCAAAACCAAGCGCTCGGCTTGCATTTGGAAGGCCCTTATCTCAGCCTTGAGAAAAAAGGCGTACACCGTGCTGAATATGTGCGTGAAATCAGCCCTGAAATGCGCAGTTTTTATGTGATAACGCTGATGTGATCACCAAAATTACCTTAGCGGCGGAAAACCCGACCGCAAAAGCGATTCCCGATTTTGTGAAAAGCGGCATTATTGTGTCGGTTGGGCATTCGAACGCGACTTATGAAGTGGCAAAACAAGCGTTTGCTAACGGTGCAACCTTTGCTACCCATTTACACAATGCGATGTCGCCGATCAGTTCCGGACGTGCAATGGGCGTTGTCGGCGCTGTGTTAGACAGCGATGAGGTTTATACCGGTATTATCGTGGACGGTTTACATGTAGAATTTGGTAATGTCAAAATCGCCAAACGAGCTAAAGGTGACAAGCTTTGTATCGTCACCGATGCTACCGCGCGGCAGGTGCGGATATCGAACAATTTGATTTTGTCGGTACCACGGTGTATGTGCGTGACGGTAAATGCTATGACGTTAACGGCACTTTAGGCGGTGCATCAATTACGATGATCGAATCGGTTAAAAATGCGGTACAGGAAGTGGGGATTCCGTTAGATGAAACGCTGAGAATGTGTAATTACTATCCGGCGAAAGCGATTGGTGTTGAGGATCGCTTAGGTTCGATTGAAGTGGGCAAAATTGCGAATCTGACCGTTTTTACCAACCGTTTTGAGGTAATTGGTTGTGCGGTAAACGGCGAATGGCAAGTTTTTAATTAATCAAATGATTGACCTTCTCAATTGAGAAGGTCATTTTTATCTGGTAAAGAATAAGAAAAATTTGACCGCTTACGCTTTAAGGATTAACACCTTTTTGAGTAAATCTAATAAAACAGGTAGCTCGGTTACACCTTGTCGGTCAATAAAATGTCCACCCTGTGCCAAACGAATATAGTCCGCCTGTAAATATTGTGCCAACCTATCGCTAAATAAATGTGGCACAATCTCATCATCTAAGGCAGAAATCACATAAGATTTTGTCGGCAAACAAGCGGTCTGATTTGCGTAAAAAGTTGCAAATGAATCCAGCTCCGGCAAAGTCGGCAATTTTTCATAAAAGCCGGAAACAAAAATTGCGGTATTCACTTTTTGTTGTGTCGCCGCCAGATAATTCAGTAACGCAATACAGCCCAAGCTATGCCCGATCAACACAGTCTCTTCATTTAATTTCAGTGTATTTTTATGATGTTCCAACCACGCTTGCGGATTCGGGTTATTGGCATCCGGCATTGCCAAACACTCACACTCAACCCCCAATTTTTCCAATGCTTGTTTTAACCACGGAAACCAATTTCGGCTCGGATTCGCCGTATAACCATGAGTTACATATACTTTTTTCATTATTTATCCTTTTTACTTGTCATTGCGAAAACGTTTGCTTTGTACTTAATTTAGCCCAAAAAATTGACTTTGGAAAGTGAGATCTCTGTCACAAATTGACAAAAAATTTTATAACTGCTTGATTATAAAGAACTTTTATTTTTCTCATTTAATTGACTTCCTTAGTGGCGAAGCGTAACTTATGAAACACCATTTTACTATTTGAAACGACATAAATTAGAGGTGTCCAATGAGAGTTTCTTATCAAGATTTAAAAGCTGAATTTAAACGTGTTTTATTGGCTCGTAACGTACGTGAAGAAATTGCCGAAGAATGTGCAACCGTATTTGCCGATACCACTCAGGCGGGTGCGTATTCACACGGGGTAAACCGCTTCCCACGTTTTATTCAGCAGTTGGAAAACGGTGATATTGTACCGGAAGCTGTTCCGACTAAAGTGCTTTCATTGGGTGCAATCGAGCAATGGGATGCTCATCAAGCCATTGGTAACCTCACTGCGAAAAAAATGATGGATAGAGCGATGGAACTCGCTTCACAAAATGGTATCGGAGTGGTGGCGTTGCGTAATGCAAACCACTGGATGCGTGGCGGTTCTTATGGCTGGCAAGCGGCGGAAAAAGGCTATATCGGTATCTGCTGGACCAATGCGTTAGCGGTAATGCCGCCTTGGGGGCAAAAGAATGCCGTGTCGGTACTAACCCGTTAATTGTTGCCGTACCGACCACGCCAATCACAATGGTGGATATGTCTTGCTCAATGTATTCCTACGGTATGTTGGAAGTTCATCGCTTACAAGGCCGTCAGACTTTTGTTGATGCTGGTTTTGATGATGACGGTAATCCGACCCGTGATCCAGCAACCGTTGAGAAAAACCGCCGTTTAATGCCAATGGGCTTCTGGAAAGGTTCTGGCCTATCAATCGTGTTAGATATGATTGCAACCTTACTTTCTAACGGTGAATCTACTGCGGCGGTAACCGAAGATAAAGATGACGAATATTGTGTTTCACAAGTATTCATTGCGATTGAAGTGGATCGTTTAATCGACGGTAAAACCAAAGACGAAAAACTTAACCGCATTATGGATTATGTAAAAACCGCCGAACCGGCAGATCCGAATGTACCGGTACGTTTACCGGGACACGAGTTCACCACCATTCTTGCCGATAACATCGCAAACGGTATTCCGGTGGATGAAACCGTATGGGCGAAATTGAAATCGTTGTAAATGACATAACTCTCTCCCCTTGCGGGAGAGAGGAACTAATACAAGCGGTCAAATTCTTTAAACATTTTACGAGGAACAAACGATGTTTTTCGGACACATTTCAAACTACAACCCAAAACAATATCCTGAAGCGATTCAATACGCATTGCATTATTTAAAAAACACCGATTTTGATGCGATGGAAGCCGGAGTTTACGAGCTGAAAGGCAGAGATATTTATGTCCAAGTATTGGATTTGGAAACCAAAGACATTTCAGCATTCCAACCCGAAGTTCACCGTAATTACTTAGATGTGCAATATCTTCACAAAGGTAAAGAGAAAATGGCATTTGCAGTAGATAGTGGTAAGAATCCGATTCACACTGCTTATCTACCGGAACGAGATATTCAGTATTATCAAACGGTCGAAAATGAGCAAATTTTTACCTGTGGAGTTGGTAATTTTGCCGTGTTTTTCCCGGAAGATTGCCATAGAACAGCGATTTTTAACGGTACGGAGAAAATCCGCAAAATAGTAGTAAAAATTGCAATGTCTGAAATTAAGTAAAACGCTCCCCTCTTTGAAAAAGAGGGGCTGGGGGAGATTTTTTAGACACTTCAATATCGTACAAATCTCCCTAACCCCTCTTTACTAAAGAGGGGGATCTTACAAGTAGTAAAAAAATTCTAGATTTTTACAAACTCAAGGAGCAACAGATGAAACCCATCGCTCAATTCGTTGGAAAAGCTATTGAAGCCTTTGCCGTGATTATTTTATCGGCAATGTCAATTTTAGTTTTCCTTAATGTGGTACTGCGTTATGGCTTTAACAGCAGTATTAATGTAACAGAAGAAGTTTCTCGCTATATGTTTGTATGGCTTGCCTTTTTAGGGGCAGTATTGGCATTTAGTGAAAATCAACACGTTAGTGTTACCGTGTTAACTGAGAAACTCTCTCCTATTGCACGTAATGTTTTAAAATTGTTTACCGATGCGGCAATGTTATTCTGTTGCTACCTCATCGTTGATGGTAGTTGGATTCAATTCCAACTCAATCTTGGAAATCTTGCACCTATCTCAGGTTTACCACAAGGTATTACTTTCCTTGCAAGTGTGGTTTCAGGTGTGTTAATCGGTATTTTGATTATTGCAAGAATGGTGACAAATGTGACCGCTTTAGTTAAAGGAGAAGCACAATGACTGTCGTAATTTTCCTTTCGGTATTACTTGGTGCAATTATTTTAGGGATTCCGGTTGCGTTTGCTTTATTGATTTGTGGCGTAGCATTAATGCTTCACTTAGATTTATTTGATGCACAAATTCTTGCCCAACAAATTGTTAGCGGTGCAGATAGCTTTTCGCTCATGGCGATTCCGTTCTTTATTCTCGCTGGTGAAATAATGAATGAAGGCGGACTTTCTAAACGTATTATCGACTTACCGATGAAATTAGTCGGTCATAAACGCGGTGGTTTAGGTTTTGTAGCGATTCTTGCCGCGATGATTATGGCGAGCCTTTCCGGTTCGGCAGTAGCGGACACTGCGGCTGTGGCGGCAATGTTATTACCGATGATGAAAACGACCGGCTACCCGATTGACCGCTCAGCCGGTTTAATCGGTACCGCAGGTATTATCGCACCGATTATTCCGCCAAGTATTCCGTTTATCGTATTCGGCGTTGCAAGTGGTGTATCCATCACAAAATTATTCTTAGCGGGGATTTTCCCCGGCATTATGATGGGGATCTGTTTAGCCGCACTCTGGTGGTGGCAAGCCAAACGCCTTGATTTAATGACCTTCTCAAAGGCGACTAAACAAGAACTTTGTATTTCATTTAAAAACAGTATTTGGGCGTTAATGTTGCCGGTGATTATTATCGGTGGTTTCCGTTCAGGTATGTTCACCCCAACCGAAGCCGGTGCGGTAGCAACTTTCTATGCGTTAGTGGTTTCACTATTCGTTTATCGTGAATTGAAATTCAAAGACCTCTACAAAGTGATTTTAGCGGCCAAAACCACTGCAGTGGTAATGTTCTTAGTCGCGCGGCAAACGTAACCGGCTGGTTAATTACCGTGGCGGAATTACCGACTATGTTAACCGAATTGCTTGAGCCGTTAATCGAAAGCCCGACAACGTTATTATTAGTGGTGATGTTAGCGGTATTCGTGATCGGTATGGTGATGGATTTAACTCCAACCGTTTTAATCTTAACCCCGGTGTTAATGCCGTTAATTGAAGAAGCGGGAATCGACCCGGTTTACTTCGGTGTGTTATTTATTCTTAACACCTCAATCGGCTTAATTACTCCACCGGTCGGTAATGTATTAAACGTAATTACCGGCGTGTCAAAACTACCGTTTGACCAAGCGGCAAAAGGCATTATGCCGTACCTATTTATGATGATTGGTTTATTACTGCTCTTCGTATTCGTACCGGATTTAATTTTAGTACCGTTAAGCTGGATGCAGTAAAAAATTAGCTCCCCCTCTTTGGTAAAGAGGGGGCTGGGGGGAGATTTTTAGGCTCTTCAATATTGTACAAATCTCCCCTAACCCCTCTTTACTAAAGAGGGGAACTAGACAACAAATTCCCAACCTACTTAGGAGACCCCTATGAAATTTTTTAATCTAAAAACTTTATCAGCTTTCGTTGCCAGTGCAGTGGCATTTTCAGGTGTAGCAAATGCGGAAATTTCGCTTCGCTTCGGTTATGAAGCACCACGTTCCGACAGCCAACACGTTGCGGCGAAAAAATTTGATGAATTATTGAAAGACAAAACCAAAGGGGAAATTAAACTTAAATTGTTCCCGGACAGCACATTAGGTAACGCACAAACTATGATCAGCGGTGTGCGTGGCGGTACGATTGATATTGAAATGTCAGGTTCACCGAACTTCACCGGTCTAGAACCGAAATTAAACGTGATTGATATCCCGTTTATCTTTAAAGATCGTGAACACGTTTACAAAGTGTTAGACGGTGAAATCGGTCAAGGTTTATTACAAGACCTTGAAAAACAAGGCTTAAAAGGCTTAGCATTCTGGGATGTCGGCTTCCGTGCCTTCTCTAACTCAAAACACGCAGTTAATAAACCTGAAGACATCAAAGGCTTAAAAGTTCGCACCAACCAAAACCCAATGTACATTAAAGCATTCAGCTTATTGGGCGGCAACCCGGTACCGATGCCGCTTTCCGAACTTTATACCGCACTTGAAACCCGTGCGGTGGATGCACAAGAACATCCAATCGGTATTTTCTGGTCGGCAAAATTATATGAAGTGCAAAAACATTTAAGCTTAACCAACCACGGCTACACACCATTAATCGTCGTGATGAACAAAGCTAAATTTGACGGCTTAACACCGGAATTGCAAAAAGCGGTGTTAGACGCAACAAAAGAAGCGGGTCAATTCCAGCGTGATCTCAACGTGAAAAACGAAAAAGACATTATCGAAAAACTTCGCAAAGCCGGTGTAGAAGTGATCGAACAAGTAGATAACGCACCGTTTAAAGCGGCAATTGAAGCGGAAGTTCGTAAAGACTTTATCGAAAAACACGGCAAAGAATTAGTCGAAAAAGTAGATGCCCTAGCTAAATAAGCCATGACAAGCGGTTTGATTTACAAAATTTTTTGTAAATCAGACCGCTTGTTCTTCTCTCCCTCAAGGGGAGAGGGTGTATAGGAAACTGCTTAGTACCTTTTTGGAGAACGTTATGAAATGTTTTAATCTTAAAGCACTTGCGACATTGGTTGCGAGTTTCTCTTTATTTAGCGGCGTTCAGGCGGCGGAGACCACTTTCCGTTTCGGCTATGAAGCACCACGTTCCGACAGCCAACATATTGCCGCCAAAAAATTTAACGAGTTATTACAACAAAAATCCAATAAAGGATTAAAACTGAGCTTATTCCCCGATAGCACGCTCGGTAATGCGCAAACGGCAATTAGCGGTGTACGTGGCGGTACGATTGATTTAGCGATGTCCAGCTCCTCAAACTTCACAGGGCTTGCCTCCGAATTAAACGTGATTGATATTCCGTTTATTTTTAAAGATCGCGACCACGCCTACCAAGTGTTAGACGGCGAAATCGGACAAACACTGTTGGCAAAACTCGAAGCACACGGCTTAAAAGGTTTAGCGTTCTGGGAAGTGGGCTTCCGTGGCTTTACCAACTCCAAACATCCGGTGGCCAAACCGGAAGATATTAAAGGTTTGAAAGTTCGCACCAACCAAAACCCGATGTATATCAAAGCATTTTCGATTTTAGGCGCAAATCCGGTGCCGATGCCGCTTTCCGAGCTTTATACCGCATTAGAAACCAAAGCGGTAGATGCGCAAGAACACCCTATTGGTATTGTATGGTCAGCAAAACTATATGAAGTGCAAAAATATTTCAGCCCGACCAATCACGGCTATACACCGCTGATTGTGGTGATGAACAAAGCCAAATTCGATGCACTGCCGGCGGAGCAACAAAAAGCACTTAGCGAAGCGCCCTCGAAGCGGGCAAATACCAACGCCAACTCAATTTAGATAATGAACAAGGCATTATCGAGAAAATGAAAAAAGCCGGTGTAGAATTTGTCGAAAAACTGGATACTGCTCCGTTTAAAGCGGCGGTTGAAGGCGAAACTCGCAAAGCCTTTATTGAAAAAAATGGCGACAGTCTTATCAAACAAATTGATGCGTTAGCGAAGTAGTTTAACGTTATTATGTCAACTGGTTAGGTAAAAAATAACCAGTCCTACAACTAAAATAGGACTGGTTATAAAGTTGAATTTACAATTTAGGTATTAATAATTTTTCTTCGCTTCGGCTTGATCAACAACTACAGGGTCAATGTAGTAAACTTCAGGGATTTCTTGTTTATTAATTTTTTTGATTGCATATTCAATCGCTACAGCGACTTGTTTTTTCGGTAATTGGTCGATAGTATTTTGCATTTTACCTTGTTTGACGTATTCAATCGCAAGTGGAATACCGTCATAGCCGGTTACTAGGACTTTTCCGGCTAAACCGGCATTTTCAACCGCAGTGACAGCACCTATAGCCATATTATCATTTGCGCGAAAATACCTTGAATGTTTGGATTAGCCGTTAAAATATTGGTTGTGACGTTTAAGGCTTGTTCTGTTTCCCAATTCGCAGATTGAGAAGCAACAATTTTAATATCCGGATATTCTGAGAATGCTTTTAATGCGCCGGCTTTACGTTGTTCACCATTATCTACACCGGGTATTCCTTCAAGCATAGCTACGTTACCTTTTTTGCCGATAGCTTCGGCAAGATTTTTAGCTTCTAAGTAACCGCCGTTGAAATTATCAACTCCGACATAGTTAAATTTTAAGCCTGCTTTTTTAGTCGCTTCCGCATCAAGGCGTACGTCTAAGTCAATAATAGGAATACCTGCTTTATCTGCTTTTTGGAAAGCCGGAATGAAAGCAATAGAGTCATTTGGGGTAACGATAATTGCATCAACTTTTTTCGCAATCATATTTTCAACTAAACCGACAAGTTGCTCCGTAGAATCCTCTTTTTCCGCAACTTGAATTGTTAAATCTACATTCAATTTTTTAGCTGTTTCTTCAGCCCCTTTTTGCATAGAAATGAAATATTCGTTACTTAATGTTTTCATCAGTAAAGCAATTTGAGGTTTTTCCGCGGCAAAAAGAGAAGTTGAAATCGCTAATGCACTTGCGATAAGCGTTGTTTTGAATAATCTAGCTTTCATAATTAACTCCATTGGGTTTATGGTCAGATAACTAATCATAATCCTAAAAGAAAATTAATTTGAAAACAGTGATATGGCTCGCAAAATTTAGAAAGAAATAAGTAATTCCTTAAATAAAAAATTTCGCTATAGAGTTTGGATTATGTGATGTTACTCACGGTTTAATTCCTATTTTTATATTATCGTTAATATAAAATTTGCTAAGAGGATAACCATTATGTCGGATGATTTACCTATTTTATCTCTTAGAAACATTAGTAAAAGTTTCTATGGTGTCACTGTGTTAGATAAGATTGATCTAGATATATATGCTGGAGAGGTTCATTGTTTAATTGGTGAAAATGGGGCGGGAAAATCGACTTTATGTAAGATCATTGCCGGTATTTATGATGCGGATAGTGGTGAAATGTCTTTTCACGGCAAAATCTATGCGCCTCGTAATGTGAAAGACGGACAAAAATATGGGATTGGGTTTATTCATCAAGAGTTAATGTTAGTCCCTCAGCTCACCGTATTAGAAAATATCTTTTTAGGTAAAGAACATTCGACTTTCGGAAACCGTATGGATTGGCAGACTATGCGGGAGAAAACCCAAAAGATTATTAATGAATTAGAGCTTGATATAAAACCGGATGATTTGGTTTCAGATCTTTCAATTGCTCAACAGCAAATGGTTGAAATTGCTAAAGCTATATTTAGTGAATATAAAGTATTAATTTTTGATGAACCTACTTCTTCTATTTCTCGTAAAAATACCGAAACCCTTTTTAGAATCATTCATCAATTAAAAGAAAAGGGTGTCGCGATGATTTATATTTCACATCGCTTAGAAGAATTTCAGTATATTTCGGATAAAGTCACCGTATTACGAGATGGTAGCATTACAGGTACCATGCCATATAAAGATACTTCCGTAGAAGAAATCGTTAAGCTAATGGTCGGTCGAGAAATTAATTTAAGCCATTATCAACGAGAGGTTACGTTTACTCAAGAAAAGTTGCGTATTGAAAATATAACCAATAAAAATGTTAAACCGACCTCTTTTAAAGTATATAAAGGAGAAATATTAGGTTTTGCCGGTTTGGTCGGAGCAGGACGTACCGAATTATTAAGAGCAATTTATGGGGCGGATGAGGCACAAGGAAGCATTTTTATTGATGGAATCGAAGTCTTTATTCATTCTCCCGAACAAGCGGTCAAACATAATATCGGTTTTATTACAGAAGATCGAAAACTACAGGGATTGGTACTAGATCAAAGTATTCGCAAAAATATTACCTTACCTATTTTAAGCCGTTTTTGGACGGGATTGAAATTAGATCAGACAAAAGAAAAAAATGTGGCGGAAAACCAGCGGAACCGTTTGAGGATTGTATCAAACAATAGTGAACAAAATACAAGAACACTTTCGGGAGGAAACCAGCAAAAAGTGGTGATTGCGCGTTGGTTAGAAAGTGGAGTCGATATTCTGTTTTTTGATGAGCCTACACGAGGCATTGATGTGGGAGCAAAGTCAGAAATCTATGATCTTATGCGAGAGTTTACCGATAATGGAGGTACTATCATTATGGTATCGTCGGATTTGCCGGAGTTAATCACAATGTCAGACAGAGTGATGGTTATGCGAAATGGTGAAATTGTAGAAGAAGTGAAAGAACGTTCTCAAATTACGGAAGAGAACTTAATGAAAGCTATGATTGGTGTGTGAGGTAAAGAATGGATAATTTAAAATCAATTTTTTCAAAATTAGGGATTGGTATTGCGCTGATTGTAATGATTATTGGAATGTCATTTGCTTCGGATGCATTTTTATCTACCAATAATATTTTGAATATTTTATTACAAGTTTCTGTCATTTGTATTATTGCAGTAGGTATGACCTACGTTATTCTGACAGGAGGAATCGATCTTTCCGTCGGTTCTATTGTGGCACTAAGTGCCGTTTGCTTGGGGTTGTTTACTCATGCAGGGGTTAAGTGGTTGGGAGAGAACGCTTCGGATATAACCATATTAGGCGTAGTTTTACTTTCCATATTAGGGAGTATTTTGGTCGGTGCGCTATGTGGGTATGTAAATGGCATTATTATTGTATATGGTAAAGTCACATCATTTATTGCGACCCTTGGAATGATGGGGATTGCCAGAGGATTGGCTTTAACCTTATCGGACGGGAAAACCATCTACAATTTCCCTGATGCTTTACGATTTTTTGGTAACGGACGTATTCCCGTTTCAGAGTCTTTTTCTATTCCGATTCCTGTAATTATCGCTATTTTAGTCGTTTTAGTGAGTTTTTATGTGCTGACGCAAACTATTTTTGGTCGTCAGATTTATGCTTTAGGTGGAAATCGAGAAGCGGTTCGTTTATCGGGTGTAAATGTCGATAAACTTGAAGTGAAAACGTATGTTATTAATGGCGCGTTAGCGGCAATAGGTGCGGTTATTTTAGTCGGACGGCTTAATGCGGCACAACCTATAGCCGGTACGGGATATGAATTAGACGCCATTGCGGCAACAGTTATTGGCGGTACGAGCCTAATTGGCGGATTCGGTTCTGTCATTGGAACATCAATCGGCGCACTAATTATGGGAGTATTGCAAAACGGTCTAACACTATTAAATGTAACATCTTATCTACAACGTTTAATTATTGGTATTGTTATTATCCTTGCAGTATTCTTTGACCAAGTAAGACGCGGCAAGGTTTCTACAGGTCAGTTAAAACGTATTTTCTTTAGAGAATAGCCGTTCTTTAAAAACAAGCCAAACTTAAGACTACTTATTCCGGTGAAATTTAATTTAAACAATAAGGATAACATTATGAACTACTACCTAGGCATAGACTGCGGCTGGTACTTTTGTCAAAGCCGCACTTTTTGATCAAACTGGCGAGTTGCACGGCATTCATCGTGAGAATGTGGCGGTTATCAGCGAACAGGCGGGTTATGCCGAACGAGATATGCAACAACTTTGGCAAGTGTGTGCCGAGGTAGTACGTCAAACCATTGCAAAAAGCGGAGTAAATCCGACTGCTATCAAAGGGGTGGGCATTTCAGCACAAGGCAAAGGTGCGTTTTTACTTGATCAGCAAAACCAACCGCTTGGCAGAGCGATTTTGTCTTCCGATCAACGTTCGCTTTCAATTGTGAGACAGTGGCAGGCGGACGGTATTCCGGAAAAACTTTATCCGATTACCCGCCAGACGTTATGGACCGGACATCCTGTTTCGATTTTGCGTTGGGTACAAGACAATGAGCCGGAACGTTATGCACAAATTGGCTCGGTCCTGATGTCGCACGACTATTTACGTTTCTGTTTAACCGGCGAATTATTTGCCGAAGAAACCAATATTTCCGAAAGCAATCTCTACAATATGGCAACCGGCGAATACGACCAAACATTAGCTGATTTACTCGGTTTGCAAAATATTTTAGAAAAGCTACCGCCTGTGATTAAACCGAATCAGATTGCCGGCTATGTTACCGAAGCGTGACCGAACTAACCGGCTTAGCGGTAGGAACGCCGGTGGTCGGCGGTTTATTTGATGTAGTTTCCACCGCACGTTGTGCCAACTTAGATGACGAAAGCAAACTGAATGCGGTATTAGGCACATGGTCGGTTGTCAGCGGCATTACCGATAATCTCGACCCGACTCAAACCTTGCCGTTTGTCTATGGTCGCTATGCAGACGAAGGTAAATTTATCGTACACGAAGCCAGCCCGACTTCTGCCGGTAATTTGGAATGGTTTGTGAAACAATGGAAATTAGATTATGCAGAAATTAATCAACAAGTGGCGAGCTTACCGCCGGCGACCAGTTCTGTGTTATTTGTGCCGTTTTTATACGGCTCGAATGCCGGCTTAGGTATGCAAGCGGGCTTCTACGGTTTGCAATCGCACCACAGCCAAGCACATTTATTGCAGGCGATTTATGAAGGTGTGCTGTTTAGTCTTATGCACCACCTCAACCGTATGAAGCTACGTTTCCCGAATGCAAATGTATTACGTGTAACCGGCGGACCGACCAAATCACCGATTTGGCTACAAATGCTCGCCGATTTAACCGGTATGCAATTGGAAATTCCACAAGTGGAAGAAACCGGTTGTTTAGGTGCGGCATTAATGGCGATGCAAGGCACTGGTGCAGAGATCAACCAAGTGCAGGCATTAAAAGCGGAAATGTTAAAAGTGCAACCGAATCCGGTAAATTTCACCGCTTACCAACAAAAATATCAGCGTTATCAACAGCTCACTGAAGCGTTAAAAGCGATGCTTTAAGATTAAAAAAAGCGGTTGGAATCTGCAAACTTTTTGCAAATTCCGACCGCCTGTCATTTCAAACTGTTCGCTATATCTGCTCAACAAAACTTGGCAACCATTCTTCCGCCGTACTGTCGTGGTCAAAATTGTTTGCCACATCAATGCGAACTGATTCACATATCTGTTTAGCACCTTTGGCGGTTAGTCCGTTTTCAACAATATCAACCGAATGGCAGAAAGTATCGTAATCAGTGTCGCCTAAACCGACCACACCGAATTTCATACCGCTGAGATCTAAATCGCTTGCCGTCAGTTCGTCAAATAACGGTTTAATGTTATCCGGTAACTCGCCTGCACCGTGAGTCGAAGTGACGACAATTAAATGGGTTTGATGTTGAATATCTGCTAAGGTTGCTTGATTAAAGAGTTCGACAGAAAATCCTAGTGCGGTTAAACAACTTTCAAGATGATCGGCAACGTATTCTGCACCACCGAGGGTACTGCCTGTGATAATACAAATAGATTTGGTCATAGAATTAGGAATGATTGGCGGAAGCGAATGGGAGTCGAACCCACCCAAGAACGCTGGCGTCCTCAACAGGATTTGAAGTCCTGCCACCTCACCGGAGATGACTCGCTTCCTTTAAAGAGTGGCGATATTCTACTTTATTTATTAAAATTGTCCAAAATTTCTTAACGCTTTTTACTATGCAAACATTATTTCGAGTTATCCCTTCTATAGATAAATTGGTCAAAAGTACTCAAGGTGCTGATTTAATTGAACAATTCGGTCATCAAGCCTTTGTTCAAGAGGCAAGGCGACTAATAGAAAATGTACGTGAGCAGATTGTTAAACAACAATGTTTACCGGATTTTATTACTGAGCAGTCTTCAATTTTTAGTGTAATTGAGCAAAATTTACGGACAAAATGTACTGTATCGAGTAAAACGGTCTTTAATCTTACCGGTACGGTGTTACATACTAATTTAGGTCGTGGATTGTGGTCGGAAAATGCAGTGCAAGCGGCGACGAATGCGATGCGAAATAATGTTGCGTTGGAATTTGATATTGATGAAGGGAAGCGTAGTCATCGAGATATTTATATTTCTCAATTGATTCAGCAACTTACCAGAGCGGAAGCCGCTTGCGTTGTGAATAATAATGTTTGCGGCAGTATTATTGATGTTAGCTACGTTTGCACAGGGTAAAGAAGTGATAGTTTCTCGTGGCGAATTGGTAGAAATCGGCGGTGCGTTTCGTATCCCTGATATTATGGCTCAAGCCGGTTGTAAATTAGTGGAAGTCGGCACGACCAATCGCACTCATTTACGTGATTATCGCAATGCAATTAATGAAAATACCGCTTTCTTAATGAAAGTACATACCAGTAATTACCATATTCAAGGTTTTACTAAATCGGTATCTGAAGAGGAATTGGTTGAATTAGCGAAAGAATTTAATTTGCCGGTGATGAGTGATTTAGGTAGTGGTTCGCTGACGGATATGGTCGCACTTGGTTTACCGCCAGAGCCTATGGTACAGCAGAAGGTTGTGGCAGGTGTCGATTTGGTGTCATTTTCTGGTGATAAATTATTAGGTGGGCCACAAGCCGGTATTATTGTCGGGAAAAAAGCATTGATTGATGAACTTCAATCACATCCGCTCAAGCGTGTATTACGCTGTGATAAAGTAATTTTATCCGCATTAGAAGCAACACTGCGTCATTATCTTTTTCCAGAAAAATTAACCGATGAGTTACCGACTTTTCATTTATTAACTCAATCTATTGCAACCTTGCAAACCAAAGCGGAACGTTTAAAAGCGGTGCTGAGTAAGCGGTTAGATTCTCGTTATAATTTACAAGTGGAACCAAGCCTTGCCCAAATCGGTAGCGGAGCATTGCCGACGGAAACTTTAGCTTCAGTTGCGGTTACGATTTTTGCGGATAAGCAGAGTGATTTACTTGAGTTAGAGAAAAAATTTAAAGTCTTGCCAAGCCCGATAATCGGACGATTTGCTCAGCAAAAATTTTGGCTGGATGTGCGTTCGGTCGCACAGTTTGAGATGTTGCTGAATATGTTGGAGGAAGCATGATTTTTGTTACAAGCGGACACGTTGACCACGGAAAAACATCCTTGTTACAAGCCTTAACCGGCACAAATACCGCTCATTTACCGGAAGAGAAAAAACGCGGTTTAACGATTGATTTGGGCTATGCCTACTTGCCGATTGAAGATGATGTGTTAGGTTTTATTGATGTGCCGGGGCATCAGAAATTCTTGTCGAATATGCTTGCCGGACTGGGCGGTGTACAAAATGCCTTATTAATTGTGTCGGCTGAAGAAGGAATTAAACCGCAAACGGCAGAGCATTTGGAAATTCTGCGTGTATTGAATTTTACTAATATTTTAGTGGTGTTAACTAAAGTGGATCGTGTGGAAGCAAGTCAAACAGAACAGCTTATCGCAACAATTAAAACCACTTACCCCTTTTTAGCTGATGCACCATTTTTCTTGACCTCTGCGGTAACCGGGCAAGGTATCGAATCATTAAGAAATCAATTAATTCAGTTAAGCCGACGACAGTTACCTTTGGAAAAACCGTTTCGATATGCGATTGACCGAGTATTTAATATTAAAGGTGCCGGTTTAGTCGTGACCGGAACAGTGGTAGCGGGTAAAGTCAAAATTGGCGATGAGTTTTATTTATCCAACGGTCAAAAAGTTAGAATTAAACAAATTCACGCACAAAATCAGCCGGCAGAAATTGGTACAGTAGGACAACGTTTGGCACTAAATATTGCTAATGTGGAAAAAGCACAAATTCAGCGTGGTGATTGGATTACCGAACTAATGCCACAATTTATCGATAGAATTACGGTTAAAATTCAGACAGCACAAAACCTAAAAGAAAATCATATTGTACATTTATACCATTTTGCTTCGCACGTGACCGGTAAGCTGAATCTCTTAACCGAAAAACAAGCGGTCAAAAACAGCGAAACGTTTGCAGAAATGATTTTAGATGAGCCGTTAGCAATGGCGGTTACGGATAAACTGATTATTCGTAGTGGCGATGACAGTCAAACCTTAGCAGGAGCGGAAGTTTTAGAAATTGATTCTCCGAAACGCCATAAGCGCACTGAGAAACGCCTTGAGCTGGTAAACAATTTGGCAAAAATGACCGCTTGTTCTCAACGTATTGCACTTTATTTAAATATGAGAGCGGAACAGGTTGAGGGATTGCTGTGGCGTGAACAATGTTTTATTCAAGATCTGGCACAACTTGGTTTTGATGTGCAATCAAAATGGATTTTTACCGCTGAATTTAAGCAACAAATTCAACAAAATATTATCGAAAAACTCGCTGAGTATCATCAAAATCACAATGATCAATTAGGCGTGACTAAAGCGAGATTGTATCGCATTGCTGTATTAGATCAGCCGGAGCAGTTAGCTTACCAATTTATTGATGATTTAATCGAAAGCAAACAGTTGGCACAAACTCGAGGCTGGATCCATTTACCGAGTCATCGTATTGAATTTTCTGCAGAGGAATTGCAACTTTGGCAACAAATTCGACCGCTATTTGAAAGCAAAAGTGAAGCACTTTGGGTCCGAGATATTGCTACTGAATTATGTTGTGATGAAACCGAAATGCGAAACTTGTTATATAAAGCCGGTAAATTAGGTTACTTAATTCCGATTGTGAAAGATCGTTTCTTACTCAGCGAGAGAATGACTGAATTGGCTCAATTAGTGAAAGATATTGTAGAACGAAATGGCTCTGTTTCAGTAAATCAACTTCGTGATGAGATTCAGTGGGGACGTAAGCTAACCGTTCAGCTGATTGAATATTTTGACCGTTCGGGCTTTTTAAGACGAAAAGGTAATATTCATTTATTACGTGATCAAGACACTTTCTAACAAGAATATATTAATGAAAAAACAAAATGCTCGTGCGGTTGCCGCACAAATTATTTTACAAGTTCTCGATCAAGGGAAATCACTTGCCACCTTAATTCCCGAAGCACAGACAAAATTAGAGGCGAAAGATTTACCATTAGTACAAGAGATTAGCTTTGGTGTGTGCCGCACATTACCACGCCTTGAGGCGGTCATTGCACAAGCGGTGGAAAAGCCATTAAAAGGCAAAACACGTTTGGTGCATTGCCTGTTATTAGTCGGACTTTATCAGCTACTTTATATGCGCGTGCCAGAATTTGCCGCAGTTGATGAAGTGGTTAATGCGGCAAAATCGCTTAAATTGGACAATTTTAAAGCACTTATTAATGGGGTATTACGCCGTTTTTTACGTGAGAAAGAGGCCCTGTTAGCTAAATTTGATAAAAATTGGCAAACGCTTCATCCGGAATGGTTTGTGAATAAACTAAAAAAAGCTTATCCGAATTGGCGAGAGATTATTGAAGCAAATAATCAGCGTCCACCAATGTGGATTCGTAGCAATATTCAGCAGATTAAGCCACAAGATTATCGCGTGTTATTAGGTGATTTAGTGGCAAAAAATCCAGAAAATACGACCGCTTGCGTGCCTGAATCAGCAATCTTATTAGCAGAGCCGGTAGCGGTGCATAAATTGATGAATTTTGAACAGGGTTGGGCAACGGTACAAGATGCACACGCTCAGTGGTCAGCAACCTTATTGGAAGCCCAAAATGGTGAATTAATTTTGGATGCCTGTGCCGCACCGGGCGGTAAAACCACACATATTCTAGAAGTCGCTCCGCAGGCAAATGTGATTGCATTGGATATTGAGGAAAGCCGCCTAAAACGTGTGCGTGAGAATTTAGTTCGTCTTGGGCAAACGGCAAAAGTAATTTGTGGCGATGCTTCCAAACCGACAGAATGGTTGGAGGATAGCGTGATGTTTGATCGTATTTTGCTCGATGCACCTTGTTCTGCGACCGGCGTTATTCGCCGTCATCCGGATATCAAATGGCTACGTAAAGAAAATGATATTGATGAATTAGTCGCCTTGCAGGCAAAAATTCTTGAGGCGTTATGGGACAGATTGAAACCGAATGGCATATTAGTTTATGCGACTTGTTCGGTTTTGCTGGAAGAAAATAGTGAGCAAATTAACCGCTTTATTGAAAGTCACACGGATGCTGTGTTAGCGGAGATGGATTTCAATGGCGAAAAAACCACAATGAAGCAATTTTTCCCTCAAGAACAGGGTGGTGACGGCTTCTTTTATGCCAAATTAATTAAACAATAAATCACAAGAAGATAGCGGATTACGTTATTTGCGTGATTGGATTTTAAGATGAAAATTATTATTTTAGGTGCAGGTCAGGTTGGTTCAACGCTTGCGGAAAATTTAGTGAGCGAAGATAACGATATTACGTTAATCGATGACGATCAAAGTCGTTTGAACACGCCGCAAGATAAGCACGATTTACAGGTTCTAAAAGGAAATGGCGCATCACCGAGAATTTTACGTGATGCGGGGGCGAGTGATGCGGATTTGTTGGTCGCGGTGACAGAAAGTGATGAAACCAATATGATTGCTTGTCAAATTGCTCATACGCTATTTCACATTCCGACTAAGATCGCCCGTATTCGTAATTCCGATTATGTGCGTGAGAAAGATCAGCTGTTTAATGATGCGGCGTTACCCATTGATCATATTATTGCCCCGGAAGTCTTGGTTAAAAAAGAGATCTTGCGTCTGATTAACTATCCCGGTGCATTGCAGGTTGCACACTTTGCGAATGAATTAGTGAGTTTGGTTAGTGTAAAAGCCTATTATGGCGGACCATTGGTCGGTTATCCGATTTCGGCGTTACGTGATCATTTACCTTATATCGAAGCACGTGTTGTGGCAATTTTCCGTCAAGAACGTGCGATTTTGCCACAAGGTTCAACGATTATTGAAGCCGGTGATGAAGTGTTCTTTATCTGTGCGACCCATAATATAAAAGCGGTGATGAGCGAATTGCAACGCTTGGATAAGCCGCATAAGCGAGTCATGATTGTCGGCGGCGGTAGTATCGGTATGGGGCTAGCAAAGGATCTTGAAGAGCAATATAGTGTGAAAATGATCGAACGAGATCCGAAACGGGCTGAAAAGTTGGCAGAGAAATTAGAAAAAACCTTAGTTTTATGTGGCGATGCTTCCGATCAGGAATTATTGTTTGAAGAACATATTGAGAATATTGATTTATTCCTTGCATTAAGCGGTGATGATGAAGCCAATATTATGTCAGCACTATTGGCAAAACGCTTGGGGGCAAAGAAAGCGATTGTATTGGTGCAACGCAACGCATATCTTCATTTGATCCAAGGCGGCACGATTGATATTGCACTTTCTCCAAAACAAGCGACGATTTCCGCCTTATCTAGTCATGTCCGTAAAGGTGATATTGTACAAGTCGCTTCGCTCAAACAAGGACAAGCGGAATGTATCGAAGTGATTGCACATGGTGATAAAGAATCGTCAAAAGTGGTAGGCAGAGCTGTTCGAGAATTAAAATTACCACAGGGCGTAGTAGTTGGAGCGATAGTGCGTCGTGATGAGGTGCTGATTGCACATAAATCTACCGAAATTGAGGAAAATGATAGTGTGATTATTTTTGTGAACGATAAAAAACAGGTTGGGGAAATTGAGAAGCTATTCCAATTAGGCACATTCTTCCTATAAAGACAATAGAGATAAAAAAACCGACCATTTGGTCGGTTCTTTTATACAAAAAGCAATTACGCTAATTTTTTGATTTGAGTCGCTAATTTTGCTTTGTGGTTAGTCGCTTTGTTAGCGTGGATTAAGCCTTTAGATGCCATACGGTCCACTACTTTTTGCATTTCAACGAAAGTCGCTTGTGAAGTCGCTTTATCGCCTCGTCGCTACTGCTCGCGTATACTTTCTTGATGAATGTACGCATCATTGAGCGTTGGCTTGCGTTGTGTTGGCGGCGTTTTTCAGATTGAACCGCACGTTTTTTTGCTGACTTGATATTAGCCAAGGTCAAACTCCTAAAATATCTGTGTAAAAATTAAAAAACATAAACTTTGGTTTATGTTTAGCTATCGATAGTTTAAATTCATTTTCAACGAGACACGTGCTTGAAAATAACACCGTTTTGCTAGTAAGAAAACGATAGGCGGAGATTTTAACAGTTTTTTTCTGATTTTCCTATAACAAACTGATAAAATTCTATGCAATTTATATAAGGATCTTAATATAAGCGGTCGGATCTGCGAAGAATTTTGTAAAAAGTTATTAAAGTAAATCGCTTGTATTAAATCCGATAAAGATCAAAAAAGTTTAACTTATTTCCTGTTATCCAAATGGTTTTGTTAAACTGTCACTCTTTAATTTATTTTAATTTAACGCTATGAGCAAAAAACTTTTAAAGTCAGGAATGATCGTCAGTTCAATGACGCTGATTTCTCGTATTCTCGGATTAGTGCGTGATGTGGTTATCGCCGGCTTACTTGGTGCCGGTGCAATGTCGGATGTTTTTCTCTTTGCCAATCGTATCCCGAACTTTTTACGCCGTTTATTTGCAGAAGGGGCATTTTCAAAGGCATTTGTGCCGGTACTTGCCGAATATAATGCCGATAACGATTTAGATAAAACCCGTGAATTTGTCGCCAAAGTGTCTGGCACATTAGGTGGTTTAGTCACAATTGTCACCTTAGTGGCAATGATTGGCTCACCGGTAGTTGCCGCTTTATTCGGTACCGGCTGGTTTATGGATTGGGTCAATGACGGTCCAGACGCCCAAAAATTCACTCAAGCTTCATTATTACTGAAAATCACTTTCCCTTATTTATGGTTTATTACCTTTGTGGCACTTTCGGGGGCAGTATTAAATACTATAGGTAAGTTTGGCGTAATGGCATTTTCGCCTGTATTACTGAATATTGCGATGATCAGTATGGCGTTATTTGGTGCGGATTACTTCGAACAACCTGATGTTGCCTTAGCTTGGGGGATCTTTCTCGGCGGCTTGTTGCAATTCCTATTCCAAATTCCATTTATGAAAAAAGAAGGTTTACTCGTTAAACCGAAATGGGCGTGGAAAGATGAAGGGGTCACTAAAGTTCGTAACTTAATGCTTCCGGCGTTGTTCGGGGTTTCCGTTACCCAGCTCAACCTATTAATCAATCAAGTGATCGCTAGCTTTTTAGTGACCGGTTCGATTACCTGGTTATATTATTCCGATCGTTTAATTGAGTTTCCACTTGGGCTATTCGGTATTGCGATTTCTACGGTGGTGTTACCGAGTTTATCCCGTATTGCGAAAAAGAAAGAAATTGACGAAGTACAACGTGCGGTGGAATTTCAAGGTACGATGGATTGGGGAGTGAGAATGGTGTTATTACTCGGTATTCCTGCGATGATTGGTATCGCGGTATTGGCACAGCCGTTAATGATGACTATCTTTATGCGAGGCAAATTCAGTTTATCTGATGTAGTTGCTACTTCTCATGCCTTATGGATTATGTGCCTAGGCTTAAACAGTTATATGTTAATCAGTATTTTGGCAAACGGTTTCTATGCCCGCCAAAATACCAAAACACCGGTCAAAATCGGCATTATCGCCACCATTTGTAATATTTGTTTTGGTGTGTTAGCCATTCCATTCGGCTATCTAGGCTTGGCAATGGCATCGGCACTTTCGGCGCCGGTAAATGCTTCGTTACTTTATCGTGGTCTTGCTAAAGAAGGAGCTTATCGTATTACCGTAAAAACTGCGCTCTTTGTATTAAAAGTCGCTATTTCGGCTTGCTTAATGGGGGCATTAGTTGCTTATTTCTCACCAAGTTTAGAAGGGTGGCATGCGATGACAACTTGGGTAAAAGTATACTGGCTAGTTTGGCTAATCGTACTAGCGACGATTGTTTATTTTAGTTCATTATTTGTACTTGGGATTCGTAAGCGAGATTTCAGAGCTTAATAAATATAGAAGGTAAATAATATGGATATGCAAAATATTATTTTATGGCGTAGGTTCTTTTCCGGACTCGCCTATACCGCAATGCAGAGCGTATTTTTTATTTATCTCACAAAGTATAAAGGGTTTGACACGACACAAATTGCTAGTGCATTTTCGTTATTGGTTTTTGCTAGCCAAGCCTTTTCTTTATTTGCCGGCTCGTGGGGCGATCGTTTTGGGCGAATGCCGATTATGCTGTTCGGATGTTTACTCGATTCATTGGCCTATATTTTGTTACTGACGACCGATCATTATGCGTTACTACTACTTGCGACATTCTGTTTTGGTTTAGGTAGCACACTGTTTAGTACGAATGCGAGGGCATTTTTACTCTCTTCTGCCGAGGATAATTATGCGTCTAAAACCAAAGCGCAAGGGAAGTTTCTCAAAATCTCCAGTATGGCGTCTATGGTTGCACCGTTAGTGTCCATTCCGTTTATTCATTATCAAAAAGCGGAATGGTTGATTTGGTGTAGCTGTGCAATTGAAGTGACGATGTTACTTTTTATGTGGCAAACTATGCCGAGAAGAAAGTGCAATTTCCGGTTTACTCCTTTCCGCTTTGCTCAGTTTAGCGAAGTGATTAACAAGCGGTTTATTTTTGTGCATTTATTACTATTTATTCCGCTCGGTATGGGGTCAGCATTTTATGTGATTTTTCCTTACATTTTTACTGAGCTTTTGGATCAGCAAGAATTAGTGCCAATCGCATTTTTTATCAATAATCTGATTGCGGTACTGCCGCAGGCACAGTTCTCTCGTAAGGTCAATCTTGGTGTGGTCAAACTAAATTATATTGCACCGATACTTATTGCATTACTGATTGTGCCGTGGTTTTATGCGTTGGAATATATTTCGGAACTTACGGCTTTTTTATACCTGATAATCTTTGCATTGGTTAGTTTATTTGCTAATACCGCCTTAGCGAATATGTTGGTTAAATTGGATAAAGGTGAAAACCAAGGGCTAATGTTTGGTTTATCTAAGCTTATTTTGGCGATCACAACTGCTGGGATAATGAATATATTGCCCTATATATTCCTTGTGTAACAAGCGGTCGTTTTTAGACAAAATTTTGTAAAATTTGGGCAAAATCAAACCGCTTATTAAGCATAAAAAAGGGCTATCATCCGATAGCCCTTAACTTAATATATTTAATATGTATAGCTTATTTTAAGCTACCCACCATATCTTCAGGACGAACCCATTCATCGAATTGTTCTGCGGTCACCAAACCTAAGTTAATTGCTTCTTCTTTTAAGGTTGTACCGTTTTTATGTGCAGTTTTTGCAATTTTAGTCGCATTTTCATAACCGATATGCGTATTTAATGCAGTCACTAACATTAATGATTGGTCAAGTTGTTGTTTAATACGTTGATAGTTCGGTTCGATACCAGTCGCACAATGTTCATCAAATGAAATACAAACATCCGCTAAAAGTTGAGCAGATTGTAAGAAGTTTGCCGCCATCACCGGTTTAAACACATTTAATTGGAAGTGACCTTGGCTACCTGCAAATGAAATAGTGGTATCGTTACCTAATACTTGTCTTGCTACCATTGTCATTGCTTCACATTGGGTTGGGTTTACTTTACCCGGCATAATTGATGAACCCGGTTCATTTTCAGGAATTAAGATTTCACCGATACCAGAACGAGGACCTGAAGCTAATAAACGAATGTCATTTGCGATTTTGAATAAAGACATCGCAATTTGTTTTAACGCACCATGTGTTTCAACAATAGCATCGTGAGTTGCAAGTGCTTCAAATTTATTTTCTGCGGTAATAAACGGTAAACCGGTAAATTTGGCAATATATTCTGCAACTTTTACATCATAACCTTTCGGAGTATTTAAGCCAGTACCTACCGCTGTACCGCCTAATGCCATTTGACGTAAATGCGGTAAGGTATTTTTTAATGCGATTAAACCGAAATGTAATTGTGTTGCATAAGCGGAAAACTCTTGGCCTAAAGTTAACGGTGTCGCATCCATTAAGTGAGTACGGCCGATTTTTACCACATCTTTGAAGGCTTCTGATTTTGTTGCAAAAGTTTTTTGTAAACGTTCTACTGCAGGAATCGTTTGTTCAACAACTTTTTTGTAAGCCGCAATATGCATTGCTGTTGGATAGGTATCATTTGATGATTGTGATTTATTCACGTCATCATTTGGGTGAATAACTGATTTCTCACCTAATTTACCACCGTGAATAACATGTGCTCGATTTGCAATCACTTCGTTTAGGTTCATATTAGATTGTGTACCTGAACCGGTTTGCCAAATTACGAGTGGAAATTCTGCGTCTAATTTACCGGCAAGGATTTCATCACAAGCCTGAGCAATTAAATCACGTTTTTCTGCAGGTAAAACACCTAAATCTGTATTTGCAAATGCGTTGCTTTTTTCAAGTATCCGAATGCTTCAATAATTTCTTTTGGCATTGACGCTTCAGGACCAATTTTAAAGTTATTACGTGAACGTTCGGTTTGTCTTTGCCCAATAACGATTAGCCGGTACTTGAACTTCGCCCATGGTATCTTTTTCAATACGGAATTCCATTGTGTTCTCCTATGGATAAAAATAGATTTAATTAAAAAACTAATGATTTATAGGTAGGATGGTAGCACCGAGATCGGAAGAAAGGAACAGGCTTAAAACATTCCTTTCTGGTTTTTTATTGGTTTTGTGATATGGATCATAAATTGATAAAAGTTAGAGGGAATTTAGATAGTAAAGCGTTTACGTAAACCAGCACTATATAATGCTGAATCTGCTTCAAGTAACAATGTGCGTTTTTCTTGTTCAGAAATCATATAAACATATTTATGCTTAATCGCTCCGTAAAGTTTAAAGAGTAATAATTCACCGACTTCTACACCTTGCGAAATAAGCTTAACGAAGACGTTGATAATACCTACACTATTTAGATCATCAACAGTATAAATTTCAATACGAGAGAGCAGTCTCTCTATATTAATATTCATATTCGGTAATAAGCGAATTTTATTCTTATTTTGGTCTTCCAATTTTGTTTTTGTCACTTGATATTCTTCAATCGCAGACTGAATCCAATGTAAGTATGTATCAATAGTATCGATAATGATTTGGGGAAGATGATAGAAAATACGTGATTGTTGTGAACCTATACGGCGGTCTACTAAAAAATGAACCGGAATCGTCTGAGAAATTTCAGGATAATATTTTATGGATTTACGGATATAAATTGCCTCATTTTTCTGATCGTAGAGTGCAAACATCGTATTATCTTTAAAAATACCGATATAAGAAAAATAGTTTCTAAAACTGATATGTCCAAGTGTAGAAAACAGATCTTTTAAATCTTGTAACTTTTTTGTTGATATTGCCATTATCATCTCCTTAATACATTAAATAAAAACGACTATCTTGGTTTAATTAGGTAGTGTTGATAGCTTGAGAAATATTATTGCAAATAAAATCAATTAATGTCAATAATGTAAATTTTGAAATAACAAAAAGGTCAGTCCACTTCTGAAAAATTTAGAGCTTAATGCTTGCTTTTTAAAATAGATTCGCATAGAATACGCACACTTTAACGCTCATCGTATTTACGATGTAGATACGAAGATTTTAAAGTCGCTTGGTGTAATCATTTATCAAGCGGTACTACAGATATTGTAGTACATACAATGTTTCCGATTTGGAAACTATATAGGTATAACTGCGCTCCCTTATGCTATATGGCTTAAGTGGTAGTTCGGTTTTTTTATTAGCTAAATTTTAATTGGAGCTCTGGTCTAATGCAGAACCAAAGAATCCGTATCCGCTTAAAAGCATTTGATCATCGTTTAATTGATCAATCTACTGCGGAGATCGTAGAAACAGCTAAACGTACTGGTGCACAAGTTCGTGGTCCAATTCCTTTACCAACTCGTAAAGAACGTTTTACTGTATTGATTTCTCCACACGTGAACAAAGACGCACGTGACCAATATGAAATCCGTACTCACAAACGTTTAGTTGATATCGTTGAACCAACAGAAAAAACTGTTGATGCATTAATGCGTTTAGATCTAGTCGCTGGCGTTGACGTTCAGATTAGTCTAGGTTAATTGGGAATTTTAAGAGGTTATTACAATGATTGGTTTAGTCGGTCGTAAAGTTGGTATGACCCGCGTTTTCACTGAAGACGGCGTGTCAATTCCAGTTACCGTTATCGAAATCGAAGCCAACCGTGTTACTCAAGTTAAAACCCTTGAAAACGATGGCTATTCTGCAATTCAAGTTACTACAGGTTCGAAAAAAGCGAATCGTGTAACTAAGCCGGAAGCAGGCCATTTCGTGAAAGCAGGTGTTGAAGCTGGTCGCGGTTTATGGGAATTTCGTACTGAAGGTGAAGAATTCACTTTAGGTCAAGAAATCAATGTTGACATCTTCACAGATGTTAAAAAAGTAGATGTTACTGGTACTTCTAAAGGTAAAGGTTTCCAAGGTGGTGTTAAACGTTGGAACTTCCGTACCCAAGATGCTACCCACGGTAACTCTTTATCACATCGTGTACTTGGTTCTATTGGTCAAAACCAAACTCCGGGTCGTGTGTTTAAAGGTAAAAAAATGGCAGGACACTTAGGTGCTGAGCGTGTAACCGTTCAATCACTTGAAGTTGTTCGTGTAGATGCTGAGCGTAAATTATTATTAGTTAAAGGTGCTGTTCCAGGTGCAACTAATAGTGATGTTATCGTAAAACCAGCAGTTAAAGCATAAGTCTAGGAGATAGAGATGGAATTACAAGTTGTAGGTGCAAACGCACTAACTGTTTCTGAAACTACCTTCGGACGTGAGTTTAACGAAGCGTTAATCCACCAAGTAGTTGTTGCGTATGCGACAGGTGCTCGTCAAGGTTCACGTGCTCAAAAAACTCGTGCTGAAGTGTCTGGTTCAGGTAAAAAACCTTGGCGTCAAAAAGGTACAGGTCGCGCACGTTCAGGTGATATCAAATCACCAATCTGGCGTTCAGGTGGTATCACATTCGTCGCGAAACCACAAGATCACAGCCAAAAAGTGAACAAAAAAATGTACCGTGGTGCAATCAAAAGCATCCTTTCTGAATTAGTTCGTCAAGAACGTTTAGTGGTTGTTGAGAAATTCGAAATCGAAGCACCAAAAACTAAAGTATTAGTACAAAAATTAAAAGATTTAGCGTTAAACGACGCTTTAATCATTACTGCAAACTTAGATGAGAATCTATTCTTAGCAAGACGTAACTTATACAAAGTAGACGTTCGTGATGTTCAAGGTATCGATCCAGTAAGTTTAATCGCTTTCGATAAAGTGGTTATCACAGCTGATGCGGTAAAACAAATTGAGGAGATGTTAGCATGATTCAACAAGAACGTTTGCTAAGAGTGCTTAAAGCACCACATATCTCTGAAAAAGCGACGAATAATGCTGAAAAAGGCAACACTATCGTTTTCAAAGTGGCATTAGATGCTAACAAAGTTGAAATTGCTAACGCAGTTGAGCAACTATTTGAAGTGAAAGTGGATTCTGTACGTACTGTTGTTGTTAAAGGTAAAACTAAACGTCACGGTGCTAAATCAGGTCGTCGTAGTGACTGGAAAAAAGCTTATGTTACTCTTCAAGAAGGTCAATCACTTGACTTCGTTGAAGGTGCGGCAGAGTAATTACGGAGGAGAATTTATAAATGGCTATCGTTAAATGTAAGCCGACCTCCGCTGGTCGTCGTCACGTAGTTAAAGTTGTTAACGCAGAATTACATAAGGGTAAACCTTATGCACCTTTATTAGATAGCAAATCTAAAACTGGTGGTCGTAACAATTTAGGTCGTATCACAACTCGTCACATTGGTGGCGGTCACAAACAACACTACCGTTTAGTGGATTTCAAACGTAACAAGTTAGATATCCCAGCAGTAGTTGAGCGTTTAGAATACGATCCAAACCGTTCTGCGAACATTGCATTAGTGCTTTATAAAGATGGTGAACGCCGTTATATCTTAGCACCAAAAGGTTTATCTGTTGGTGATACGATTCAAGCAGGTGCTTCAGCTCCAATTAAAGCAGGTAATGCGTTACCAATGCGTAATATCCCAGTAGGTACTACAGTTCATAACGTTGAATTAAAACCTGGTAAAGGTGGTCAAATTGCACGTTCTGCTGGTGCTTATGTACAAATTATCGCTCGTGAAGGTAACTATGTAACTTTACGTCTTCGTTCAGGCGAAATGCGTAAAGTATTAGCTGAGTGTACTGCAACCATCGGTGAAGTAGGTAACTCAGAACATATGCTTCGCGTTCTTGGTAAAGCAGGTGCTAACCGCTGGAGAGGCGTTCGCCCAACAGTTCGTGGTACTGCGATGAACCCGGTAGACCACCCACACGGTGGTGGTGAAGGTCGTAACTTCGGTAAACACCCTGTTACACCTTGGGGCGTTCAAACCAAAGGTAAGAAAACTCGTCACAACAAACGTACTGATAAATATATCGTACGTCGTCGTGGCAAATAATTTTATTCAATAATATAGGATAGTCCAATGCCACGTTCCCTCAAGAAAGGTCCTTTCCTTGACCTACACTTGTTGAAGAAGGTAGAGAAGGCGGTGGAAAGCGGGGATAAAAAACCAATTAAAACTTGGTCCCGTCGTTCAATGATCATTCCATCAATGATTGGTTTGACCATCGCAGTCCATAATGGTCGTCAGCACGTTCCAGTTTATGTATCAGACGAAATGATCGGTCATAAATTAGGTGAATTTGCACCGACTCGTACATACCGCGGTCATGCCGCAGATAAGAAAGCTAAGAAATAAGAGGTAAAAGATGGAAACTATTGCTAAACATCGTTACGCTCGTACCTCTGCACAAAAAGCTCGCTTAGTTGCTGACCTAATTCGCGGTAAAAAAGTTGCGCAAGCATTAGAAATTTTAACTTTCACTAACAAAAAAGCGTACGCTTTAGTTAAGAAAGTATTAGAGTCAGCTATTGCAAACGCAGAGCACAATGATGGTGCAGATGTAGACGATCTTAAAGTTGCTAAAATCTTCGTAGATGAAGGTCCAAGCATGAAACGTGTTATGCCACGTGCTAAAGGTCGTGCAGATCGTATCTTAAAACGTACAAGCCACATTACTGTGGTTGTGTCAGATCGTTAATCGGTAGGAGAATAACAAATGGGTCAGAAAGTACATCCTAATGGTATTCGCCTTGGTATTGTTAAACCATGGAACTCTACTTGGTTCGCGAATACACAAGATTTCGCTGATAACTTAGACGGCGATTTCAAAGTACGTAAATTCTTAAATAAAGAGTTAGCGAACGCTTCAGTATCACGTATCACTATTGAACGTCCTGCAAAAAGCATTCGTGTAACTATCCACACAGCTCGTCCTGGTATCGTTATCGGTAAAAAAGGCGAAGATGTTGAAAAATTACGTAACGCAGTATCTCAAATTGCTGGCGTTCCTGCTCAAATCAACATCGCTGAAGTGAAAAAACCTGAGCTAGATGCGAAATTAGTAGCAGATAGCATCGCTTCTCAACTTGAACGTCGTGTAATGTTCCGTCGTGCAATGAAACGTGCAGTACAAAACGCAATGCGTTTAGGTGCTAAAGGTATCAAAGTTGAAGTTAGCGGTCGTTTAGGTGGTGCAGAAATCGCTCGCTCAGAGTGGTATCGTGAAGGCCGTGTGCCATTACATACACTTCGTGCAGACATCGACTATAACACTGCAGAAGCTCACACAACTTACGGCGTAATCGGCGTTAAAGTGTGGATCTTCAAAGGTGAAATCCTCGGTGGTATGGTCGCAGTGATTGAATCTGAAAAAGAACCAGCGGCACAGCCTAAAAAGGCGCCACGTGGCAAAGGTCGTAAATAAGGAGAATCACTGAATGTTACAACCAAAACGCACAAAATTCCGTAAAGTACACAAAGGCCGTAACCGTGGTATCGCGGGCGGTACAGAAGTGAGCTTCGGTACATTCGGTTTAAAAGCAGTTGGTCGCCGCCGTTTAACAGCTCGTCAAATCGAAGCAAGCACGTCGTGCAATGACACGTGCGGTTAAACGTCAAGGTAAAATCTGGATCCGTGTGTTCCCAGACAAACCAATTACTGAAAAACCATTAGAAGTCCGTATGGGTAAAGGTAAAGGTAACGTTGAGTACTGGGTAGCTTTAATCCAACCGGGTAAAGTTTTATATGAAATGGATGGTGTTTCTGAAGAAATCGCACGTCACGCATTTGCGTTAGCGGCGACGAAATTACCAGTTAAAACCACATTTGTAACTAAGACGGTGATGTAATGAAAGCTCAAGAACTACGTAACAAAAATGTTGAAGAGCTGAATGCTGAATTAATCAACCTTTTAGGTGAACAATTCAAATTGCGTATGCAAGCGACCACCGGTCAGCTTCAACAAACCCATCAGTTAAAACAAGTGCGTCGTAGTATTGCACAAGTTAAAACTGTATTAACCGAAAAGGCGGGTGAGTAATGACTGATAAAATTCGTACAGTACAAGGTAAAGTAGTTAGCGACAAAATGGACAAATCATTTGTAGTTGCTATCGAACGTACAGTGAAACACCCTTTATACGGTAAATTCATTCGTCGTACTACTAAATTACACGTACACGATGAAAACAACGAAGCTAAATTAGGTGATGTAGTAGAAATTCAGGAATGTCGTCCTGTTTCTAAAACTAAATCACATAAATTAGTTCGTGTTGTTGAAAAAGCAGTAGCTTAATCAACAAAATTAATTAAAAAACCCTCAGCGCAATGCTGGGGGTTTTGTTTTTGTATTCCCTTTCATTTGTCAATTTTTTCCTAAATTAGACCGCTTGTATTTTTGTGATTTAATCGTGAAAAGGCTAAGATTTTTCAATCTTAGCCTTTATTTTTACTATCAACATTATTGCCAAAAGTAATCGATTGCTTGATATTCAATCAGTTGTTTGGCGATTTTATGATAAAATATTGTGCAAAAAAAAAACAACTGTAAAATCCATTTCATTGATTATCCCTCCAAGGAGTTTTTTGATTTTGTTGCTAGGCTGATGAATAGATAAAGAGGCGTTGAGGTCATCACCGATGAATTATTTGCTTAAATAGCACAAAATTTCTTTTTTACGAAAGTTTTTCATATTTAATCAAATTATTAATTCTTATCTTTTTATTTATTTAATTAGCCAACAATGGAGAAAATGATGGCAATTACATCAGCAGTTCAAAAAGGTTCCACCGTTTATGTTTATAACGGAAATAGACAGCTTTTTTGTAAACCATGTGAGCTACACGGTTATACCTCAACTACGTTGAGTGTTGTGAGAAATAAGACAGTTTTCACTTTCGACGAAAAAGGGAGACAAATTTCTTCAAAAGCTCTTTAACAATTTAAAGGTAGCTTCTTAAATGTGGCTACCTTATTGCAACAACTCAAATTTAAATTATTTCAAAATTCCAATAAGGGAAAAATTATGTCTGAAATTAAAAAATCTGCAAAATACGACAATTTTGTCATTGCACAAGATAAAAACAACGCAATTTCTATCACTTGTGATAACACCAAAGAAGGGTTACGCCAAATTGCTGACGAAGTCGGAATGGCTTATGATGCAGAAAATACGCAATCTTTGGGTAGCAAATTGATTAATCATCTTAATGGCGTAGAACGCAACGTGCGAGTTGAAGATGAAAGCGGTGTGAAAAAGTCTGCCAAGCACGGTAACTTTGTGATTGAGCAAGCGGAAGATAATAGCATTGCGATTACCTGCGATAATACCAAAGCGGGGCTACGCCAAATTGCTGAGAAAATCGGCATGGCATATGACAATGGCTGGACGACACAACAATTCGGTAGCCGTTTAATCAATTTCTTGAATGGGGATTCGCAAGGCGATGAAGTGCAAAATGTTCAACAAACCACTACGCCCAGTAAACCCTTCGATGAAGATAATCTTATTTCTGACGCTGATTGGGATTAGTGGGTTAGTTTATCTAATTCTGTAAAATTCCTTTTATTAAAAAGTAATGGCAAGTGGGAATTTGAAGATGAGATTTGTGATGAATTCCCTACTTGGAACGACAACGACGAATTGGAATGTGAAGTCGATCTGAACGATAGAGCAATAATGGGTAACTTCGTTGCGACTTATTTCACAGGCTACTACGATGAAGAAGGTGACTTTACAGACGGATCGCTAGAAGATATTACGGTACCTGACGATTTGTTTGGTTTAGAAGATCTTGACAAATTGGCTTATCTAAAACAGCTAGAGGGTTTATCATTCTATTACAATTATCTTGAAGCGGTTCCAAAAGGCATAGGTAAGCTTACCCAACTCTACTGGTTAAATCTATCTCGTAATGAGATCTCTGAGGATTTAGGTGGTTTAAATGAATTATCAACGCTGACTAATTTGTGTAGCCTTAATTTAGAAAACAATTTACTAAGCGGGGTGGATACTTTTGAGCCATTAACTAAATTGGTTAGTTTGGAAGATCTAAACTTAGGTATTAATAGGATTACTAAACTAGAAGAGCTGGATTTATCTGGCAATGACGTAGCAGTAAAAGAATCGGGTATTGATTTAAGTAACCTGACTTCACTCAAAACACTTAATCTAAATTATGAATCTGTAAGTGCGGAATTGTTATCGGCAATCGTGACGATTCCAAATTTAGAAAGATTGTTTTTTAGCGGTTCTTATGGTCAAGCAGAGAAGCAAGATAAAGCATTTGAAAATGTTGCATTGAGCAAATTAACGCACCTCAAAGATTTAACGTTACACGAACTCAATATGTCTGCACATTTATTGGCAGAAATTAGCCAACTCTCAAATCTAGAAACGCTTTATTTAGGCGGTAGATATTTTGATGAGAAATATCACTGTAATGCGATTGAGGCATTTGACTGTGGGAAACTGGTTAAACTGAAAGGGTTATATCTTGATGAAAGACAAGTAACAGCTGATGCTTTAGCTCAAATAGCGACATTACTAAACTTAGAAACACTTTACTTGCCAAAAACGTCTATCAATATTAGTTGGGATGAGTTCGATTTATTAACTCAATTGCCTAACTTACATGGTTTGGATATTAGGGGTAATAATATTTCTGAAGATCAGTTAGGAGTTTTAGAAAGCTTTATTAATCGAGAAGACTATATTTCAATAGGTTTGACGGATTCGAGTGCAATTCGTGATAGTGAGGTATTTAAGAAACTAAAAGAGAGATTTGAAGAAGCAGATAAAAAGTTATATTAGTATAACCCAAACCGAATCAGTAAACTGGTTCGGTTTTTTCATTTAGGCACAAAACAAACAAGCAGTCTAAAATTGCTTGTATTTTGCAAATTTATCACAATATGACATTGTGCTAATTTGCAATAATTTGGCGAAATATTACCGCTTGTTAGTAAATTTTGTTTGATTTATGACGAGCTGTTGGGGTATAATCCACCACCTACTTACATAGGGTAGGTAGGTTTTCGTCCCGAAAGGGTGTTTTTTTATTTAACGGAGCACTAATATGATCCAAGAACAGACTATGCTGGATGTTGCTGATAACTCAGGGGCTCGTAGCGTAATGTGTATCAAGGTTCTAGGTGGATCGCACCGTCGTTACGCCGCTATCGGCGATATCATCAAAGTTACTGTGAAAGAAGCAATTCCACGCGGTAAAGTTAAAAAAGGTGATGTGTTAAAAGCAGTTGTTGTGCGCACCAAGAAGGGTGTTCGTCGCCCAGATGGCTCAGTTATTCGTTTCGATGGTAATGCTTGTGTAATTTTAAACAATAACACTGAGCAACCAATCGGTACTCGTATTTTTGGACCTGTGACTCGTGAACTTCGTTCTGAGAAGTTTATGAAGATCATTTCATTAGCTCCAGAAGTACTGTAAGGGGAATGTAATGGTCGCTAAAATCCGTCAAAATGATGAAGTAATTGTTCTTACCGGTAAAGATAAGGGCAAACGTGGTAAGGTAACTCAAGTGTTACCAAACGGTAAAGTGATTGTTGAAGGTGTTAAAATCATCACTAAACATGAAAAACCAGTTCCTGCTTTAGGTAAAGCTGGTGGCTTAGTGAAGAAAGAAGGCCGCAATTGATGCGTCAAACATTGCAATTTTCAACCCGAAAACAAATAAAGCTGACCGTGTAGGTTTTAGATTCGAAGATGGTAAAAAAGTACGTTTCTTCAAATCTAATAATGAAATTATTTAATTAACTGGAGTAATGCGATGGCGAAACTGCATGATTACTACAGAGATACAGTAGTTAATGAATTGAAAGCGAAATTCAACTACTCATCTGTCATGCAAGTCCCACGAATCGAAAAGATTACCCTGAATATGGGTGTGGGTGAAGCATTGACCGATAAAAAACTTTTAGATAACGCAGTAGCAGATCTAACAGCAATTAGCGGTCAGAAACCTTTAATTACTAAAGCACGCAAATCTGTTGCAGGCTTTAAAATCCGTCAGGGATATCCAATCGGATGCAAAGTAACCCTACGTGGCGAACGTATGTGGGAATTCTTTGAAAGATTGATTACTATCGCTGTTCCACGTATCCGTGACTTCCGCGGTTTAAATGCGAAGTCATTCGATGGTCGTGGTAATTACAGTATGGGTGTTCGTGAACAAATCATTTTCCCAGAAATCGACTATGATAAAGTAGATCGTGTACGTGGTTTAGATATTACTATTACCACAACTGCGAAAAGCGATGAAGAAGGCCAAGCTTTATTAGCGGCTTTCAATTTCCCATTCCGTAAATAAGGTAGGTTATCGTGGCAAAACAATCAATGATTGCACGTGATGTTAAACGTGCTAAATTAGCTGATAAATTCTACGCTAAACGTGAAGAATTAAAGAAAATCATCTCTGATGTAAATTCTTCAGACGAAGATCGTTGGGCGACAGTGTTAAAATTACAAACACTTCCACGCGATTCAAGTCCTAGCCGTCAGCGTAACCGTTGCCGCCAAACTGGTCGTCCACACGGTGTACTTCGTAAGTTTGGTTTAAGCCGTATTAAGGTACGTGAAGGCGCAATGCGCGGTGAAATTCCAGGCCTTAAGAAAGCAAGCTGGTAATAACCTCTTTTAATTTGGAATCATGGGAGTAAATACATGAGCATGCAAGATCCAATCGCAGATATGCTGACCCGTATTCGTAACGGTCAAGTCGCGAATAAAGTTGCAATCAGTATGCCTTCATCTAAGTTAAAAGTTGCTATTGCAAGCGTTTTAGCTGAAGAAGGTTATGTTGAGAGCTTCAAAATTGTTGAAGGTTCAAAACCTGAATTGGAAATCACTTTAAAATATTTCCAAAACAAACCAGTTGTAGAAAGTATCCAACGCGTAAGCCGTCCAGGTCTTCGTATTTACAAACGTAAAGACGAATTACCAAAAGTTATGGGTGGTTTAGGTATCGCAGTTGTTTCTACATCTAAAGGTGTAATGACCGACCGTGCGGCGCGTCAAGCGGGCCTCGGCGGTGAAATTATCTGTTACGTAGCATAATAGAGAGGTAGGAAGAATGTCTCGTGTTGCAAAAGCACCTGTTAATATTCCTGCCGGTGTTGAAGTAAAACTCAACGGTCAGCTATTAACAGTTAAAGGTAAAAACGGCGAGTTATCTCGTGAAATTCATAATGCAGTTGAAGTAAATCAAGATGCTAACGCATTAACTTTCGCACCACGTGCTGGTGTTGCAAATGCAGATGCTCAAGCAGGTACTGCTCGTGCACTTGTTAATGCTATGGTTATCGGTGTTACTGAAGGCTTTACTAAAAAATTGCAATTAGTAGGTGTTGGTTATAGAGCACAAATGAAAGGTAACGTAGTTGCTTTAAGTTTAGGCTATTCACACCCAATTGAACATGCGTTGCCAGCTGGCGTGACTGGTGAATGTCCATCTCAAACAGAAATTATTCTTAAGAGTGCAGACAAACAGTTAATCGGCCAAGTAGCGACTGATATTCGTGCATATCGCCGTCCAGAGCCTTATAAAGGCAAAGGTGTACGTTACTCTGATGAAGTAGTTCGTACAAAAGAAGCGAAGAAAAAGTAAAGTAAGGTAACACTATGGATAAGAAAGTAGCTCGTATCCGTCGTGCAAGCCGTGCACGTCATTTAATGAGAGAGCAAGGTGCAACCCGTTTGGTTGTGCATCGCACACCTCGCCATATCTATGCGCAGGTTATTGCACCTAATGGCTCAGAAGTACTAGCGGCACTTCAACTGTTGAGAAAGTAATTAAAGAGCAAGTTAAATACACTGGTAATAAAGACGCATTGCAGTGGTTGGTAAATTAGTTGCAGAGCGTGCTTTAGCTAAAGGTATTCAAGCAGTTGCATTTGATCGTTCAGGTTTCAAATACCACGGTCGTGTGCAAGTATTAGCAGATGCTTGCTCGTGAAGCTGGTCTACAGTTCTAATAGAGGAATTTGAGATGTCAAACATCGAAAAACAAGCTGGTGAACTGCAGGAAAAGCTAATCGCGGTTAACCGTGTATCTAAAACCGTAAAAGGTGGTCGTATCATGAGCTTCACTGCTTTAACAGTAGTAGGTGATGGTAACGGTCGTGTTGGTTTTGGTTACGGTAAAGCACGTGAAGTTCCAGCAACGATCCAAAAAGCGATGGAAAAAGCTCGTCGCAATATGATTAACGTAGCTTTAAACGAAGGTACATTACAACACCCTGTTAAAGGTTCACACACTGGTTCACGCGTATTCATGCGACCAGCTAGCGAAGGTACTGGTATCA
Organism: Actinobacillus arthritidis; assembly: GCF_029774155.1. Lineage (NCBI taxonomy): Bacteria > Pseudomonadati > Pseudomonadota > Gammaproteobacteria > Pasteurellales > Pasteurellaceae > Actinobacillus > Actinobacillus arthritidis. Next base: position 1,750,369 of record NZ_CP103833.1, on the reverse strand, counting down.
TCGCTGGTGGTGCAATGCGTGCTGTGTTAGAAGTAGCAGGCGTTCACAACGTTCTTTCTAAAGCATACGGTTCAACCAACCCAATCAACGTTGTTCGTGCAACAATTGATGCACTTGCAAATATGAAATCACCTGAAATGGTTGCCGCTAAACGTGGTAAAACTGTTGAAGAAATTTTGGGGTAATTGAATATGGCAAAAACAATTAAAGTAACTCAAACTCGTAGCTCTATCGCTCGTTTACCGAAACATAAAGCAACGTTAAAAGGCTTAGGTCTTCGTCATATTCGTCATACAGTTGAATTAATCGATACTCCAGCGGTTCGCGGTATGATTAATCAAGTGTCATATATGGTTAAAGTGGAGGAATAATAGAATGCGTTTAAATTCTCTTTCTCCGGCTGAAGGTGCTAAGCACAGTGCTAAACGTTTAGGTCGTGGTATCGGTTCAGGTTTAGGTAAAACTGGTGGTCGCGGTCATAAAGGTCAAAAATCTCGTACAGGCGGCGGTGTTCGTCGTGGTTTCGAGGGTGGTCAAATGCCTTTATACCGTCGTTTACCAAAATTTGGTTTTACTTCATTAAAATCATTCCACGTTGCTGAAATTCGTTTAAACGACTTAGCTAAAGTAGATGGTAACGAAGTTACTTTAGATGCACTTAAAGCGGCTAACGTAATCACGAAAGATATTTTATCTGCTAAAGTAATCTTAGCAGGTAAAGTTGAAAAAGCGGTTGTTGTTAAAGGCTTACGTGTAACTAAAGGTGCTAAAGCTGCTATCGAAGCTGCTGGCGGTTCTATCGAGGAATAATAGATGGCAAAGCAACCAGGGTACCAAGGTAGTACACAAAAAGGGACTGGCGAGCTTAAATCAAGATTATTATTTGTTTTAGGTGCGTTAATCGTTTTCCGTATCGGTTCTTTTATACCTGTTCCTGGCATTGATGCTTCTGTATTATCCGAATTAGTTCGACAACAGCAAGGCACCATCATTGATATGTTTAATATGTTCTCTGGTGGTGCTTTAAGCCGAGCATCTATATTTGCTCTAGGTATTATGCCTTATATTTCGGCGTCAATTATTGTACAATTATTGACTGCAATTCATCCTCCTTTAGCTGAATTGAAAAAAGAAGGTGAAGCAGGTCGTCGTAAAATTAGTAAATATACTCGCTATGGCACATTGTTATTAGCATTTATTCAGTCTATTGGTATTTCTATTGCCCTACCGAATATGTTACAGGGATTAGTTCCTAATCCAAGTATCTTATTCTATGTAACTTCTGTAATTAGCTTAGTCACTGGAACAATGTTTCTAATGTGGTTAGGTGAACAAATCACTGAGCGTGGTATCGGTAACGGTATCTCTTTGATTATCTTTGCAGGTATTGTTGCTGATTTACCGGCGACAATTGGGCAGACAATTGAGCAAGCTCGTCAAGGCGAAATTTCTCTACTTGTACTTTTATTAGTAGCTGTAATCGCATTTGCAGTAACATATTTTGTTGTCTTTGTTGAACGCGGACAAAGAAGAATTGTGGTAAATTATGCAAGTCGCCAACAAGGTAGAATGATGGCACCTGCTAGAACATCTCATTTACCTTTGAAAGTTAATATGGCAGGTGTAATTCCTGCGATTTTTGCATCTAGTATCATTTTATTCCCTGCAAGTATTACGCAGTGGTTTGGTCAGAGCGAAGGGCTTGAGTGGTTATTTGATTTATCCCAATTATTACAGCCAGGACAACCTTTATATATTGTGTTATTCACAATGGCAGTAATTTTCTTTGCATTCTTTTATACTGGAATGCAGTATAATCCACGTGATACAGCGGATAATTTGAAGAAATCAGGTGCGTTTGTACCAGGTTATCGACCAGGCGAACAAACATCTCGTTATATTGATAAAGTAATGACACGTTTGACCTTAATTGGTGCGTTGTATATTGCTTTTGTTTGTTTGGTTCCTTATATCATTACATCTTTATGGAAAGTACCGTTTCAATTAGGCGGAACTTCTTTATTAATCGTAGTGGTAGTTATTATGGATTTCATCGCACAGGTTCAGAGTCATTTAATGTCATTACAATATGATTCTGTGTTGAAGAAAGCCAATTTGAAAGGCTTAGGGCAATAGTCCCTTAGATCAAAAAGGATAAGCAATGAAAGTTCGTGCTTCAGTTAAGAAATTATGCCGTAACTGTAAAGTTGTTAAACGTGAAGGTGTTGTTCGCGTAATTTGTAGCGATCCTAAACACAAACAACGTCAAGGTTAATTAGTATTCTTTCTTGCAAAGAACCCGCTGAGCAGGTATACTGCTCAGCTCATTCGTCCTGATATGCTGTTTGAGTATCCTGAAACGGGCTTTTCAAGATCAGCATATCAATAAACTTAAATAATAGGAGTGCATAGTGGCCCGTATTGCAGGCATTAACATTCCTGATCAAAAACACACTGTAATCGCATTAACTGCAATTTACGGTATCGGTAAAACTCGTGCTAAAGCTATCTGTGCGGCAACGGGTATTGCTGAAGATGTAAAGATCAGAGAATTGTCTGAAGAGCAGATTGAAAAACTGCGTGAAGAAGTTGGTAAATTTACTGTCGAAGGTGATTTACGTCGTGAAGTAACATTAAGCATCAAACGTCTTTTAGACTTAGGTTGCTATCGTGGTTTACGTCATCGTCGTAGTTTACCGGTACGTGGTCAACGTACTAAGACTAATGCGCGTACTCGTAAGGGTCCACGCAAACCGATCAAAAAATAATCGGAGTAGATAAATAATGGCTAAAACACCAGTTCGCGCACGTAAGCGCGTTAAAAAACAGATTGCAGATGGCGTAGCTCATATCCACGCATCTTTCAATAACACAATCGTGACTATTACTGACCGTCAAGGTAATGCTCTAGCATGGGCAACTGCAGGTGGTTCAGGTTTCCGTGGTTCTCGTAAATCAACTCCGTTTGTCGCACAAGTTGCCGCAGAACGTTGTGCTGAAGCTGTTAAAGAATTCGGCTTAAAGAACTTGGAAGTTATGGTTAAAGGTCCGGGTCCAGGTCGTGAATCGACAATCCGTGCATTAAATGCCGCAGGTTTCCGTATCACGAATATTACTGACGTGACTCCGATTCCTCATAACGGTTGTCGTCCACCGAAAAAACGTCGCGTATAATTGACGTTAGAATAATTGGAGAAAGAAAATGGCAAGATATTTGGGTCCTAAGCTCAAGCTAAGCCGTCGTGAAGGTACTGATTTATTCCTTAAATCAGGCGTTCGTGCGATTGAATCAAAATGTAGAAATCGTCTTGATGTAGCACCAGGTCAACACGGTGCACGCAAGCCACGTTTATCTGACTATGGTAGTCAGTTACGTGAAAAACAAAAAGTTCGCCGTATCTATGGTATCTTAGAACGTCAATTCCGTAATTACTATGCAGAAGCAAACCGCTTAAAAGGTAATACAGGTGAGAACTTATTAGTATTATTAGAAGGTCGTTTAGACAACGTAGTTTACCGTATGGGTTTTGTCGCAACTCGTGCAGAAGCACGTCAACTTGTAAGCCACAAATCTATCGTAGTAAACGGTCGTGTAGTGAATATTCCTTCTTATCAAGTTTCTGTTGATGATGTAGTTGCTGTTCGTGAGAAATCTAAAAAACAAGCACGTATTAAAGCATCATTAGAATTAGCAACTCAACGTGAAAAACCGACTTGGTTAGAAGTTGATGCAACTAAAATGGAAGGTGTATTTAAACGTACTCCTGAACGCTCTGACTTATCAGCAGATATTAACGAACATCTGATCGTTGAGCTTTACTCTAAATAATAGTTAATTTTTTAAAAATTATATTATTAAATTAGTAAATAAAGCTTAAAAACAAAGAGAGGATAAAATGCAGGGTTCTGTGACAGAATTTTTAAAGCCGCACTTAGTGAATATTGAGCAAATTAGTTCAACTCACGCAAAAGTGACCTTAGAGCCGTTAGAACGTGGTTTTGGCCATACATTAGGTAACGCACTTCGTCGCATTTTACTTTCGTCTATGCCGGGTTGTGCCGTTACAGAAGTTGAAATTGATGGTGTATTACATGAATACAGCGACAAAGAAGGCGTACAAGAAGATATTCTTGAAGTATTGTTAAACCTTAAAGGTCTAGCGGTAAAAGTGTCAGGTAAAGATGATATTATTTTGACACTAAATAAGTCTGGAATTGGCCCTGTAACTGCGACCGACATTACGCATGATGGTGACGTAGAAATTGTAAATCCACACCATATTATCTGTCATTTAACAGATAAAGACGCATCAATTAGTATGCGTATCCGTATTCAACGTGGTCGTGGTTATGTACCAGCGTCTGCTCGTGTACATTCTCAAGATGAAGATCGACCAATTGGTCGTTTATTAGTCGATGCTCGTTTCAGTCCGGTAGATCGCATTGCTTATAATGTTGAAGCCGCACGTGTTGAACAGCGTACAGACTTAGATAAACTCATTATTGAGATGGAAACAAATGGCACAATCGATCCAGAAGAAGCCATTCGTCGTCTTGCTACAATTTTAGCAGAACAATTAGATGCATTCGTTGATTTACGTGATGTTCGTCAACCTGAAATTAAGGAAGAGAAACCGGAATTTGATCCGATTTTACTCCGTCCAGTAGATGATTTAGAGTTGACAGTTCGTTCTGCTAACTGTTTGAAAGCAGAGACAATTCACTATATCGGTGATTTAGTACAACGTACAGAAGTTGAGTTATTAAAAACGCCTAATCTTGGTAAGAAATCACTTACTGAGATTAAGGATGTACTTGCTTCTCGTGGCTTATCACTGGGTATGCGCCTTGAGAATTGGCCTCCAGCAAGTATTGCTGAAGACTAATTTTAGGTATTAGATTTTCTAAGAAGGAATAGGTTATGCGCCATCGTAAGAGTGGACGTCAATTAAACCGTAACAGTAGCCATCGCCAAGCGATGTTTCGTAATATGGCAAGTGCTTTAATCGGTCACGAGATCATTAAAACAACTTTACCTAAAGCTAAAGAGTTACGTCGTGTAGTTGAACCATTAATTACTTTAGCAAAAGAAGATAGCGTTGCAAATCGTCGCTTAGCTTTTGCTCGTACACGCAACGTAGAAACAGTTGCTAAATTATTCAATGAATTAGGTCCACGTTTTGCACAACGTGCGGGTGGTTATACTCGTATCTTAAAATGTGGTTTCCGTGCAGGCGACAATGCGCCAATGGCTTACATTGAATTAGTTGATCGTCCAGAAGTTGCTGAAGCAATTGCGGAATAATAGCTAAATAGCTTAGTAAAAGCCCGAGTATTTCTCGGGCTTTTCTTTTTTAACAAGAATGAGCTGAGCAGTTTCTTTGTTATATTTGAATGATTGCAGAGAAGATCTTTTCTTGTAATTTTGCTAAAAATCAGTATAATCTATCCGCTTTTTCTATCTTTTTTAGATAGTTAAAGTATATCAGTACCCTCACCTCGAACGAGGGTTTTATTTTTACTATCAACATTTTAGAGGAAGGTTATGGTAACCATTCGTTTAACTCGTGGCGGAGCTAAAAAACGCCCATTCTATCAAATCGTGGTAGCTGACAGCCGTTCACCACGTGACGGTCGTTTCATCGAGCGTATCGGTTTCTTCAATCCATTAGCGGCTGGTCAAGCTGAACGTTTACGTTTAGATGTGGCTAAAGTTGATGCTTGGGTTGCTAAAGGTGCTGAACTTTCAGACCGTGTTGCATCTTTAGTGAAAGAAGCTCGTCAAGCGGCTTAATTTCTTAAAAATTTTGCAAAGTAGGTGAATAGTATGAGCGAACAAAAAATTGAAGTTGTCGGAAAACTAGGGGCTACCTATGGGATTCGTGGCTGGTTACGTCTCTATTCATCAACTGAAGAAGCTGAAAGCATTTTCGATTATCAGCCTTGGTTCTTAAAAATTAAGGGACAATGGCAACCAGTCGAATTAGAAAGTTGGCGTTACCACAGCAATGATTTGATTGTGAAATTGAAAGGTACCGACGATCGTGAAACTGCACAGTTACTAACGAATGCCGAAATTGGTGTAGATTTGTCTGTGTTTCCTGAATTGGAAGAAGGAGATTATTACTGGCACGATTTAATCGGTTGCCAAGTAGTGAATCTTGAAAACTATACGATGGGCATTGTGACTGAATTAATGGAAACAGGTTCAAATGATGTTTTGGTTGTACGCGCTAACAATAAAGATGCTTTTGGTAAGCAAGAACGATTAATTCCGTTCTTATATGAACAAGTAGTTAAAAGAGTAGATCTCGCCACCAAAACAATTACGGTGGATTGGGACGCTGGTTTCTAACCTCAGGTATGCAGTGAGCTTTAGCTTTAAGTAGTAAGAACATTTGAGGATAATTTATGTGGATTGGTATCATTTCACTGTTCCCTGAAATGTTTAAAGCAATTACCGATTTTGGGGTGACAGGACGTGCAGTAAAACAAGATCTTCTGAAAATTCAATGTTGGAATCCTCGTGATTTCACGTTTGATAGACATAAAACGGTTGATGATCGCCCTTATGGCGGTGGGCCGGGAATGTTAATGATGGTGCGACCTTTGCGTGATGCGATTCATGCGGCAAAGCGCGGCAAAAGCAGAAGACGGTGTAGAGGCAAAAGTTATTTATCTCTCACCACAAGGGCGTAAGCTGGATCAACAAGGTGTGAAAACACTGGCTTCAAATCAGAAACTCATTTTAATTTGTGGACGATATGAAGGAGTTGATGAACGATTGATTCAAACAGAAGTTGATGAAGAATGGTCAATCGGTGATTATGTGCTTACAGGGGGCGAATTGCCCGCAATGACATTGATTGATGCTGTTGCGAGATTTGTGCCCGGAGTGTTAGGCAAACAGGCCTCTGCAGATGAAGATTCATTTGCGACAGGTTTATTGGATTGTCCACATTATACTCGCCCAGAAGTGTTAGACGGTATTCCTGTTCCTGAAGTGCTGATGTCGGGTCATCACGAAAATATTCGTAAATGGCGATTAGAACAATCGCTTGAACGTACGTGGTTAAGACGCCCTGAGCTATTGGATGGCCTAGCTCTGACTGACGAACAACGCGTGTTGTTAGCTAAAATTAAGAAACAACACAAAATCAGTTAATTCTAGGATTTAGAAGGTTTTTAAAATGAGTAACATCATCAAACAAATCGAACAAGAACAGTTAAAACAAAACGTACCTAGCTTTCGTCCAGGCGACACATTAGAAGTTAAGGTATGGGTAGTAGAAGGTAGTAAAAAACGTTTGCAAGCGTTCGAAGGCGTGGTTATTGCAATTCGTAACCGTGGCTTGCACTCTGCATTCACTCTACGTAAAGTATCAAACGGCGTAGGCGTTGAACGTGTATTCCAAACTCACTCACCGGTAGTTGACAGCATCTCTGTTAAACGTAAAGGTGCGGTACGTAAAGCTAAACTTTACTACTTACGTGAGCGTTCAGGTAAATCTGCACGTATCAAAGAGCGTCTTGGCGAATAATTCGCACACGCTTAATGCGAAAGATAAAAAGGCTTGGGGAAACCCAGGCCTTTTCTTTTATGTACGTAATGTAACAAGCGGTCAATTTTAGCTAATCTTTTGCAAAAGTTTATGGAAATCAGACCGCTTGTAAAAATAAAGGCAGGTATTTACCCGCCTTTGCTGAACACTAAAAATAAAATGAACGGTTTATTCCGATTCTTCTAAAATCACCCAACCGTTATCAAGCCAATCACAAATAGTATCTAACAATAATTCAAGCTCTTCTTGGTTTTTTACTTTTGACGCTAGCTTGTTCCAAGAGATTGCATCACCGTTGGCAATACGAATTAACAAGTTTTGTTCCGCTTCATTTAGCTCGTCAATCCACTCACCGTTTACATAAATACGTTGCGGATTTTCGGTATAAAGCATTTTGACATTCGCATCTTGTTGAATCCAACCACCTTCTTCCAAAATACCTTGTACTTCATCCGGATAGTATTCGTTATCCGTTTGTAGTAGATCGTAACGACGAGAACTTACCGCAGTAGCAACGCTGTGAGTAAAGATTTCATCAAATTGATCAGAGTTTTGTAATAAGTCGATTAATTGATGCTTCAACACTTTTACCATTTTCGGATCAAGTAACGCATTCGGTTGTTCATGTGGTGCAAGGCGGAACGGGATATTAAATTCCGAGCCTGCAATCACTTCCGAATGGTGTTCCAATGTTTTGCAGAAGTTTTCGAGTAAATCCGCCGCATTCGGGTAGCGTAAACCGAATGAGAATGTTAGCCCTTCGGTTTCCGATACACCATAGTGAGCCATACGAGAAGGCACATAAAGCACATCGCCCGGATTCATCACTTCATCTAACACCAATTCGCCCATATCATCGAAAATACGGATAGGTTGGTTTGGTTTAAATTCGGTGGAAGGATCGCACCATTTACCGAGTTGCCAACGGCGCTGACCGTAACCTTGCACGAGAAAAACATCGTATTCATCATAATGTTTACCAACGGTACCACCTTTAGGTGAGCAAGAGACCATAATGTCGTCACGTTGCCATTGCGGTAAGAAGCTAAACGCTTGCCACAATGCACCGAGTTCCGGTGACCATTGCTCTAAGTTTTGTACCATAACTGAGAATTGCGCCGGTAAATCTTGTAAATCGCTTTCCGTAAACGGACTGGTTTTGACCGACCATTGCTCATTTTCACATTTGATTAAGCGAGCAGTGATTTCCTCTTCTAACGCTAACTCCATAATATCTTCCGGCTCGAATAATCCGACAATTTGCGGTAAGCCGTTACGGATTAACAGCGGTCGTTTTTGCCAATAATCACGTAAGAAAGTTTCCGGGCTAATATTTTCAGGTAAGCAGAATGGAATGTTCATAGATGCTCCTCATGTCTTTTCTCTTTGATTAAAACTATTCTACCTGATAAATGTTTGAATTTCTTGTGTTATGTCAGTTTATTGGTGAGGAAAGTAGCTTACTTTTGTGATCAATATCACAAAATTTGATTAGGATTAGTTAGTAATGATTTTCATTTGCTGAAAATATATTAAAATAAATATAGAAAGAATGATTTGAGTTTAATTTTTTATAAGGTGTGTGTTTATGTTACGAGCAATAAAATTAACAGCAGTTGCATTGGCAACATTATCTGCATTATCCGGATTGGCTAATGCGAAGCCAACTGAAATTACCGATATACTTGAGCGTAAAGTGACGGTTGAATTGCCGGCTAAACGAGTGGTACTTGCGTTTAACTATCAAGATTATATGGCGGTCGGTGGTGAAAAGGCGTTAGATAATGTGGTGGGCTTTTCTAAAGCGGTTTGGTCTGATTGGGCGCCGGCAAGTTGGGCGGAATTTAGCAAAGCGGTACCGAAACTAAATCAGTTAGAAGATATCGGTGAAGTAGAAGTCGGGACTTTCTCGATCGAGAAAATCTTAGCACTTAAACCGGATTTTGTGCTGATGGCGGATTGGCAATTTAAAGCGTTAGATTCGGATTTAGAACCGTTAGAAACAGCGGGGATTCCGGTCGTGGTGGTGGACTATTTAGCGCAAACGGTCGATAAACACGTTAAATCCACCGAGATTATCGGTCAATTAACCGGACAAGAAGCTAAAGCAAAACAGTTAAACGATGAATACAAAGCGATTGTGAAAGATATTCAAGATCGTGTTGCGAGGGCAAATTTACCGAAACCGAAAGTTTATGTTGAATTCGGTAATAAAGGGCCGGCGGAGCATAGTTTTACCTTCGGTAAAAGTATGTGGGGGGCAATGATTGATTTGGTCGGTGCGGAAAATATTGCAAAAAATGCGGTGGAATTTTATAGCCCGATTAATCCGGAATTGGTGGTTGCGACTAAACCGGATGTGGTGATTATTTCCGGACGTGAAACCGAGTTGAAGAAAAATCCACAAGCGATGGTGGCAGGCTTTAATATTGATAAACAAGAAGCGCAAAAACGCTTAGCCGGTTTTGCTAAACGCCCAGGTTGGTCTGAATTGCCGGCAATTAAAAACCATCGCTTATATGGTGTATATCATGCCAATTCGCGTACACTTTCCGATAGTGCTTCAATTCAATTTGTAGCGAAAGCAATTTATCCGGAACTATTCAAAGATTTAGACCCGACCAAAACTTATCAAGAGTTTTACCGTAAAAACTTACCTCTCGTGCCGCAAGGGACTTTCTACCTCTATTCAGAGAGTAAATAGTCATGAGCCAGATAACGATTGAAAATATCGTTCAAAACCAACGCAAGCTGGAACGCAAGCGTTGGTTTATTGTTCTTATTTTCCTTGCGATTAGTTTAATCGGTTTGGTATTTGATATTGTCACCGGCCCTTCTATGTTACCGCTGGATGAAGTGGTAAAAGCGTTATTACGTTTTGAAGATGTGGAAACTACCACAAACGTTATCGTTTATGACTTACGTTTACCCATGGCATTAATGGCATTGGTAGTTGGGGCGGCATTGGGCGTTGGCGGTGCGGAGATTCAAACCTTGCTGAATAACCCGATGGCAAGCCCTTATACCTTAGGTTTAGCCGCAGCGGCTGGTTTAGGTGCTTCAACGGTCATTGCATTCGGTGGTTTCGGTTTACCTTCGGCGTTTGCCGTACCATTAGGCGCCTTTGTGATGACCATGTTGGCATCCGGTATTTTATTTGTGTTTGCTTCAATGCGCCGTTTTAGTTCGGCGATGTTGGTATTAGTCGGTATTGCGTTATTGTTTTTATTCCAATCACTGCTATCGTTGATTCAATTTATTGCCGCACCGGAAATTTCGCAACAAATTCTGTTTTGGTTATTCGGTAGTTTAACCAAAGCGACTTGGGAAAACCTCTCGATTGCAACTGTGGTTACCATTGTGTGCGTTAGCTTACTTGCAAAAGATTTATGGAAATTGACCGCTTTACGTTTAGGTGAGGCACGTGCGCTGAGTCTAGGGATCAACTTGCAACGCTTGCGTTTAAAAACGTTAGTCTTGGTAGCGATTATGACTGCCACTGCGATTAGTTTTGTCGGCATTATCGGCTTTATCGGTTTGGTCGCACCGCACGTGGCGCGGATGTTATTGGGCGAAGATCAACGCTTTTTCCTACCCGGTGCAATGCTTATCGGCGCGCTGTTTTTATCGGTTGCATCGGTATTATCCAAAGTGATTGTACCCGGCGCATTGTTTCCGGTGGGCATTATTACCTCATTTGTTGGCGTGCCTTTCTTCTTTTGGATTGTGCTTACTAAGAAATAACAAGCGGTAGAATTTATGTTAAAACTTGCAAATGTACATATTAAGCGAGGCTCGCTTGTTATTGCCGACCAATTAGATTTATCGCTCGAAAAGGGTAAAGTCTATACGGTATTAGGTCCAAACGGGGCGGGCAAATCCTCACTATTAAAAACGATTTTTGGTGAAATCGGCTGTAAAGGGCAAATTCATTATGCGGATCAGACACTGCATAAACGAGCTATTTCGGTATGGCGTAAACGTATCGGCTATATGCCGCAAGATACGCAAGTTGACGCATCGTTAACCGCATTAGAAGTGATTTTACTCGGCAGAATGGAAGCTCTAAATATGCACGTGAGTGACGAGTTGTTGACCGAAGTCGCCACCATTATGCAGAAACTCGGCATTGCACATCTCGCTCATCAAGATGTCATGCGGCTAAGTGGCGGTCAGCGACAAATGGTGATGTTTGCCCAAGTATTATTGCGTCAGCCGGAAATCTTATTGTTGGATGAACCGGTCAGTGCGTTGGATATGCACCACCAAATCAATTTATTGGAACACGTTTGCCAATATACGCAACAAAATAATCTGATTACGATCATGGTATTGCATGACCTGAGCCTTGCCGCACAATTTTCTGATCAGGTGATTTTATTGGGTAACGGTAAATTACAAGCTTTCGGTGACGCAAAACAAGTGTTACAGGCTGATCTTATTCGTCAGTTGTATAACGTTGAGATTGAAATTTTATATGACAGTACTGGACAACCGGTGATTCGTCCGTTACGTCATTCACATTAGGAGTAAAAAATGAAAAAAGTATTATTAGCAACCTTACTCGCTTTTTCAGGCAGTGTATTGGTCGCAGATCACGAAGTTAAAATGTTAGATAACGGTAAAGACGGTGGTATGGTGTTTGAACCGGGCTTTTTAAAAGCGGAAGTTGGCGATACGGTCACTTTCGTGCCGACTAATAAAGGTCATTGGGTGCAAAGTAAAGCAGTGCCGGAAGGCGCAGAGAAATTCCTCTCGAAAGAAGATGAACAATTTAGTTTAACGCTTACTCATGAAGGGGTTTACGTATATGTTTGCCCTCCACATCGTATGATGAATATGAGCGGTATTATCCAAGTAGGCAAACCGACCAATTTAGAAAATGCGACCAAAGAAGTTGAGAAAATTGAAAAGCGTACCACAGAGCATAAAGGCCGTTTATTTGAATATCTCGAGCAAGTGAAATAAGGATGACAATGAAAAAGCAGTATTTTAAACATCTTATTGCTAGCACGTTACTATTTGCCGGTGTTTCAGCACAAGCGGAAGTAAAAGTGTTACAAGACGTATTGGATCGCCAAGTGAAAGTTGATGTACCGGCGAAACGTATTGTACTTGGCTTTTATTATCCGGATTATATTGCCGCAACCGGTTCGGAGAATTTTAAAAATGTCGTCGGCATTTCGCGTGAGTTTTGGGAAAAATTTAATCCAGGTAGTTGGGCATTGTTTAGTAAAGCGTTACCGAATTTAGCGGAAATGGCGGATATCGGTAATATCAATACTGGTACATTCTCGCTAGAAAAAACCTTAGCGTTAAAACCGGATGTATTGGTGTTAGCCGATTGGCAATATCAAACGATCGCCGCCGATATTCCCCGTATCGAACAGGCGGGTATTCCGATCGTTGTGGTGGATTTCAATGCACAAACCGTAGCGAAACACACGAAGAGTATCCAACTTTTCGGGCAACTAGCCGGTACGGAAACACGTGCAAATCAGATCGCCAGCGAATATGAAGAAGGTATCAAAGAGATCCAAAAACGTGTAGCGGCAAGCGGTCAAAAACCACCGAAAATTTACGTTGAATTTGGTAACAAAGGTCCGGCGGAATATAGCTTCACTTTCGGTAAAAATATGTGGGGAGCGATTGCGAATACGGTCGGAGGCGATAATATTGCCGCACCGTTTATTGAAAACTGGGGACCGATTAATCCGGAACAATTCTTATCGTCTAATCCGGAAGTAGTAATTATTTCCGGTACGGAAATGGGTACTGATAAAAATGCCGAAATTATGGCGATGGGGATTAATATCAGTGAAGCGGATGCACAAAAACGCCTTGCCGGTTTTACTCAGCGTGCCGGTTGGTCGAATGTACCGGCGGTGAAAAAGGCAATGTGTACGGCATTTATCACACAGCATCTCGCTCGATTACCGACTTAGCTAGCGCACAATTTATGGCAAAAACGCTTTATCCTGAACAGTTTAAAGATATTGATCCGGAGAAAACCTATTTGGATTTCCACCGCCAATATTTGCCGGTTGTACCGCAAGGCACATTTTTTATTAAGTTAAAATAACCATTCAATTTAATGGCAAGTGGGCTTTGGCTCACTTGCCTTTTTTGAGCCGATTATGTCACATTCGATAGCTATTATTACCTGCCAAACTTACCCCAATCTTCCTGATAATTTACAACCGCTGATTCGCTTATTACAAGCTAACGGACTGCAAGTCAAAGTGGACTGCTGGCAAAATCAGCCGCAAGCTGATGTTATCTTACCGCTTTGTGCGTGGGACTACGCCCAACAGTCGGAATGCTTCCGCCAATGGTCGCAACAAGCGGTCGAATTCGGGCAAAAATTTGCAAATCCCGTTCGGTTAATGGATTGGAATATGCACAAAAGCTATTTACTGGATTTACAGCAAATGGGCGTAGATGTGATTCCAAGCCAACTGTTATTGGCGGATCTCGCCCAAATCCAGACCGCTTGTCAGCCGTATCACCAAAACGGACAAGCTGTGGTGATCAAACCAGCGATCGGGCAGAGCGGTAATGCGGTCATCAAATGGCAAGCGGATCAACCCATACCGAATTTTAGCTCCTATTTGGGACAACAAATCGTGTTACAACCCTATATTGCGGAAGTGGCGGAGTATGGCGAAACCAGTTTGATTTTCTTTGCCGGTGAGTTTAGTCATGCGGTAAGACGCCAACCGCCCAAAGGCGAATGGCGGGCAAATTCAGCTTATGGCGTAACAATCTTACCAGTAGTTCCTCCACAAAATATTATTCGACAAGCACGAGATGTTTTGATGAGATTGCCTGAAATACCAAGCTATGCACGGGTGGACGGCACTATTATTGGTGATCGATTTTTGCTGAATGAATTGGAATTGATCGAACCGGCGTTGTACCTGCATACGGATCCGCAAGCGGCAAAGACGATTTGCACAGGTACTTATGCAAAAAATAACAGAAATTTGACCGCTTAACGGACGCTAAATTAGCGTCCGTTAAGCTTTATGGTTAAGCAATATCTTGTTGTAGAAAACCAAGCAACAAATTGCTAATGATTTGATAAAACGCGGTACTACTGTGAATTTGGGCGGTTTTCTCCGCCCATTGCGGTAGCCAGCCGAGTAATTGCTGTCGGATAAATTGTTGCTGAACCTGAACCGGCTGTTCCGTTTCAATCAGTTTGATCAATACTTCTAAATAAATACAGAGGTGATCACTCGGTTCATTATGTAACCGATTGATTTTAAGCTGAAATTTCGTTAGCCATTGATCCATTACCGTAAGATTTTCACTAAGATCTCGTTCATCCAAATAGTAAGAGGCGTACGGCGCCGCACTTAATTTGCCCTCCAATAAAAAGCATTGTGCAAAATCTGCCGCCAGTTCTAAGCGAGGTGAATCGTAAGCGGTCAATTTTGCCAATTCATTTTGCAAGTCGGCAACCTGTGGCTGAAAACCAAGCTCGGTAAGAAATGCAAAAAATGAGGCAAATTGACCCGCTTGTAATGCCTGTAGTCGCGGTTCCGATAGCTCTTTGGCGAGTAACGAATGGAACCAGCGATAACAAAATAGTCGTTCTTCCGAACTGAGTAATTGCGTTGCCATTAACGAGTTACCTCTGTCGGACCGCTGAAACCGTTCGCCGCCGGTGCATCGCCTTGCCATTTTTCTACATTCACTAAACAGGTGCTGACGCAAGTCGCTTGTGATAAACTTGAAGCACCGATATCCAGTGTTAGCGTATTCGGGCGACCGTAAGTATCAATCGCTCCCACGCTTTCATCAAGCGGTGAGAACCACGCTCCTTCTTGTAAACGCACGACACCGCTTGGGAAGTTATCGGATAACACCGCACCTACTAATACTTGCCCGCGTTCGTTATAGACACGTACTAAATCGCCGTCTTTAATGCCTAATTTTGCGCATCTTGCGGATTCATATAAAACGGTTCTCGTCCTTGCACGCTGTAGGTTTCACGTAACGATTTGGCTTCACACAATTGTGAATGTAAGCGTTTATCCGGATGCACGGATTGTAGCCAGAACGGATATTTATCCGATTTCGGCCCACCGTGCGAACGTTCCGCTTTTTCAAACCACATCGGGTGACCTTTACAGTCGGCATAACCGAAACTCGCTATTTTACGGCTAAAGATTTCGATAAAGCCGGAAGGTGTACCGAGTGCGTGTAATTCCGGATCTTCACGGAAATCAGCGTGACGAACCCAAGGTTTGCCTTCTGGGAACAGCACATAACCTTTTTGCCAAAATTCAGCGAAAGGTGGCATCTCAAACTTACCACGGTTTTCATTGCGACAATCTTTGTATAAACGTTCTAACCACGCCATTTCGTCCATGCCTCGGCAATATTCTTTTTCTTTGCCGAATCGGCGACATAAGTCTTTGAAAATTTCAAAATCAGGGCGGGATTCATATAACGGCTCAACCAATTTTTGCATCGCTAAAACGCCTCGATTGCTGTAAGAACCGTAGGCATCAATATCGTTACGTTCAAACGGCGTACAAGCCGGTAAAACAATATCGGAGAAACGACAGGTTGCGGTCCAGCTATAGTTAATCGACACCACAGTTTCCAATTTTTGGAAGGCACGTTTCATCTTATTCAAATCGGATTTGGCTCCATTGGTTACAACCGGAGAAAATTGCCATTTTATACGGTGCATAGGTAATTTTTCTGCCGTTGTAATCAATGGTTTCGCCGGAGTGAAGTAAAGAATCGGTAGTACGAGCGACCGGAATCACCTCACTATAACCTTGGTAATCTTTATTAGTATATTTAGCGGTTTGTCCTTCGTCCAAATTAGACGGGAAGGAGCCTGGCATTGCCGCACCAGAACTAGACACGCCGATAGAGCTGTAATGGTGTGCATAACTGATACCACCGCCGGCAAGCCCGATTTGTCCGAGCATAGCGGCTAAAACCGCACCCATCCAGTAAGGCTGTTCGCCGTGCTGTTGGCGTTGAATCGCCCAACCGAAAATCAGTTGGGTACGTTTACCGGCTAACATACGGGCAAATTTACGGATTTCTTCCGCTTCAATACCGCAAATCGGAGTCGCCCATTCGGCAGTTTTCTCAATTTTGTCTTCGGTTTCGCCGAGTAAGTAAGGCACAAATTGTTCAAAGCCGAGCGTGTACATATCAATAAACGCTTTGTCGTATAAATTCTCACGATATAAGGTGTGAGCAATCGCCAACATAAACGGCACATCCGCTTGCGGATTGATGTAAAGCTGTTTACAACCAAGGAAGTTTTGCGTTTTGCTTTTCACCGGATCAATGCTAATCACATTGATTTTTTGCTCCGCTACTTTTTGTTTGAGCTGTTCCAAATAGCCGTAAGATTCGTGTGTTTCGCAATTCCAGCCGACTTGCAAGTTTTTGACAGGATCGCTTGCCCAGAAAATTAAATTCTCGGTTTCTTTAAGAATAACTTCCCATGATGTTCCTTGTGAATACACTTCGGTTGAACCTAACACATAAGGCAAAATGGTTTGTCCCGCACCGGTCGAGTAATCGCCGACAGTGCCAACGCTCGAGCCGTGCATCGCAATTGCGCGGATCATATGGTTACCGCGACTATGGAATTGACCGGAAGAACGCCAACCGACGTTGGCGGTATGTAATGCCCAAGGGCCGTAATTTTGCTGAATACGCTCAAGTTCTTCATAGAAAAGGTCAAGCGCTTCGTCCCAACTGACACGCACAAAACGGTTATCGCCACGTTGTGTTCTGTTGCTGTTGTGACGGTTTTTGAGCCAATCCAAGCGCACCATTGGATAACGAATACGTGCTTCACCGTACACCAAGTCTTTGATGCCGTTGATCATTTCGGTCGGGTGTTTGTCTAACTCAAATGGCTTAATTTCGGCAATGCGACCGTTTTCAATTTTTGCTCGTACCGCTCCCCATTGTGCACCGGTAATTTTCCAACCGTTTTCGACCGCTTGTGAAGCCTCAGCATTTGCTCTTGGCACAAGAAAATTCGGCATTACCATAGAAGCCGCCATCAGCGACATATTTTTTAAGAATTGACGGCGTGAAGTTGAAAGTGATGATGACATACAAACTCCTTATTTAGCGGCTTTCGGTTGGCTGTCTGAAGCGTGCATTTGTAAATAACGTAGCACCTGTTTACGGGTCGGTTCGTCCATATCGGTAAAGCCGACCATACCGTTAAATACGGCAACCCATTCATTCGCATCGTGCATTTTGGTATCACGTTGTTTGTGACAAACGCTACATTCGGTCTTAAAGGTTTGTTCCGCATTCGCCCAAAAATCGGTCAGGCTATCAATGAATTTAGAATTTTTTACCCACGCTTGTAGTTTGACTTTCTGCCACACTAAACCGGTAAGCGGATCTTCTTTCTTCTCAAGCACTTCAAACGTAGGGTTATTTTGCATAAAGTCTTTATCCATTACCGCATCGGTAATTTGTTTAGAAAATTGGTTATACCAAATGCGGCCGAAACCTTTGGTTTTACGCCACATTTCCAACTCAATTTGTGAGGCGTCTTGTTTGGATTGCAATAGTTTAATCGGCACACCGGCTTCAAGTCGCCCAATGGATTGCTTGAGTGATTCGTCAGCGAAAAGGGCTAATTCGGAGGGAGTGTAAGCGGTTGAATTTTTGGCGAAACTTGCAGAACAGAATGTCAGCAAACTTACGCCAAGCGACCAAACAGATTTCATAGAAAACCTCGGAGGATAATGTTTAATTATTCAGCTATTTTAACAAAAAGAGGCTTAAAACTATGTTGATATAAGTCATAAAATAATAACTATTATTATTCGGAAAGAAATTTGCAAAAAATTTCCAAAATTCGACCGCTTACAGGCTATAATAACCAGTATTTTTGAACGAATTTTTTAGGAATAGCAAAATGACAACAAAATTTAATGTAAAAACATTCCAAGGTATGATTTTAGCCCTACAAGATTACTGGGCAAACGTAGGTTGCACTATTGTTCAGCCGTTTGATATGGAAGTGGGCGCAGGTACTTCTCGCCCGATGACCGCACTTCGTGCTTTAGGCCCTGAGCCAATGGCGTTCGCTTACGTTCAACCTTCACGCCGCCCGACTGACGGTCGCTATGGCGAAAACCCAAACCGTTTACAACATTACTACCAATTCCAAGTGGTCATCAAACCGTCTCCGGATAACATTCAAGAACTCTATTTAGGCTCACTTAAAATGTTAGGTTTCGACCCGACTCAACACGATATTCGTTTCGTGGAAGACAACTGGGAAAACCCAACGTTAGGTGCGTGGGGCTTAGGCTGGGAAGTGTGGCTAAACGGTATGGAAGTGACCCAATTCACTTACTTCCAACAAGTGGGTGGTTTAGAGTGTAAACCAGTCACTGGCGAAGTGACCTACGGTTTAGAACGTTTAGCAATGTATATTCAAGGCGTGGACAGCGTGTACGACTTAGTATGGTCCGACGGTCCACTTGGAAAAACTACTTACGGCGACGTATTCCACCAAAACGAAGTAGAGCAATCAACTTACAACTTTGAATACGCAGATGTGGATTTCTTATTCAAAGCGTTCGAACAATACGAAAAAGAAGCGACTGAATTATTAGCATTAGAAAAACCGTTACCATTACCGGCTTACGAACGCATTTTAAAAGCAAGACACAGCTTCAATATGTTAGACGCTCGCAAAGCGATTTCGGTAACCGAACGCCAACGTTATATCTTACGCATTCGCACCTTAACCAAAGGTGTGGCAGAGGCGTATTACGCAAGCCGTGAGGCTCTTGGTTTCCCAGGCTGTAAAAAATAATGTAGGGTGTGTTTGCGACAAGCGGTGAAATGTCTCGGAGATTTTGCAAATGAGCCAGAAAATGCAGTTTGAGAGCAGTAAATTAATGTGGTGGAATGAACCGAAATCTTATTTCATTAGCGAAGGAAAGATCGAAATTACCACCGAACCGCACACCGATTTGTGGCAGAAAACTTACTATCATTTCAAAAATGATAATGCCCCAATGCTACAAATTGACACGGAAGAGCAATACTTTTCCTTTGTGGTAAAAACCGATTTTTCAGGTAGCCAACACCGCTTTGACCAATGTGGTGTGGTAATGTATCTCGACAGCGAAAATTGGCTCAAAGCCTCGGTGGAATATGAAAACGGTGATTTTCAGCATTTAGGTTCGGTGGTAACCAATCAAGGTTATTCCGATTGGGCTACCACAGAAATTCCCGCAAGTGTAAAAGCAATGTGGTATCGTCTTAGCCGTAGGGGACAAGATTTTCGTATTGAATGTTCGCTAGACGGCGTGAATTTCAGCCAAATGCGAATTTGCCATATGGCAAACGCCACAGGGAAAATCCACTTCGGTGTTTATGCCTGTAGTCCTGAAGATTCCTCATTTAAAGCGGTATTTACCGATTTAAAAATAACCTCTTGTGAGTGGCAAGCCCACGTGGGGCAATTGCCTGATGATGATTAAGTGGAAGTGTGTGGAGCAAACGAATGAGTAAGCAAATCACAGCGAATGACAACTTAATTCAAAACATTGCCCAAATTATCGAACAAGCCAAAAGCCAAGTTCGCCAAACAGTTAATACAGCAATGGTTCAGAGTTATTGGGAAATTGGGCGATTATTGGTGGAAGATGAACAGCAAGGCGAAGAGCGTGCGAAGTACGGCAAAGCGGTTTTGCAGAATGTTTCAGAACGTTTAACCGCAATGCATGGCAAGGGATTTGATGTTACTAATTTACGCAAAATGCGTCAGTTTTTCCTTGCTTTCCCAATTCGAGACTCACTGCGTCTCGAATTAAGTTGGACACATTATCGCCGTCTTATTCAAGTAGAAAATTCGCAGGCTCGCGAATGGTATTTGAAAGAAATCATTGAAAATAATTGGTCGGCTCGTGCCTTAGATCGCCAAATTTCTGTGTTGTATTACGAACGCTTATTGACAAGCCAAAACAAAGCTTTAGTTGAGCAAGAAGCAATAGAGAAAACTGAACCGCTAAAGGAAACAATCCAAGATTACTTGCGTGATCCGTATATTTTAGATTTCTTGAATTTACAGGATAAAACCTATCAAGAAACTGATATGGAGCAGGCGATAATCAGCAATCTTCAACAGTTTTTGCTGGAACTTGGTAAAGGGTTTGCCTTTGTTGAACGCCAAAAACGCCTGCGGTTTGATGATGAAGATTTTTATATCGACTTGGTGTTTTACAACTTTAAGCTCAAATGCTTTTTGCTGATTGACCTCAAAATCGGCAAGCTCAAGCACCAAGACATCGGGCAAATGGATACCTATGTGCGGTTGTATGATGAGCAATTTAAAGGTGAAGACGACAATCCAACTATTGGCTTAGTGCTATGTAGCGAACAAAGTGAGGCGGTGGCAAAATACTCGGTATTAGCCGATCGCAAACAAATTTTTAGTGCGAAATATCTGCCTTATTTGCCGACTGAGTTGGAATTGAAAGAACAGGTGGAAAGGGCGAGAGATTTATGCAACCCTACTCAAAATCGCTAAAAACACTTTCACAAAAATTGCGTTCCGATCAAACGGACGCAGAGCGGAAATTGTGGCAACGGATAAATCGAGATCAGCTTTTGGGCTTTCGTTTTAATCGCCAGAAGCCGTTGCTCAATTACATTGTGGATTTTTACTGCCCGAAAGCGAAGTTGATTATTGAGTTAGATGGCAGTCAGCATTATGAGCCTGATTATCAGGAAAAAGACCGCTTGCGTGATGCGGAATTAAATTCTCTTGGTTTTACCGTAATGCGGTTTAGTAATGACGAAGTGTATCTTGAAATTGAATCGGTGGTGGAGCAGATTTATTTGTTTTTGGAGAAAGTTAAGACAAATTTCCCCTAGTCTCTCTTTGCTAAAGAGGAGGGATCGGCTCTCCAAAAATGTTGAGATTTGTGTTCTTAATCAATGACTGGAAATTTGAAATATAAGCGGTGGGGATTTGTAGGTTTTTGCAAATTTGAGATGGCACAAATCTCCCCTAGCCCCTCTTTACTAAAGAGGGGGATCAGATCTACAAAAATGTTGAGATTTGTGTTCTTCATCAACGATAGAAATTTTAGAATGCGGATTAGTCCACAAAACCTAATTTTTGCACAGATCCAGTCCCCCTCTTTAGCAAAGAGGGGCTAGGGGAGATTTGGCAGAAGTGAAAGCGAAGAGGGGCATAAAGAAAAATGCAAATTTCTAAAAATGAAATTAAAGCGACAGGTTTGATTTTAGTGGTTAAAATTAAAAATGCGTTAGCATTATCAAAAAATGATAGTCGCCATTTTAATTTTAATAATATAGATGATAGTAACCTAAAATCTAGAACTCTAGGAAATTGGGTTTTGGCTAAAGAAAAAGCAGATAGAATTAAATATATTATTGGCGTGAATACTGGTGGTGAAAACTTAGTTGTATCGGCTTATGAAGTAACGCAATATGAGCGTAAGAAAACTGAAAATGGTCGTTATCGATATCGTTTTCAATCTTCTTCTAATAGCGAAATTTTATTAAAAGAATTAGGTATTTATCAGAAGAAAATAAGTGATTTAAATTTTGGACACGGCGCAGAAAAAACATATTTTGAAATTTAATGGTGCAATAAATTGCACTCTAGCAGAGAGAAATACAATGACAACACAAAACTTCCTCGCCGAGATCGGCACTGAAGAGCCGCCACCGAAGGCACTCAAAAAATTAGCGACCGCGTTTGCGGAGAATGTAGAAAACGAATTAAACCAAGCGGGTTTATCATTCGAGAAAGTGGAATGGTTTGTCGCACCACGCCGTTTGGCGGTGAAGGTGTTAGGTTTGGCGACTGCTCAACCAAGCAAAGAAATTGAGAAACGTGGGCCTGCGGTATCGGCGCTGTTTGACACAGACGGCAAGCCAACCAAAGCGGCGGAAGGCTGGGCGAGAGGCTGTGGTATTACCGTTGATCAGGCGGATCGTATTGCAACCGATAAAGGTGAATGGTTAGTTCACCGTGCGGTGATTGAAGGTCAGCCGACTAAAAATTTATTGGTGGACATTATTTCTCGTTCTTTAGCGAATTTACCGATTCCAAAAATGATGCGTTGGGGCGATAAAACCGAGCAATTCGTGCGCCCTGTGCATACGGTTACCTTATTCTTTGGTGGTGAGCTAATCGAAGGCGAAATTTTAGGTGTAAAAATCGCTAACGTGGTACGTGGACACCGTTTCTTAGGCGAGCGTGAATTTACTATTTCACACGCAGACGAATACCTTGTCGCATTACGTGAAAAAGGTATGGTAGTTGCCGACTTCAACGAGCGTAAAGCGTTGATTCTTGCAAAATCGCAAGAAAAAGCGACCGCTTTAGGTGGCGTAGCAGACATCGAAGAAGACTTATTAGATGAAGTAACTTCATTGGTTGAGTTTCCGAACGTATTAACCGCAAAATTTGAAGAGCGTTTCCTTGCTGTGCCTGCGGAAGCCTTGGTTTATACAATGAAAGGCGACCAAAAATACTTCCCGATCTATGATAAAGACGGCAAATTATTACCGCACTTTATCTTTGTTTCAAACATCAACCCAGAAGATCCAACTGCGATTATCGAAGGTAATGAAAAAGTGGTTCGTCCACGTTTAACCGATGCGGAATTCTTCTTCAAAACCGACTTAAAACAGCGTTTAGAAGATCGTTTACCACGCCTTGAAACCGTGTTGTTCCAACAACAGTTAGGTACGTTACGTGATAAAACTGCTCGTATCGAAGCATTAGCGGGCGAAATCGCTACACAAATCGGTGCAGATAAAACGAAAGCGGAACGTGCGGGTTTACTTTCTAAATGCGACTTGATGACCAATATGGTGTTTGAGTTTACCGATACGCAAGGCGTAATGGGTATGCACTACGCACGTCACGACGGCGAAGATGAAGAAGTCGCAGTAGCGTTAAACGAGCAATATATGCCACGTTTCGCCGGCGATGAATTACCGAAATCGTTAGTTGCTTGCTCAGTAGCATTAGCGGACAAATTCGACACGCTCACCGGGATTTTCGGTATCGGTCAAGCGCCGAAAGGCAGTGCTGACCCATTCGCACTACGTCGTGCGGCATTAGGCTCGCTCCGTATTATCGTGGAGAAAAATTTACCGCTTGATTTAGAAGATTTAGTGCGTAAATCGGTCGCATTATTCGGTGATAAATTGACCAATGCAAATGTAGTTGAAGATGTAGTGGACTTTATGCTCGGTCGTTTCCGTGCGTGGTATCAAGATGAAGGTATTGCGGTGGACGTTATCCAAGCGGTATTGGCTCGCCGTCCAACTAAGCCGGCTGACTTTGACGTTCGTGTGCGTGCAGTGTCGCATTTCCGTACTTTAGATTCAGCGGAAGTGTTAGCGAGCGAATAAACGTGTAAGCAATATTTTAGCGAAAGTGGAAGGTGAAATTTCAACAGAAATTGATCGTTCATTATTAGTTGAAGCAGAAGAAAAAGCTCTGGCAGAACAAGTACTTGCGTTACAAGCAGAACTTGCACCGAAATTCGAAAATGGCGAATACCAAGTTGCGCTTGATCGTTTAGCGAGCTTACGTGAAACGGTAGATAATTTCTTTGAAAAAGTGATGGTAAACGCAGAAGACTCAAATCTTCGCCGTAACCGTCAGGCAATTCTAAATAATTTACGTAACTTGTTCTTGCAAGTAGCGGATATTTCCGTTTTACAATAATTAAAATCTCCCCCAATCCCCCTCTTTACCAAGAGGGGGTATTTTTATAAGAGGAAAAACACAATGTCAAAAACCGAAGTTTTATTTAGTAATCATTGGAATGTCCGTGTGAGTGATCCGGGCGAAGAGGGTAATGTAAACCATTTCTTTGAAACGGTATTTATTACCTTAGAAGCGAAAATTGGCGATTCACAAGTACAATACGAATTTACTCGTAAAGTGGAAGATGATGTCAAAATTCAACGTAGCTTTACCGATGTAAACGAACTTTTTGAATTTTTAGGCGATTATTTAAGCCCGGTGGCATTAGGCAATGTCGGTGTACGTATCGGTCAACTGAATCTAGCTTAATACACAGAAGCGGTTGTTTTTGCGAAGCATTTTGCAAATTTGACCGCTTGTTTTTCTTGCCCATTAAATGCCTTTCCACATTTTATTATTATGCTCAATTCACAAAATACCCTTTATCTGCAAACTAAACCTTATTGGGATTTTCTTCGTATCGAAAAACAAGCTAGTCAACATACGTTGAGTAATTATCAGCGTCAGTTATTAGCAGTAAGCGAAATGCTTAATCAAGCTGGTATTTTACAATGGCAAGAAGTAAATAGTGCTACGGTACGTTGGATTATCACGCAAAGTAATAAACAAGGCTTGGGGGCAAAAAGTATCGCTTTACGTTTAGTCGCATTACGTCAATGGTTTAATTATTTAATTCGACAAGAGCAGATGTCGGTCAATCCGGCAGTTGGCATTAAAGCACCGAAAGCAAATAAGCGATTACCGAAAAACATTGATGCGGAGCAGGTAGGGCGACTTTTAACGAGTGATAGCAATGACCCGAGTGATTTGCGTGATTTAGCCATGATGGAACTTATGTATAGTTCCGGCTTACGTTTATCGGAATTACAAGGGCTTGATTTAGGCGATATGGATTTAGCCGGACGAGAAGTGCGATTATTGGGTAAAGGGAATAAAGAACGTATTGTACCGATTGGATCGAAAGCACTTGAAGCCTTAAATCGTTGGTTAGCGGTAAGAGGGCAATTTAAACCGCAAAATAATGCGGTATTTTTAAATAAACGAGGTGGAAGACTTTCACATCGTTCGATCCAACTTGTGATGCAAAAATGGGGCGAGAAACAGGGATTGGAAAGTCATTTACACCCACATAAATTACGCCATTCATTTGCGACACATATGCTGGAAGCGAGCGGAGATTTACGTGCAGTTCAAGAATTACTTGGGCATAGTAATCTTTCCACCACTCAAATTTATACGCATTTGGATTTCCAACATCTTGCTAAGATTTATGATGCGGCTCATCCGAGAGCAAGACGTAAAAAACAAGATGATTAAAGTCTAGGCATTGGAACGGCTACTCTTTTCAGCCGTAGGAATTGTGGCGATTTTGCAGAAGAAATACCAATATTGGCAAATAACTACGGCGATTAAAGCCAATTTTCCCCAAATATTAGGCAAAGCGAAAAATGAAATAATGCAAAAAGGAGCTGAAATTACCAAAATCGTAATTTTTTGCTTCATAGTCATAGCACGTTTTTCATCATATTCTTTTAAATATTTTTGATAGAGCTTGGTTCGCATAAACCACATTTGTAAGCGAGGCGAGCTTTTGCCAAAACAGAAAAGTGCCAGTAATAAAAACGGTGTGGTCGGTAAACCGGGTAAAATCGCACCTAAAATGCCAAGTCCAATACATAAAAATCCGGTGATGATATAAAAGAGTTTCATAGTAATTAAAGTTGATAATTAATCTCAATTAGAGATGTTAGATGGATTTTGTCTCTTTTTCAACTAATTCCACTGAATATTGAGTGGTTTTATTCCGATTTTTTTCGTTGTTATACATTCTTTTAGTTGCTGAACTTGTTGGCAGATTTTATCTGTGACGGCTTGTGCTTCTGTTATTTTCTCCGCGGTGATACCCTTTGGCGTTTTATTGAATAAGATAGCGTCCAATAGGCGTTCCGCATACATACCTTCATGGCAATAATGTAACACGCCGGCATCATTAAATGCGGTAGCAACCGCACTAATTTGCGTAGTAGCAATACCTAAAGCACCGTCTTCACCGCCTAACTCTCGGAAAATTTGGTGTTGCGGAAAACCGCCGCAAGCGAGAAAAAATGAGCGACGGAATACGGTATTTCCTGCTCCGGTCATTCGCATATATTGCCAAGCGTATTCAAAGTTAGCGTGAGTGGTATAACGTTCAGCTAATCCAACCGGTTTAAGAGCCAAACGAACAACGGCAGTTTCCGGCCTAAAAGTGAAAATCCCTTCTGCAATTTGTAACGCATAATCTTCATAAGCATCGTCCGCATCTAAAAAAGCGATAAAGTCGGCTTCACTTTGTAAGGCACCCCAATTTCGAGCCTTAGCCGCACCGCTATTCTTCGGCATACGTTCTACTTGGATTTTGTGTGGTAATTGTGCTTGTAAATATTCGGCTAGAGCAAAAGTACCGTCGGTAGAACAATCATCAATTAACCATAATTTGCCTAATTGCGGTTGGTTTAACACGCTTTGTACCGCACGCACTAATGTGTGTTCAGCGTTATAGCAAGGAATGATCACATCTATCATACAAACTCAAATCCCTGTTCATCAAATTTTAAAATGGAAGCGTAATCCGCTTTCCAATCGCCGAGGACAATACGAGTAAATTCCGCCTCAGAATGTACCGCTTGGCGGTGGGTGTGACCATGAATCAGATAAGTCGCACCGAAGTGTTTGACCGTTTCAGCGGTAAATGCCGGATTTACGTCCATAATGTCGGCTGATTTAGCTTGTTTATCCTGTTTACTTTTGGCTCGAATTTTTTGAGCGATACGAATACGTAAAGAGAGCGGTAAACGTAAAAAGAGCCACTGCGACCATTTCTGATGTACTTTACGGCGAAATTGTTGATATTTTACATCGTCAATGCAAAGTGTATCACCGTGGCAAATCAGCATTTTGTGACCGTATAAATCAAGCAGATGATAATCAGGCAAAATTTCCATACCGGTTTCTTGCGCGAAGCGTTTGCCTAATAAGAAATCACGGTTTCCGCAAATAAAATAGCATTTTACACCGCTTGTAGTAAGGGTTTTTAGGGCATCTTTCACTTGGTTGATAAGCTCGGATTGCTCGTCATCACCAATCCAGAAATCAAAGAAATCACCTAGGATATACACACGTTCTGCAAGCGGTGCTTTTTGTTGCATAAATTGCAAAAAGTGTTCAGTGATCTGAGGCTGTGCCTCATTGAGGTGTAGGTCTGCAATAAAATAAATCATTTCGCTCGCAATAAAAAACGGTTCAATTTGCAAAATTCTAGCAAAATTGAACCGCTTGGAATAGGTTATTCGCTACGGAAGATGCCACGAATAAATTGAATGGAGAGGAAGAATAGCAACGCTAATACGCCGTAGAGAATATAACTGAAAATCGGCATTGAGTCGCTTTCGCCTTCGGCTAACGGTTTGATTGACACAATATTTCTAAATTCATTTAAGAAGTTAATACGCCAGCCGTAATATTTAATTTGCACCAGTTGTTTGTCGTTTGCATACGCTTGGGCTTTGGCTTGAATATCCGCAGAGCCGAATTTGAAATAAGGCGGTAAGCCCCAACCGGTATCTTCGTTACGATATACCATCACTTTTTTCGTTTCCGGATTCTCGGTAAACAAGAAATAGACATCACGCACTTCGCCGTCTGCTGGGTTAGCTTTACTGATGATACCGTCTTTATCCATACGACGTACTTCCATACCAGTTACCGTGGTAGTTTCATAGCTTGGCATCGCATAATTGACTGCACCACCTAACACAATAAAAAATGAGAGTGAGACGAGGATGAGAAAATATTTTAAAATCGCTTTCATTAGGATTCCTTTATTTAACTTTTATAGATTTAGAGTGTAATTTTGAATAAGTTTTGCACATTTTTAGTGGTAATGCGAGCTAATTCTTCCGTTGAAACGCCTTTTAGGGCGGCAATATACTCACAAGTTTCACGCACGTAAGCCGGCTGATTTGGTTTACCACGATACGGGATCGGTGCAAGGTAAGGCGAATCGGTTTCAACCAATAAACGATCAAGTGGTACTTTACGTACTACATCACGTAATTCTTCCGCATTACGGAAGGTGATAATACCTGAAATCGAGATATAGAAACCAATATCTAATGCACGTTTTGCCATATCCCAATCTTCGGTAAAGCAATGTAATACACCGCCACATTTTTCAGCATTGCCAGCAATCAGCATATCCATTGTATCTTGACGAGCGGAACGAGTGTGAATAATCAGCGGTTTATTCACTTTATTGGCAATTTCAATTTGTTGTGAAAACAGCGATTGTTGTAACGCTTTCGTTTCCGGCGTGTAATGGTAATCTAAGCCGGTTTCACCAATCGCAACCACTTTTTCATCCTGTGCGAAGGCAAGTAGTTTGTCGTAATCAAACGGTTCATCTTCGACATTTAACGGATGCACGCCACAAGATAGTGAAACATCATTACGATGTGCCGTTAAGGCTTTCATCGCCTCAAAACGCCCGACAGTAGTACAAATTGAGATAAAATGATGAACGCCACGTGCTTTAGCATTTTCGATCACCTCGTCCACGTTTTTATGACGAGTTTCATAATCTAAAGCATCTAAATGACAATGTGAGTCGATAATAAATAAGTCTTTCAATGTTTTTTCCTTTCTATGAATTTTTGTTTTCTGAAAGCTGTAAAAGGGTATTTTCTTTTTCCTGTAGCATTTTTAAGGCAACAATAATAATGTCATTTTCTGATGGATAACGACCGGTTTTCAATAATTTATCTATAAAATTATCAAAATATTCTCCCAAAGTAATATTTATTGTATTCATATATTTCTCTCCTTTTATCAGACGACTATTCAAAAACCTCTAACACCAGTCGTGTCAGGCAATTAAGTAACATCAATTCCAAATTAACCGCATTGACTTGCTGTAAGTCTTGGCGGGTTTGTTGCAGAATTTGGTGACCTTTTAGCAATACTTGAGCGGAGAGTTGTTGGCTAAATGGCAGAATACCGGCTTGTAAATCCGGATTTGTCCAACCGATTGCGATATCCATTTTGGCTTTTAACGCATCGGCAAAAAAACTATCCAACCATTCTAATTGTTGTAATACCAATTCTTTTTCTTCATCGAATGCGGTAAAGAGGAGTAACACATCTCGGTTTTTAAAGAAACGCCAAAAGGTTTGCAAAAAGGTTTTACGAGCTTGCAAGCGGTCATTTTCTAAGAAATTTTTGCAAATCAGCGGGCGTTGATGACATAAACGCATCGCAATTTCACAAGAAGCAAAATCGACACCACTACAGTTTGCTTGCAACCAATCTAACGCAATATCCGTTTCCGGTGGATGAATTAACCAGGTTTGGCAACGACTTTGAATGGTCGGTAACATTGCACCTTGTAATGGTGCTTCTAGCAGAAAATAAACGCTGTTATGCGGTTCTTCAAGCGTTTTTAAGAGAGCATTGCTACTTGCTTCGGTTAAGCGTTCCGCACCTCGGATATATACCACCGCATTGCCACCTTGTTGCGAGAAGTTTTGCAATTTGGCATTGGTTTCACGTACTTGATCAATCCCGATATCTTTACCGTCAATCGGTTCTAAGATATGGAAATCGGGATGGTTTCCGGCAGTAGTCAATAAACAACTTTTACATTGCTGGCAAGCCTGTTCGCCGAGCGGATTTTTGCAGAGTAGCCAATGTGCAAAATGACGAATCAGCGTTTCCGTGCCTAAACCCGAATCGGTTTTAAATAACAGGGCGTGATGACCACGCCCATGTAAAAAGGATTCTGTCAGTTGTTGATAAGTGGATTGAAGCCAAGGATATAGCATATTTATTTTGCAATATTTAAGAAATTTGCGACCGCTTGTTGAATATCTGCCGCTACTTTTTCAATCGGTTGTTCTGCATTAATAATTACCGCTTTCTCGTTATTTTGTGTCAGTTCCAAATAACGTTGGCGTGTGCGATAAAAGAAATCAAGGCTTTGCTGTTCAATACGATCCAGTTCGCCACGACCTCTCGCACGTGCTAAACCGACCGCAGGATCGATATCTAAATAGATCGTTAAATCAGGTTCAAATTTACCTAAAACGGTTTCTTTCAAGGTTTCGAGTAAGTGACGATCAATTTGGCGTCCACCACCTTGATAAGCCTGAGAAGACATATCGTGACGATCGCCTAACACCCATTTGCCTTCTGCCAATGCCGGTTTAATTACGTTTTCGACTAATTGAATACGTGCCGCATATAACATCAGTAATTCGGCTTTATCACTAACCGCTTCTTCGGTTTCGTGTTTGATTAAATGACGTAATTTTTCTGCGAGCGGCGTACCACCGGGTTCACGGGTTTGTACCACATTTTTACCCGCTTTTTCCAATTGTGCCAAAATCACTTGGTGGGCGGTGGTTTTGCCAGCACCTTCTAAACCTTCCAAAACAATAAATTTTCCACGCATCTTATTTCTTCTCAAGTTTTTTGTTTCGTTCGATTTTAATCCAGTCACGAACCGCTTGGTTGTGTTCGTCTAGACTTTTGCTAAATTTATGTCCGCCACTCCCGTCCGCCACAAAATAGAGATATGGCGTATTATCTGGTTGTGAAACTGCTTTTAGTGCGGCTTCACTTGGCATTGCAATCGGTGTTGGCGGTAAGCCGTCAATCACGTAAGTATTATAAGGTGTGGCTTCCTCTAAATCTTTTTTACGAATATTACCGTTATACCGATCGCCCATACCGTAAATTACGGTTGGATCGGTTTGCAATCTCATTTTTAATCGAAGACGATTAATAAACACGGAAGCCACTTGTGGGCGTTCGCTTGCAACGGCAGTTTCTTTTTCCACAATCGAAGCCAAAATCAGCATTTCATACGGGGTGACAAGCGGTAGATTTTCCGCACGATTTTGCCAAGCATTATCCAATGCTTTTTGTTGTTTTTGATAAGCACGTTTAAGTAAGGCTAAATCGCTTGAGTTCGGAACATAACTATAGGTATCCGGGGCAATCCAGCCTTCGAGTTTATCGTGTTTAATCCCAAGTAGTTGGGCAATTTCCGCTTCAGATTTTCCAGTTAGTGTGTGTTGCATATAACTTGCTTGCGCCAATTGTTCACGCCAAACCTTAAAGGTTTTGCCTTCGATAAATTGTACGTTAAGTTGTACTTCTTTGCCGGAACTAAAATGTTTCAGCAAATCTTCAACGGTGTTAAGTCCATTAAGTGAGTAAGTCCCTGCTTTGAATTTGCTGAGTTCCGGCTTAAAACGCATTAAGTAGGGGAGTAAGCTCACATCATCGTGATTAACGATATGTTGTTCTTCTAGTAATTGTGCTAGTTTTTGGCTAGATGTGCCTTTTTCTAATAGAAAGAATTGATCTGCTTTGGTGGTAATTGGATGTTGTGCTAAATCATTAAGTTTTTGATAACCATAGAATACACCGCCTAAAGTGATAGCACCGATTAAGCCGAGTGAAATAAAAAGTTTTTTGATCATTAAAGAAAATTCGCTATATAAATAATAAATATGTGCATTGAAAACAAATGAATTTTACACTATAAACACAGAATAAGCGGTGATTTTTTCAAGAAAATTTGTAAGGAAGTAAAAGTGGTGGGTCGTGAAGGATTCGAACCTTCGACCAACGGATTAAAAGTCCGTTGCTCTACCGACTGAGCTAACGACCCATTTCAGATTTGACTGATTTGGAAAGTTCTAAAGTGGTGGGTCGTGAAGGATTCGAACCTTCGACCAACGGATTAAAAGTCCGTTGCTCTACCGACTGAGCTAACGACCCTTTAGAAAGTGTTACAAGTTAAATGGTGGGTCGTGAAGGATTCGAACCTTCGACCAACGGATTAAAAGTCCGTTGCTCTACCGACTGAGCTAACGACCCATAACGTTGTGTAACAGGCGTGTATAATACGGATTTAAAAAAAATGATCAAGTGATTTTTAGTAAATCTAACTTGTTTGAATGGTTTGTAAACGATTTTACGGATTTTTGAGCAGATGAGTTGAATTAAAATATGGAAGTGATTAGATTTGTAGCAAAAAATAAGGCGGTTATTAACCGCCTTATTCTTGAAATTATGCGTTAGCTTTTGTCACGTAGTCAATCGCTGATTGAACTGTTGTGATTTTTTCAGCTTCTTCATCTGGAATTTCGATATCGAATTCTTCTTCTAAAGCCATCACTAACTCAACGGTATCTAAAGAGTCTGCACCTAAATCTTCAATGAATGAAGCTTCTGGTTTAACGTCTTCAGCTTTAACACCTAATTGATCAACGATAATTTTTTTTACGCGTTCTTCAATGCTCATTTTGTTTTTCCTATGTGAAATTCGCCTAATGCGAGAGTTGAATAGTGTAGAGAAAAAAATGCTAAATTCAACGTTTTTTAGGAAGGTCAAACCAGCGAATTTCTCACACAAGTATAAATAGTTCGCTTATAACAGCGAAAAGCGACGGATATTCTAACATTATGTATAGGGTTTATCCATAGCAGATTTTGACTCGTTCGGTAATTTATCCGCGGATAGCAGTCAAAATTTGCTACTTTTTTACAAAAAATACCGCACGGTAAATTAAATCTTAGCCAGTTCGGCACGCATTTGGTCGATAACCGCTTTATAGTCCGGCTGATCAAAAATAGCAGAACCGGCAACAAAGGTATCTGCACCTGCTTCGGCTATTTCTGCGATATTGTCAATTTTTACGCCACCATCAATTTCTAAGCGAATACTTCTGCCGGTAGCATCAATACGATGACGCACTTCCCTTAATTTATTCAGTGTAGCTGGAATAAATTTTTGTCCGCCAAAACCGGGATTAACGCCCATTAATAAAATCATATCCACTTTATCCATTACATAATCAAGATAATGGAGTGGCGTGGCAGGATTAAACACCAACCCAGATTTACAGCCGTGATCTCGAATCATTTGCAATGTACGATCAATATGATCAGTCGCTTCCGGGTGGAAAGTAAT
The DNA here is from genome assembly GCF_029774155.1 of Actinobacillus arthritidis. Lineage (NCBI taxonomy): Bacteria > Pseudomonadati > Pseudomonadota > Gammaproteobacteria > Pasteurellales > Pasteurellaceae > Actinobacillus > Actinobacillus arthritidis. The sequence continues at coordinate 1,716,996 of NZ_CP103833.1, read as the reverse complement.
ATAGTTAGCCCCGGCTTTTGCAAAATCTGGAATTAAACGTTCGACTGGTTTTACCATTAAATGTACATCAATGTCCGCCGTAATCCCATAATCACGCAGTGCTTTACAAATTGCCGGACCAAATGTCAGGTTGGGTACAAAATGGTTATCCATGACATCAAAATGAATAATATCGCCACCGGCTTTGAGGACTTCTAAAACATCGTCACCTAGACGAGCAAGATCAGCAGATAGAATAGAAGGGGCGATTAAGAATGGTTGTTGAGCCATATAATTGTCCTTATGGAATGATCAATGAACTATGGTTGATAGCGTATCATAAAACATAAAAATAAAAGGCGATCTAGCTCTCACTTTTATTATTTAGCCTAAAATTTCGGCAAAAGAGATATATCCATAAAAAAATTATAGAAATTAAATTATTTATCATATAGGATATAACCACTTTTTATTTATGGAAATAAATAAAGTTACTGGAGGACTTTTATTATGAAAAAAGGGATTCACCCTGAAAATTATCGTGAAGTATTGTTTTATGACGGTTCAGTACAAATGGGTTGGATTATTCGCTCTTGTGCGACTACAACGAAAACAATGGTGTGGGAAGATGGTAAAGAATACCCATTTTATCCGCTAGATACTTCATCTGCTTCACATCCTGTGTATACGGGTAAACGCCGGGAAGCGAATACGGAAGGTAGAGCAAGTCGCTTTAATGAACGCTTTAAAGGTATGGCTGGCTTAACTGCGAAAAAATAGGAAAATGAAATGAAAATTTTAAACTCATTAAAAACGGCAAAAAGTCGTCACCCGGATTGCCAGATTGTACGTCGTAAAGGCAAACTTTATGTGATCTGCAAAACCAATCCACGTTTCAAAGCTCGTCAGCGTTAATTTATATTGGATTAATTTGAAATCAGAAAACGAAAAACGCATATTCAATAAGAATTGAATATGCGTTTTTTAATTTAAATGCGACAAAAACTTTAATTTTTCTAACCGCTTATTATTCGGTTGGTGCTACTTCTTCAGTTGGAATGGCTTGTTGATCTTCAGCAACTTCAGCTTTGGTATTTTCCGTTTTGGATTTATCAAGTGAAATTGCCTCTAATACCGTTGGTTTAGTTGCTTCCACTACATTACCAGCGTTAGTACAGTAATGTTGTCCACGGTCACGCCACATTGGAATTTGACGGTTTGGATCACAATTAATTGTGCCGTAGCCATTAATCCCTACCCATTGCATGGTATTGACTTTCGGTAATTTAAAGGCGGTCGGTAACGCACGCTCTAAATATTGTTTATAGACAAATAATGCACCGCTTGAACCGGTTAAGTTGGTATCAGTATTATTATCCTTACCTAGCCATACAGTCGTCACGTTTTCGCCATCCACTCCAACAAACCACGTATCACGTGCATTATTGGTTGTCCCGGTTTTACCGGCTAAACGTAAATGTGCAAATTCATTTTGTAAGCTACGTGCCGTGCCTCGTTCCACTACTTGTTGCATCGCATACAATGTCTGGATAGTCGCTTCTTGAGGCAAGATTTGTTGGCTCACTTCTTCAATATTACGTTGATAGAGTGGACTGCCGTCGTGTGACATAATGGCTTCAATTGTGGTTAATGGCGTTTTTAAACCGTTATTTGCCAAAACTTGATATGATTTTGTCACGTCATAAGGCGAGATTGAATACGACCCTAATAACATTGATGGATATGCCGGAATATCTGCTTTATCCCAGCCCATTTCTTTTTGCTTCGTAATCACTTTCTTTAAACCGACTTTCATACCGATATTTACGGTCGGAATATTCAGAGAGCGAACTAAAGCATCCATTAACATCACCGAACCGCTAAAGCGTTTATCGTAGTTTCTCGGTGTCCAAGGCGCTGAACCCTTAGTATAAATGGTAATCGGTCTATTCTGAATCGGTGTATTTAAGCGAAAATTCTTTGGATCAGAAAGGGCAATCGCATAAATTGACGGTTTAACCAATGAACCAATTTGGCGTTTAGTTTGAATCGCTCGGTTAAAGCCGGCAAATTGGGTTAAACGGTCGCCCACAATCGCACGAACTTTCCCGGTTTTATATTCTGCAACCACAATAGCAGACTGCAAATCTTTGATTTTGCTGTCTGATTCTTCTAACTTTTCTAATCCGTTAATGACGGCTTGTTCAGCAGAACGTTGTCGCTTTCTATCCAAAGTGGTAAAAATTTTTGCACCGGAAAGCTGTGCATATTTGGTTTCACCTAATTCTGCTTTGAGATCAAGATTTAACGCCTGCATAAATGCCGGTTGTTGACGATAAATTGTCCCTTTCTCTTTAACACCAAGCGGTTGTTTGACCAGTAATTCATATTCCGGTTGGGTAATTGCTTGGTTTTCCAGTAATAATTTTAATACCACATTACGACGTTCCAAAGTCGCCTCAGGATGACGCCATGGATTATAGAGGGAAGGTCCTTTCACCATACCAACTAATAACGCCATTTGTGACGGGGTAATTTCTTGGATTGGGCGACCGAAATAGAATTGGCTCGCTAAGGCAAATCCATGTACCTGATAACTGCCGTTTTGACCTAGATAAATTTCGTTTAAATAGGTTTCAAGAATACGATTTTTATCATAGCGGAAATCTAAAATCAGCGACATTAATGCTTCATTCACTTTACGCACAATGGTTTTTTCACTGGTTAAAAACAAGTTTTTAACCAATTGTTGCGTTAACGTACTCGCACCTTGCACGGTTCTGCCAGCCTGGTAGTTAGCTATTAATGCACGTGCAATACCTAACGGGCTGATACCGTCGTGTTGATAGAATCGTTTATCCTCTGTCAGGATTAATGCTTGAATGAGGAAGTACGGATATTGCTGTAAACGTAATGCCTGACGTTCTTCATCATTGCCCGAATGTAGCATCGCAATTAATTTCGGATCAAGACGAAACTCATCAATCAGCTTACTTTGTACTAAGTCCTCAATATGTGCTAATTTATTATTTTCAAAGTGTAAACGTAAAATACGTTGTGCTTCCGGTGTTTCGGGAAATGGAAATGCACGGCGTAATAAGACTAATTTATTGTCTTCGATTTTAAAATCGCCGGGCGTTGCGATTTGAGAAACTTGGCGATAGCCGTTATCAAGCAATGCTTGTTTGGTTGCTTCAAGAGAGAGTTTATCGTCAATACTAATACTTTCAATTCGGCTATATACTTCAGCCGGTAATTGCCAAACCTGACCGTCCATTTTGGTACGAATACGCCCGTCAAGGTAGATCCCATAAAATGCCGCAAAGCAAGCACTGATAAGACCTAATTTGAGGCAAGTCGGAATGAAGAAAGGTTTTTTCTTTGGTTGTATATCTTCTTGTTCTGGCGTTTTAGATTCGGTTTGGGTATTTGACATAGAAAATTCTTTGCAAAAAGTGAGCGAATTAGACCGCTTGTTTAGAGCCTTTTCAATTAAGTTGGGCGGTTAAGTTATTACTTTCTCCTCTTATGAGAGAGGGTAGGCTTTTCTTCGTTTAGAAGAGAAACCAAGGAGAGGGAGAAGCGGTTAAATTCCCGAAAAATTTTGCAATTCCCCTCTCTCTGCTTGTTTTCGCTTCACGCTTTAACAAGCTATCTCTCTCCCACAAGGGGAGAGAGTGGAAGTATTTTTAAATGTAACTACGGATTACGTTTAAATTTACTGAAGTCAGGTTCACGTTTTTCGTTGAAAGCGTTACGACCTTCTTGACCTTCTTCCGTCATATAGAACAACATCGTCGCATTGCCTGCTAATTCTTGAAGACCGGCTTGCCCGTCACAGTCCGCATTTAATGCCGCTTTTAAGCAACGTAATGCGATTGGACTGTTTTGTAACATTTCACGACACCAACGCACGGTTTCTTTTTCAAGATCCGCATAAGGTACAACTGTGTTTACTAAGCCCATATTTAATGCTTCTTGTGCATCGTACATACGGCATAAGAACCAGATTTCACGTGCTTTCTTCTGACCTACGATACGAGCCATATAGCTTGCGCCCCAGCCACCGTCAAATGAACCCACTTTCGGGCCGGTTTGACCGAATTTCGCATTATCGGTCGCGATCGTTAAGTCACACATCATATGTAATACGTGACCGCCACCTACCGCATAACCTGCTACCATTGCAACAACCGGTTTCGGACAAGTACGGATATCACGTTGGAACTCCAACACGTTTAAGTGATGTACACCACTGTCATCTTTATAACCGCCGTAGTCACCACGAATTTTTTGGTCACCACCAGCACAGAATGCGTATTCGCCTTCACCGGTTAGCACAATTACACCGATTTTTTCGTCAAAGCGAGCATCGGCGAAAGCGTGGATCATTTCTTTAACCGTTTGTGGACGGAATGCGTTACGTACTTCAGGACGATTGATGGTAATTTTTGCAATACCATCGGTTGATTTGTGGTAACGAATGTCAGTGTAACCTTCGCTGTGATCTACCCATGTAACTGGTGCATAAAGAAATTCTTCGCTTGGATATAACATTGGAGTTCCTTTTTAATGTGTATAAAAAATTCGGGCAATTATAGCCGAATTGAGAGGGATTAACGAGAAAATAAGCGGTCAAATTTTGTAAAAAATTTACAAAAATCCACCGCTTATGTTTAGAGACGATTAGGCTTTTGTGACACGAATGACGCCGTTTACTTTGGTTAGCTTCTGAATCACTACATAAAGATGGGCATTATCCGTGACGGAAATACGCATTTTCACTTGGTAATTACCCGTACCGTTCGGACGACTTTCTACCGTGCCGATATTGCTGTTCATTGAAGCAATCGCATTGGTTAAACTTGCCAATACGCCCGGCTGGTCTTTGATTTCCAATTCGATATCAACATCCAACTGTTCCGGTTTCACTACTTCATCCGTAACCTGATCAACATTTTCTAAATGTTTCAGTGCAGTGCGGATTTTTGAACGGGCTTTGGCACTCACCACAAAGGTCAGCCAAGACGGGCTTGGTCGTTTACCTTGTTCGGTCAGAATTTCAACCGTTTGTCCTGATTGCAACGGTTGTGAGATCGGATACGGATTGCGATCAACGATTGCGCCGACACAACGGTCGCCAATATCCGAGTGAACCGCATAAGCAAAGTCGATAGCGGTTGCTTTTGCCGGCAATTCTACAATACGACCTTTAGGCGTGAACACATAAATGTCATCGGAGAAAAGGTCGGATTTAACGTTCTCAATAAATTCATCCGAGTTACCGGCGCTTTGTTGCGGCTCGATAATACTGCGCGACCATTGTTGCGCTTTTTGTTGTACGCTGGTTGCTGTGGTTTGATCTTCGGTATAACGCCAATGAGTCGCTACGCCGAGTTCCGCCATTAAATCCATATCTTCGGTACGAATCTGTACTTCAATCGGCACACCTTTATGCCCAATCATTGAGGTATGTAATGACTGATAACCGTTACTTTTCGGCACGGCAATATAGTCACGAATTTTGTACGGGCGAGGCTTATACAGCGAGTGCATTTGCCCCAATACACGGTAGCAATTATCTAGGTTTTCCACCACCACTCTAAACGCATAAATATCTAAAATGGAATGGAAATGTTGGTCGCGTTGACGCATTTTTTCATAAAGCGAGTAGAGGTGTTTTTCTCTACCATAAACACGGCCTTTGATACCGGCTTCGTCTAAACGTGATTGAATTTCGTGAGAAATGGTTGAAATAAGGTCTTGGCGAGTACCGCGCGCCATATCAATTGCCATACGTAAGACACGATAACGATGAGGGTGCATCGCTTGGAAGCAGAGATCTTCCAATTCATTTTTAAGATGTTCAATGCCTAAGCGATGTGCTAACGGACTGTAAATCTCAAGCGTTTCTTTTGCAATACGACGACGTTTATCTGGACGTAACGCCCCTAGTGTACGCATATTATGGGTACGGTCAGCCAGTTTGATTAATACCACTCGAATGTCTTTAGTCATCGCCAAAATCATTTTGCGGAAGTTCTCAACTTGTGCTTCTTGGCGGGTACGGAATTTTAATTTATCCAGCTTGGAAACGCCTTGCACGATTTCCGCAACACTCGCACCAAATTCGGCGACAAGCTGTTCTTCCGTGTAAGGTGTATCTTCAATCACATCGTGTAACAATGCCGCCATTACCGCTTCATGATCGAGTTTCATTTCCGCAATAATGGATGCCACTGCCACAGGATGAGTAATGTAAGGCTCTCCGCTTGAGCGAGTTTGCCCCTCGTGCGCATCACGCGCAATCACAAAGGCACGCTTTACCAGCTCGATTTTATCAGCAGGTAAATAGCCCTGAATAATGCTATCTAACGGTTGAAAAAGATACACGGTACACCTCGAGAAAATAGAATTAAAAAATGGATAATTGACAATAGATAGTACTACTATTTATTTTCAATTATCCATCTAAATATTGAATAAATTTGATCTTAAGCGTTAGCTTGAACATCTGCTAAGAAAGAGATCGCTTCTTGTTCAGCAACTTCTTGTTGGATCGCATCATTGTTTTCTAATTGATCCATGATCTGACTATTGATTAAACCTTTTTCGATTTCACGTAATGCGATAACCGTTGGCTTATCATTTTCTTCAGGCACAAGTGGTTCACGAACGTGAAGTTGTAATTGTCTTGCACGGCGTGCCGCGGTCAAAATTAAGTCGAAACGGTTGCCGATTTTATCTGTCGCTTCTTGTACGGTTACACGAGCCATTTTGTTACTCCAGAGTTTTTGCGAATTTCGTTTATAAAAAGACGAGAGATTATACAGAAATTCGTGTCTGCTTACAATGCAAGCGGTTAGATTTGCAAAAACTTTGTTAAATCAAACCACTTAGTTTGTAGTTAACTTGCTGTATTTATAAAAGAGTTAGGATTATTCAAACAACCTTCTAATCTCTTTTTCGTATAAATGGATATTTATCGGATTGGTTGGGAGTAACGAATCTAAATATTCATTAGCACGTTTCACATAAGCCTCGTGATTTTTATCATGGTTGTCAATTACATCTAATAACATTTTTGCACCGTCAAAGGCATCGAATTGATCATAATAATAACCTACACCTTTAGGTAATAATTTGGAATTATGAATAAATGGATAACCGCCGTATAATGCATCGTTATAAGCGTAATTTAAGCCGTTTTCCCACTGATGGCTGACTACAACATCAACATAACGAGTTAAGAAATCGGGCATTTGATAACGACCTTCCACTGTCATCACATTATCTTTTACCAGTTCCGTTCTGCCGATAAAATTAAAGAAAGTTGGGTTATTTCGTTTTTCATAAGTATTACATAAATAAACGTGTTTAATTTTTTCTGATGCAGTACGATAGGCTTGTTCGCAAATTAATACTGGAATAAAGCTGGTTTTTACTACATTGATATTCGATTCAAATGAGGCAATTCTTTTTGCTGATACAGATGTTGGGACATAGCCAAATTCTAAATTATGTTTATTTTTCAAACGTTTTACGACTTGATCGCAGAATGTTGGTGCCCAAATAGCAGGTACCACATAAGCATTACAACGATACATGATTGAAAAATAAGAGTGACAGGTATTTTCGTGCTGGGGAATCATCCAAACACTATCAAAATAGGTACCGTTAAAGACCCTTCCGCCTTTTTTATCAAATAAGAAGTATTCCATATCCATGATGAAATCATTGCCTATTTTATAACACACCAATTTTCCTCCGTGTGAGCGAATTTTTTCTGCATATCTAGGTTCAATAACTAATGTTCCTTCAATTAAAACATCCAGCTCATCAATCACATCTTCAATATAGGCAAATTTAAGATCCATTTCATCAAGCATAAAGCCTTCCGGTGGTGTAGTGCGTTTCTCAGGTCCCCAAGAAACAAGTACCACATCTTCAACGATATTGGAATGTTGAAATAATTGATATAGGAAAATGATATTTTGGTTTGCACCATTTGCCCAAATATCAGTGACTTTGGCTTCTAAATTGAATGTAATACCGATTCTATATTTTTTATTCATCATTATTTTTCCTTATCTTCAACCGTAATACATTTCAGTAGATATATTCAGGTTGTAAATAGTATATTAGATAAAAAAATCTCACCCATCGTTGTAATGAGTGAGATTTTAAAATCAATTTAGATTGCTAAAATTACCATTGGTAACCAATACCCGCACCAACGTTAAATTCGCCTTGCGTTGTTGCACCCGCACTACCTTTAATAATTACACGATTATTATCAGATAGTTTTGAGAAACCGACCGCAACAGCACTTTGACCGTGGTAGTTACCGACACCGGCACCAACCATCGTACCACCAGCTTTTGTTACTTGTGGGATATTTGCCACAGCAACCGCACCAGCGATACCAGCACGAAGTTTACGATCCGTCTTACGAAGATCTTTCTTCACTTGACCCACTTCACCTCGAACTTCATCTAATTGAGCTTTATTTACCGCATCAGTCGGTTTCACACCACGAGCAACATTAGTTACACGGCGTTCATTGCCTTGAGAGCCTACTGAAACTGTATTCTCTTCATCAGCAACAGAATCTGCACCTAATGCAACAGAGTTTCTCGCTTTCGCATTTGCATTTTGACCGATTGCTGTTGATTTATCACCGCTTGCTGACGCATCTGCACCAGCGGCAGTCGCTTTACGACCTTTCGCCGTTGAATTATTACCCATACGAGTTGATTTTTCGCCTAATTTGTCCGTTGTCTCTCCGGTATTGGTAGACTCAAAATCTTTCTTCATTCGTTGTTCAGCTTGTTCTGCTCTAGTTGCAGAATTATTCGCTTTAGTCGCCGAACTATCAGCCGCTTTCGCTGAATCATCCGCTTTGGTTGCAGAGCTATCTGCCGCTGATGCAGAAGTTGAAGCCGCTTTCGCAGAATCATCCGCTTTAGTCGCTGAGCTATCTGCGGCTGATGCAGAAGTTGAAGCCGCTTTCGCTGAATCATCCGCTTTGGTTGCTGAGCTATCTGTCGCCGATGCAGAAGTCGATGTCGCTTTTGCTGAATCATCCGCTTTGGTTGCTGAGCTATCTGCTCGCCGATGCAGAAGTCGATGTCGCTTTTGCTGAATCATCCGCTTTGGTTGCAGAGCTATCCGCCGCTGATGCAGAAGTTGAAGCCGCTTTCGCTGAATCATCCGCTTTAGTCGCTGAGCTATCCGGTCGCAGAAGCAGAAGTTGAAGCCGCTTTCGCTGAATCGTCCGCTTTGGTTGCAGAGCTATCTGCGGCTGATGCAGAGGTTGAAGCCGCTTTCGCTGAATCATCCGCTTTGGTTGCTGAGCTATCTGTCGCCGATGCAGAAGTCGATGCTTGCTTTTGCTGAATCATCCGCTTTGGTTGCAGAGCTATCCGCCGCAGAAGCAGAAGTTGAAGCCGCTTTCGCTGAATCGTCCGCTTTGGTTGCAGAGCTATCCGCCGCAGAAGCAGAAGTTGAAGCCGCTTTCGCTGAATCGTCCGCTTTGGTTGCAGAGCTATCTGCGGCTGATGCAGAGGTTGAAGCCGCTTTCGCTGAATCATCCGCTTTGGTTGCTGAGCTATCTGCCGCCGATGCAGAAGTCGATGTCGCTTTTGCTGAATCATCCGCTTTGGTTGCAGAGCTATCCGCCGCTGATGCAGAGGTTGAAGCCGCTTTCGCTGAATCGTCCGCTTTGGTTGCAGAGCTGTCCGCCGCTGATGCAGAAGTTGAAGCCGCTTTCGCTGAATCATCCGCTTTAGTCGCTGAGCTGTCCGCCGCTGATGCAGAAGTTGAAGCCGCTTTCGCTGAATCATCCGCTTTAGTCGCTGAGCTATCCGCCGCAGAAGCAGAAGTTGAAGCCGCTTTCGCTGAATCGTCCGCTTTAGTTGCAGAGCTATCTGCCGCTGATGCAGAAGTTGAAGCCGCTTTCGCTGAATCATCCGCTTTGGTTGCAGAGCTATCTGCGGCTGATGCAGAAGTTGAAGCCGCTTTCGCTGAATCATCCGCTTTAGTCGCTGAGCTATCCGCCGCAGAAGCAGAAGTTGAAGCCGCTTTCGCTGAATCGTCCGCTTTGGTTGCAGAGCTATCTGCGGCTGATGCAGAGGTTGAAGCCGCTTTCGCTGAATCATCCGCTTTGGTTGCTGAGCTATCTGCTCGCCGATGCAGAAGTTGAAGCCGCTTTTGCTGAATCATCCGCTTTGGTTGCAGAGCTATCCGCCGCTGATGCAGAGGTTGAAGCCGCTTTCGCTGAATCGTCAGCCTTGGTTGCAGAGCTGTCCGCCGCTGATGCAGAGGTTGATGTCGCTTTCGCTGAATCGTCAGCCTTGGTTGCAGAGCTGTCCGCCGCTGATGCAGAAGTTGAAGCCGCTTTCGCTGAATCATCCGCTTTAGTTGCAGAGCTGTCCGCCGCTGATGCAGAAGTCGATGCTCGCTTTCGCTGAATCATCCGCTTTAGTCGCTGAGCTATCCGCCGCAGAAGCAGAAGTTGAAGCCGCTTTCGCTGAATCATCCGCTTTGGTTGCAGAGCTATCTGCGGCTGATGCAGAAGTCGATGCTTGCTTTCGCTGAATCGTCCGCTTTAGTTGCAGAGCTATTCGCCGCTGATGCAGAAGTTGAAGCCGCTTTCGCTGAATCATCCGCTTTAGTCGCTGAGCTGTCCGCCGCTGATGCAGAAGTTGAAGCCGCTTTCGCTGAATCATCCGCTTTAGTCGCTGAGCTATCCGCCGCAGAAGCAGAAGTTGAAGCCGCTTTCGCTGAATCGTCCGCTTTGGTTGCAGAGCTATCTGCGGCTGATGCAGAGGTTGAAGCCGCTTTCGCTGAATCATCCGCTTTGGTTGCAGAGCTATCTGCGGCTGATGCAGAAGTTGAAGCCGCTTTCGCTGAATCATCCGCTTTAGTCGCTGAGCTATCCGCCGCAGAAGCAGAAGTTGAAGCCGCTTTCGCTGAATCGTCCGCTTTGGTTGCAGAGCTATCTGCGGCTGATGCAGAGGTTGAAGCCGCTTTCGCTGAATCATCCGCTTTGGTTGCTGAGCTATCTGTCGCAGAAGCAGAAGTTGAAGCCGCTTTTGCTGAATCATCCGCTTTGGTTGCAGAGCTATCCGCCGCTGATGCAGAAGTTGAAGCCGCTTTCGCTGAATCATCCGCTTTAGTCGCTGAGCTGTCCGCCGCTGATGCAGAAGTCGATGTCGCTTTCGCTGAATCATCCGCTTTAGTCGCTGAGCTGTCCGCCGCTGATGCAGAAGTCGATGCTCGCTTTCGCTGAATCATCCGCTTTAGTTGCAGAGCTATCCGCCGCAGAAGCAGAAGTTGAAGCCGCTTTTGCTGAATCGTCGGCTTTAGTTGCAGAGCTATCTGCCGCTGATGCAGAGGTTGAAGTCGCTTTCGCTGAATCGTCCGCTTTAGTTGCAGAGCTATCCGCCGCCGATGCAGAAGTCGATCTCGCTTTCGCAGAATCATCCGCTTTGGTTGCAGAGCTATCCGCCGCAGAAGCAGAGGTTGAAGTCGCTTTCGCTGAATCATCCGCTTTAGTCGCTGAGCTATCTGCGGCTGATGCAGAAGTTGAAGCCGCTTTTGCTGAATCATCCGCTTTGGTTGCAGAGCTATCCGCCGCTGATGCAGAGGTTGAAGCCGCTTTCGCTGAATCATCCGCTTTAGTTGCAGAGCTATCTGCCGCTGATGCAGAGGTGGATGCTTGCTTTTGCTGAATCGTCCGCTTTAGTTGCAGAGCTATCTGCTCGCAGAAGCAGAGGTTGAAGCCGCTTTTGCTGAATCGTCCGCTTTAGTTGCAGAGCTATCTGCCGCAGAAGCAGAGGTTGAAGCCGCTTTTGCTGAATCGTCGGCTTTAGTTGCAGAGCTATCTGCCGCTGATGCAGAGGTTGAAGCCGCTTTCGCTGAATCGTCCGCTTTAGTTGCAGAGCTATCCGCCGCCGATGCAGAAGTCGATGCTCGCTTTCGCAGAATCATCCGCTTTGGTTGCAGAGCTATCCGCCGCAGAAGCAGAGGTTGAAGCCGCTTTCGCTGAATCATCCGCTTTAGTCGCTGAGCTGTCCGTCGCTGATGCAGAAGTCGATGCTCGCTTTCGCTGAATCGTCCGCTTTAGTTGCAGAGCTATCTGCCGCAGAAGCAGAGGTTGAAGCCGCTTTTGCTGAATCATCAGCCTTGGTTGCAGAGCTGTCCAGCTGCTGATGCGAGCATCTTTAGCTTCTTTTACTGAGTCTTCGATCTGAGTTAGGCTATCTGTAACAGTTTTTGCAAGCATCAGCAACTGCAGAAATAGCTGTTTTTGCAACGGTAGATAAACCATAGACAATCTTGCCTGTACCATCAGTAGACACTTCAAGATCAGATGTTGCACCGAATGTAATCTCTCCATCGTTAGAAAGATCCCAACCTTCTGCTTGACCTGTTTTGTTATTTTGTTCACCAACACTATTTTCGATATTAAATGCATAAGCACGATTTGCATCTGCTTTATTGGCAACAATGTTTTTAACTTCATTTGCAGTTGTTTGTGCATCAGTTGCAGTTTGCTGTGCGTTATTTGTCGCAGTTTGGGCATCGTTTGCGGTATTAGTAGCCGTTTCTGCTTGCCGTTTTTGCATCGTTTGCGGTATTAGTAGCCGTTTCTGTCGCTATTTTCGCATCATTTGCGGTATTAGTAGCTGTTTCCGCCGCTGTTTTCGCGTCGTTTGCGGTATTGGTTGCAGTTGTAGCGACTGTTTTCGCATCGTTTGCGGTATTAGTAGCCGTTTCTGCTCGCCGTTTTTGCATCGTTTGCGGTATTAGTAGCCGTTTCTGCTTGCTGTTTTCGCATCATTTGCGGTATTAGTAGCTGTTTCCGCCGCTGTTTTCGCATCATTTGCGGTGTTAGTAGCCGTTTCCGCGACTGTTTTCGCATCGTTTGCGGTATTAGTAGCCGTTTCTGCTGCTGTTTTTGCATCGTTTGCGGTATTAGTAGCTGTTTCCGCTGCCGTTTTCGCATCATTTGCGGTGTTAGTAGCCGTTTCTGCTTGCCGTTTTTGCATCGTTTGCGGTATTAGTAGCCGTTTCTGCTGCTGTTTTCGCATCATTTGCGGTATTAGTAGCTGTTTCCGCCGCTGTTTTCGCATCATTTGCGGTGTTAGTAGCCGTTTCCGCGACTGTTTTCGCATCGTTTGCGGTATTAGTAGCCGTTTCCGCTGCTGTTTTCGCATCGTTTGCGGTATTAGTAGCCGTTTCCGCCGCTGTTTTTGCATCGTTTGCGGTATTAGTAGCTGTTTCCGCCGCTGTTTTCGCGTCGTTTGCGGTATTAGTAGCTGTTTCCGCCGCTGTTTTCGCGTCGTTTGCGGTATTGGTAGCCGTTTCTGCTCGCTGTTTTTGCATCGTTTGCGGTATTAGTAGCTGTTTCCGTCGCCGTTTTCGCATCATTTGCGGTGTTAGTAGCCGTTTCCGCGACTGTTTTCGCATCGTTTGCGGTATTAGTAGCTGTTTCTGCTCGCCGTTTTTGCATCGTTTGCGGTATTAGTAGCCGTTTCCGCCGCTGTTTTCGCATCGTTTGCGGTATTAGTAGCCGTTTCTGCTTGCTGTTTTCGCATCATTTGCGGTGTTAGTAGCCGTTTCCGCGACTGTTTTCGCATCGTTTGCGGTATTAGTAGCCGTTTCCGCGACTGTTTTCGCATCGTTTGCGGTATTGGTTGCGGTTTCCGCCGCTGTTTTTGCATCGTTTGCAGTATTAGTAGCTGTTTCTGCTCGCCGTTTTTGCATCGTTTGCGGTATTAGTAGCCGTTTCTGCTGCTGTTTTCGCATCATTTGCGGTGTTAGTAGCCGTTTCCGCGACTGTTTTCGCATCGTTTGCGGTATTGGTTGCGGTTTCCGCCGCTGTTTTTGCATCGTTTGCAGTATTAGTAGCTGTTTCCGCGACTGTTTTCGCCTCGTTTGCGGTATTAGTAGCCGTTTCCGCCGCTGTTTTTGCATCGTTTGCGGTATTAGTAGCTGTTTCCGCCGCTGTTTTCGCATCGTTTGCGGTATTAGTAGCTGTTTCTGTCGCCGTTTTTGCATCGTTTGCGGTATTGGTTGCGGTTTCCGCGACTGTTTTTGCATCATTTGCGGTATTGGTTGCAGTTGTAGCGACTGTTTTCGCATCGTTTGCGGTATTGGTTGCAGTTGTAGCGACTGTTTTCGCATCGTTTGCGGTATTAGTAGCCGTTTCCGCCGCTGTTTTTGCATCGTTTGCGGTATTAGTAGCTGTTTCCGCCGCTGTTTTCGCATCGTTTGCGGTATTAGTAGCTGTTTCTGTCGCCGTTTTTGCATCGTTTGCGGTATTAGTAGCCGTTTCCGCGACTGTTTTTGCATCGTTTGCAGTATTAGTAGCTGTTTCTGTTGCTGTTTTTGCAAGCATCAGCTGTATCTTTTGCGGCTTTTATTGCATTTGTAGTGGTTGTAGATAAACCATAAACAATATTGCCTTGGCCGTCAGTAGAAACTTGTAATTCATTTGTTGCGCCAAATGTAAGGCTATCATTCTTGCCTAATGTCCAACTATCAGCCGTACCATCTGTCGTAGTGTATGCAGTTTTATTATTTTGAGTGCTGAATGTATAAGCACGGCTTGCGTCTGCTTTGCTAGTAAGTGCATTTTTTGCTTCATTTGCTGTTGCTTGAGCGACAGTAGCTGTTTGTTGTGCGGTATTTGCTTTTGTATCTGCTTTTGTTGCGGCTTGCTGTGCATTGTTTGCCGCAGTTTGAGCATTAACTGCTTTTCTATCTGCTTCATTTGTCGCATTTTGAGTCGCTTCTGCGTTAGTTTTTGCAGTCGTTGCAATCGTTGCGACATTATTTACTGCCGTAACTACATCCGCAGAGGTTGCTAAACCTGCCGTACCGGTTGTTGCCGCTTGACCAGTAGTTGCATCAGAAGTAATAGTTTGTGTTATAACATTAAATTGAACTTTTGCTCCATCTGCCGCATCAGTAACCGCGAGCAGTGGTGTAAGTACCGTTAGCAAAATCAACATAGTTATTGTTATTAACACGTGATATAGGTGCAACCGCACCATTTTGCTTAATATTAAAGCCGGAATAAGCTACAGCAAGATAAAGTTGGCTACCATTGATCGCATCAGTTGAGGTTGCACTCACATTTCCGGTCGCAACGTATTGAATTTGGCGTAATCCGTTATCACTACCGACAGAAACAACACCAACAACAGCTTTGTTATCATCAAAGTTATAGGTAACATCCGTACCGCTATCATCTTTGAAAGTCGGTTTGGTTACTGTTGATCTTGCTGTGGTTGTTGAACTTTTACCTAATGCGATAGAATTTTCAATGTTAGCAGTTGCACCTTGACCAATTGCAATAGTGTCGTTCTTTGTGGCACGAGCAGATGTACCGAATGCAATCGCATCGTTACCTGTCGCTTGTGTATTGGCTGTTGCATCATACTCAGTATCTGTAGTTGTTGTCGCACCAATCGCAATTGCTCGAGTGCCTTGTGCAACTACAGACTTACCGATACCGATTGCAGATGTACCATTACTTATTGCTGTAGTACCAATAGCAATTGCAAAGTCTTCAGATGCACTGGATTGACGCATCATTGATAATGAGTTAGTACCTGACGCTACAGCAAGAAGCACCAATAGCCACAGAACTTGAGTTTGCGTCACTAGCAAGCACCTACTGCAACCCCTAAACCTTTTGATTTAGCTAATGAACCAACTACAGTTCCTCCATTTGTAACTGATGATGAATGACCGATAGCCACACCACTAGTACTAAGTATGTAATAGTTATTAGTAGCAGGAGTTCTTTTTTTATTTGCAGGTGACAGATAGTCAATTATATGAGTAGCAGTTTCTCCAGTAATTTTTGCATTCTGACCAATAGCTATTGAAAGGCTACTAGCTGGTGTTGCGGCTCCATTTTGTGCAAAAGAAATGCCCGACGTAGAACCAATCTCAATAGCCGCATTGGCTTGGTTTGAGCCTAATGCACTTAATAACCCGAGAGTACTCGCAATCCATAATGCTTTGTTTGAGCGATTAATCGTTGTAGTTGTTGTGTTTGAAGAGGAAGATTTCACTTTCCCTTTAGCTAATTCAGAAACAGCAATCCAAGATTGAGTCGCTTCATTCCAAATTACTCTAAAAATTTTATTCATTAAGAAAATTCCTTAAAAAAGCCCTTAACATAGAATAAGGGCTATTAGTTATAAAAGGATGGCACTATAATGAATGTAATGTAATGTAATGTAATGTAATGTAATTGTGTTGGTAAACTATTGTATGAATTACAGTTTATATACAGAGCAATCGTTTGCTAAGAATCTGTACATGAAATATCTATAGTTCGACTCCTCAAGGGCTGTAAGAGTAGAGATGGTATTTTCGGTGTAGTCTGTGTATTCTGTGGTTAAAAAATATTTATGTTCTTTATGCTAGGCATTGGTATATTCTGTTTTTTCGCCAAGCCAGCGGCATGAATTAGGGCTTCTGCAAGCGGTGGATTTTGCTGAATAATTTGCTTGGCATAGTTCTGTACCAATGGAATCATTTTGCGATCTCGCATTAAATTCGCCACTTTAAATTCCGCCATACCGGTTTGCTTCGTACCGAGAATTTCACCTGTGCCACGAATTTCTAAATCTTTTTCGGCAATATAGAAACCGTCTTGGCTGTCGCGCAACACTTGTAAGCGTTTACTCGAAATTTTGCCGAGCGACGGTTTATACAGTAACACGCAATGCGAAGCGGTTGCGCCACGGCCGACACGTCCACGTAACTGATGTAGCTGAGCAAGCCCTAAACGTTCGGAGTTTTCGATAATCATTAGGCTGGCATTCGGCACATCAACCCCCACTTCAATTACGGTGGTGGCGACTAATAAATCAATATTTGCCGCTTTAAATTCCGCCATAATCGCTTGCTTTTCTTGCGGTTTCATCCGTCCGTGTACCAAGCCGATACGTAAATCCGGTAACGCTCGTTGTAAATCTTCGGCAATCGCCGCCGCTTGCGCTTCCAAAACTTCCGATTCGTCAATTAAGGTACAAACCCAATAGGCTTGGCGTTTTTCATTTTTACAGGCGACATATACACGACGGACGATTTCATCTCGTCTGTCTTCCGAAATCGCCACGGTGGTAATCGGCGTTCGCCCCGGTGGTAGCTCGTCAATAATGGAGGTATCCAGATCGGCATAGACCGTCATCGCTAAGGTGCGAGGGATTGGCGTAGCGGTCATAATTAGCTGGTGCGGATAAATGCCGTCTTTCGCCCCTTTTTCACGTAGGGTTAAGCGTTGATGTACACCGAAACGGTGTTGTTCATCAATAATCACTAATGCAAGATTATGAAACTCGACACTTTCTTGGAAGAGGGCGTGGGTGCCGATAATCATCTGCACTTCGCCGTTTTTAATCGCTTCCAGTTGTGCGGTGCGAGCTTTACCTTTTACTTTACCGGCAAGCCAGCCGACCTCAATACCGAACGGGCGTAACCAGTTAGCAAAGTTATTGGCGTCTTGCTCGGCAAGGATTTCAGTTGGTGCCATTAATGCCACTTGTTTGCCGTTATCAATCGCCAGCAGGGTCGCAAGAGCGGCGACTAAGGTTTTACCCGAGCCGACATCGCCTTGCACTAAACGCATCATCGGCGAAGATTTGGCTAAATCCTGTTCAATATCGGCGGTAACTCGGCTTTGAGCGTTGGTCGGTTTAAACGGCAAACTCGCCAAAAAGCGGCTTTTGAGATCGGTTTGATAGCGTAGCGGCGTAGCAGTCAGTTGGTTGACTCCGACTCGCACTTGCCGCATCGCCAAGTTGTGTGCCAATAATTCTTCAAAAATCAGTCGTTTTTGTGCCGGATGATCACCTTTTTCCAACTGTTCGGCAGAAACGCTTGGTGGCGGGCGGTGTAATAATTGCAATGCCTGTTTTAAGCTGTATTTATGCGGATTGTATTCGTCCGGTAACAGCTCACCAACTTTGATTTTATCCAATAACGCTAATGCTTGTTCAGTAAGTTTACGTAACGAATTTTGCTTTAAACCTTCTGTAGTGGAGTAAATCGGTGTTAACGTTTCGGCAAGTTCAAGCGGTTGATTATTGCGAATAATTTGATATTCGGGGTGATGAATTTCCGCCATAAAACGCCCACGTTTGATTTCGCCAAAAGCTTTGACACGTGTGCCGGCGGTCAGGCTGTTTTTCATTCCCGCATTAAAATTAAAGAATTTCAGCGTGATTTTACTGGTGCCGTCAGACAGTACGGTGGATAAAATTGGACGGCGACCGAATTGCACTTCGGTCAGTCGCACGATGCCTTCTATCGTAGAAAAACTTTCCGGACGTACATCAATAATTGGCGTAATTCGGGTGCGATCTTCATAGCGATAAGGTAAATGAAATAACAGATCTTGCACATTATTAATGCCGATTCGACTCAGTTTTTCCGCAATCGCCACACCCACCCCGGAAAGGGCAGTAAGTGGCACACCGTCTAGTAATTGTTCGCTCATAGTAAAATTTTGATTAAATCCGACCGCTTGTTTTCAATCGGACTAATATAACAAATACTGTTTTTATGTACAAATCAAGCGGTCTGTTTTCATTAATTTTTTGCAAGTTAAAGGAAAACGATGGTGTGAGAGTTTCATTCCTATCTCTATAAATAGGAGAGTCTTGACTGTATTATATCGGCTAGATAAGATGTGCTGTAAATTTCGCCAAATATTTAAAAGGCGATATAGCACAAATAATGCGAAAAGGAGTATTTTATGGCAACAACATTACCGCAAGATTTTTTCTTAGAAAAAGAACAAAAACAGCCTTTCTATACCGATGATGAATTGGATTTATTGTATAAATTAGAGAATGGTTTAGTGCCAACAAAAACTCACGATCAAGTAATGGAAAACTTACGAAAAGCATTGGGCTTGGAAGAAAAATAATGAAATTTGATTACAATATCATTTGGTATGATGTTGCAGAAAAGAAACTATTTAATCAGGTTAGTTACATCCTAGAAAAATCACAAAATTTACTTATTGCCGAGCAGTTTTATGATGCCATAAAAAGTGAGGTAGATAAATTGAGCTATACAGCGGATGTATATACCTTACGTAAAAAGAAAGAAATTTCAATTTTAAATGGCAAATATCAGGTTAAGTTCCTGATTGGTGTTAAAAATGTCTATATTGTGGATTTTAAATCAACACGACAAAATACTTATTAAGTCTAAATAAAATATAACTGTAAACAATTCCCACATCTGTAATTTTTCTGTATTAAGCGGTCAGATTTAAGAAATTTTTTGCAAATGGCGAAAATCTCTAAAAATCCGACCGCTTTTGTTTTAAAATAGATCCCATTTTTCGATATTTAAAATAACAATAGGAATAACAATGCGTACAAGTCAGTATTTATTTTCGACCCTTAAAGAAACGCCGAACGATGCACAAGTGGTGAGCCACCAATTAATGCTACGTGCCGGTATGATTCGTCCGATGGCTTCAGGTTTATATAACTGGTTGCCGACCGGGATCAAGGTATTGAAAAAAGTAGAAAACATTATTCGTGAAGAAATGAATAAAGGTGGTGCTATCGAGGTGTTAATGCCTGTGGTGCAACCGGCAGAATTATGGCAAGAATCAGGTCGTTGGAACGATTACGGTGCGGAATTATTGCGTTTTGTCGATCGTGGCGACCGTGATTTCGTGTTAGGCCCGACTCACGAAGAAGTGATTACCGACTTAGTTCGCCGTGAAGTGTCGTCTTACAAACAACTTCCGTTAAATTTATATCAAATTCAAACCAAATTCCGTGATGAAGTGCGTCCACGTTTCGGCGTGATGCGTTCGCGTGAGTTTGTGATGAAAGATGCGTATTCTTTCCACGTGGACAAAGCGTCATTACAAGAAACTTACGATGTGATGTACCAAGTGTATAGCAATATTTTCACCCGTCTTGGTTTAGATTTCCGTGCAGTACAAGCGGATACCGGTTCAATCGGCGGTTCGGCTTCACACGAGTTCCAAGTGTTAGCGTCAAGCGGTGAAGACGATGTGGTGTTTTCAACCGAATCTGATTTCGCGGCGAATATCGAATTAGCGGAAGCGGTAGCAGTGGGCGAGCGTCAAGCGCCAACGGCAGAAATTCAGTTAGTCGATACGCCGAATGCGAAAACAATTAATGAATTAGTTGAGCAATTCAATTTACCGATTGAAAAAACGGTGAAAACCTTAATCGTAAAAGGTGCAACTGAAGAACAACCGCTTGTGGCGTTAGTGTTACGTGGCGACCACGAGTTAAATGAAATCAAGGCACAAAAACATCCGTTAGTGGCTGATCCGTTTGAGTTTGCAGATGAAGCGGAAATTAAAGCGAAAATCGGTGCGGGCGTGGGTTCACTTGGTGTGGTAAATCTGAATATTCCGGCGATTATCGACCGTTCAGTAGCGGTAATGTCAGATTTTGGTTGTGGTGCAAACATTGACGGGAAACATTATTTCAATGTGAACTGGGAACGTGATGTAGCAATGCCGGAAGTGGCGGACTTACGTAACGTGGTGGAAGGCGACCCAAGTCCGGACGGCAAAGGCGTGCTACAAATCAAACGAGGTATTGAAGTAGGTCATATTTTCCAACTTGGTACCAAATACTCGGAAGCAATGAAAGCGACCGTTCAAGGTGAAGACGGTAAACCGCTTGTGATGACTATGGGTTGCTACGGTATCGGTGTAACACGTGTGGTTGCGCGGCAATCGAACAGCACCACGATGATCGCGGTATTATTTGGCCGTCAGATGAAATCGCACCGTTCACCGTGGCAATTGTGCCGATGAATATGCACAAATCAGAAAGCGTGCAACAATTCTCGGAAGAACTGTATCGCGACTTAAAAGCTCAAGGTGTGGATGTGATTTTTGATGATCGTAAAGAGCGTCCGGGTGTGATGTTTGCCGATATGGAATTAATCGGTGTACCGCATATGGTGGTTATCGGTGAGAAAAATCTTGCGAATGGCGAGATTGAATATAAGAACCGTCGTACCGGTGAGAAACAAATGATTGCCAAAGATCAGCTTTTAGCTTTCTTAAAAGAAAATGTAAAAGCGTAATTGGTAAAAAATAGCTGAAAAAAGACCGCTTGTGTTGAGGCAAGCGGTCTTTTTTTCACTAAATTACAATGGCTCTTTTTGTGTTTGATTACAGTATTCTTTCAACATTTCACGTAATTTGTCGTTATTTTGTTTGAAATGACGGCATTTCGGACAAAGCCATAAATGGACTTGTAGCTGAACACTGTCTTTCACATTTAACTTTTTTTCACAGCTTAGTGAAATTAATTCGGAGGCATGCTCACAATTCATTATAATTTTTCTCCTTCAAACCAATTTTTTGCTAAACAAGCCTGTAGCTGTAGTCTTGCTCGGTGTAAAATAACATGTAAATTGGTAATACTGATATCACATTCTAGGCAGATTTGCTCACTGCTCATATCTAAATGTTCTCGCATCATAAATACTCGAGCCTGTTGTGCAGGCAGTTTATTTAAACAAATGTCGAAGATCGCCCAAAATTCTTTCTTATAACTTATCTGATTTACATCTTCCCATTCTTTTGGTTCATAGGTTTCTGAAAGCCAATAGCCGGAATGATCAAAAAACTGATGAGGATTTTCTTCCTCGACGAGTTCAGAAATATTTACAACCCGTTTTCGGTATTTAATGAGATCAATAATCTTATTTTTTAGAATTGCAAAAATCCAAGTTTTTAACGCCGCTTCACCGCGAAATGAGTGTGCATTTTTATAGGCACTGGCAAGAGATTCTTGAACAACATCTTCAGCTAAATCGGGATCCTTTAATTGGAGAGTAGCAAACTTAATCATTTGTAGGCGGATTTCTTCAATTTTTTGTGGGGGAATTGAATTTAATTGTTCAATTTTTGACATCGTTTTTCCTTTTATAAAAGATTTATTTTTTTATGTAATTATTTTTATCGTTTTTAGGACAAACGATTATACAACAAAGGAGATGATTATGAAGAGATTAACCTATAATGATGTTACACCGGAAGCTATTTTCAATCAGCGTCGTCAAATTATTAAAGCAATGGGACTTAGTGCGGTAAGCCTTGGTTTACCGCAAGTTGCTTTTTCTACTGAGAAGTCTAACCAGTCAAAGATACATAATTTTAAAGCCGCAGCAAAAACGGATTTAGTTCTAACGCCAGAAAATAAAATCATCGGTTACAATAATTTCTATGAATTTGGAACGGATAAATCCGATCCGGCAAAATTTGCGAGAGATTTAAAAACAGATCCTTGGTCGCTTGAAATCGGTGGTGAAGTTGAAAAGCCCTTGATGCTGAATCATTCGCAGTTATTTAATCGTTTCCCATTAGAAGAACGTATTTATCGCTTTCGTTGTGTTGAGGCGTGGTCAATGGTTGTACCTTGGGTAGGATTTGAATTAGCACGTTTGATTGAAATGGTAAAACCGACGTCTAAAGCGAAGTTTGTGGTGTTTCACACATTGCATGATCCGGAACAAATGCCGGGGCAGAAAAATAAATTTTTCGGTGGCGGTATTGATTATCCGTATGTAGAGGCATTAACGCTTGAAGAAGCAATGAATCCGCTTAGCTTACTTTCTGTCGGGCTGTATGGAAAAATGCTACCGCCACAAAATGGTGCGCCGATTCGTTTAGTTGTACCGTGGAAGTATGGCTTTAAGAGCATTAAATCTATTGTAAAAATTACCTTCTCAGAAACTCGTCCTCGTACTACTTGGGAAAAACTTGCACCGCATGAATATGGTTTTTATGCTAATGTGAATCCTAACGTAGATCATCCTCGCTGGTCGCAAGCCTCAGAGCGTGTTATCGGCGGCGGTGGATTACTTTCGGTTAAACGTCAAGATACCTTGATGTTTAACGGATATGAGAAAGAAGTCGCACATCTTTATAAAGGTTTGGATTTAAGAGTAAATTTCTAATGTTATTGCTATTGAGAACAATCATTCATCTGGCGTGTATAACGCCATTATTATGGTTAACTACGGTATTACTGACGGATAATGCGGAAGTATTAGGTGCTGATCCCGGCAAAGATCTGATTCATTTTCTCGGTTATACCGCCATTATTATTTTTTGTGCTATGTTTGTCTTAGGCATTATGTTACAAGTTTTGCACAAGAATCAGTATCAGATTTTACGCCGTCCATTAGGATTATGGGCATTTGTTTGGGCATTATTACATATGCTCAGCTATTTAGTATTAGAATTGGGATTAGATTTCTCGTTATTTTTCAGTGAAATTTCTCAGCGTCCTTATCTTATTTTAGGTGTAATCGCATTTATCATTTTATTAGTGATGTCTGTTACATCTATTCCATTTATCAAGCAGGTATTAGGCAAAAAATGGTTTAGCGTACACCAATTTGCTTATATTGCAATTGTTGCGGCAATTCATTATTATTGGTCGGTTAAAGGCATAACCCTTGCCCCTATTCTGATTGGCTTAACGGTAATCGTAATAATCGCTTGGAAATATCTAGGTCAGAAGTTGTTAATGATGAGTAAATAGGTATTAGATTAGTAGCCATAAACAAGCGGTCATTTTTACATAAATATAGTAAAAATGACCGCTTTTATTTAGATAACTTTACTCAAAACTCACCGCATCTTTAATTTTCTTCAAGGTCGCGTTTTCGAGTTGGCGGACACGTTCGGCGGAGATGCCGTATTTATTGGCTAAGTCTTGTAACGTTGCTTTTTCTTCATCTAACCAACGGGTTTTGATAATGTCTTGGCTACGTTCATCTAGTGTCGAAAGTGCATAGGCTAATTGTGCGGTAGCTTGGCCGTTATATTGGTCGTCTTCCAAATCATCGGCAAAGTTAGAACTGTTATCTTCTAAATACATTGACGGTGTGTAGGCTTCATCGTCATCTTCGCCAACCGGTAAATCGAAGCCTAAGTCTTGTCCTGTCATACGAGATTCCATTTCACGTACTTCTTCAACCGAAACACCTAAATCTTCAGCGACTTTTTGGATTTCTTCCTCATTGAACCAAGCCAAGCGGTTTTTATTTTTACGTAAATTGAAAAACAGTTTGCGTTGTGCTTTGGTGGTTGCCACTTTTACGATACGCCAGTTTTTTAATACGTATTCGTGAATTTCCGCTTTTACCCAATGGACCGCAAAAGAAACCAGTCGCACACCAACATTCGGGTCAAAGCGTTTTACTGCTTTCATTAAGCCGATATTGCCTTCTTGGATTAAATCAGCAAGCGGTAAACCGTATCCTAAATAACCTCTAGCGATATGAATTACAAAACGCATATGCGATAAAATTAACTGTTTTGCGGCTTCAACATCTTCATCATAGTAATAACGCTCGGCTAATTCTTTTTCTTGCTCAGCGGTTAAAATCGGATATTGGTTCGCCATACGAATATAGCTGTCGAGATTGCCTTGTGGCACAGGCATGCCGCCTTGTACCAATGCCGGATGCATTGCTTCGGTCGGCTGATTGTCATCGGTTAAGATTTCTACTTCGTCCGGCTCAATAATTTCTGCATCTTCAATCTCGTGTTCGTCAAACTTTTTCATGCTATCTCTCTGGCTAATAATTTAATCTTGTATTATAACAGTGTTATCACTTATTCGTCTGTTTTTCTTATGAATAGGTTGGACGCAAATAAAAAAGCTGAGTTCAATTTAAAACTCAGCTTTTAGAGTTAGTATAGAATTGGTTTAGGCTTTAATAGTTTTTTCTTCGTGTTTTGCAAGAATTAAATAGCCTACCGCAGAGAAAGCAGATAGTGCCGCAATAACCACATAAGACCAGAACCAACCAAAGTTATCCGCCATAATCGGCATAATCCAGTTTGCTCCCATATTACCGATTAAGTAAGCTGTTACGCCGACAAAGCCGATTGCCGTACCAGCAACATTTAGCGGTACAAAATTGATGGTAAGAATATTCACGATTAATTGAGGACCGTAAATTAACGCACCTAAAATACCACAAATCACTAGTAGTAATGGGTAATTAGGCGTACCGCTGGCAGTTACATATTCATATGCAAATACAATACCAGCCATTGCAAATAAACCGATAGCCCCCATTTTTGCCATTTTATTTGGATATTTGACCGCTAACCACGCGAATACTAATGATCCCGGGATTGCTACCCATTCAAGAATAGAAATTGCCATATGAGCTTCAGCATCACCCATTTTGGCCACTTCGTGTAAGTAAATCGGCATCCAGTCTTCAATCCCGAAACGGACAAAATACAGTGCCACGTTTACTGTAGCAACTAATAACAGGGCTGGGTTAAGGAAAACATATTTTCCGATAAGTTGCCAATAGCCTAAATTATGTTTTTCTTCTTCGGAAGCAACATTAGATTCACCGGCATCGCCATACATTGTGCGGAGTGAATCTAATCCCTCTTTTTCTGGGGCATCGCCACCGAATTTCCAACAGAAGACGGCAAATAATAACACTAATACTGCCGGCACTAAGAACGCCATTAATACATTACCGGTTGAGGGAACGATAAAGCCCATTGTGGTCATCATCGCAATCATCATAGGTAACATCGCCGAACCCATATTCTGTGAAATATTCCAACCGGCAATGGTAGCTCCACGGGTTTTATTCGGATAATAATTTGCAATCATATTTTGTGATGCCGGTGCTAAAGCCCCTTGTACTACACCACAAAGCACTAATAAGACTGCAAGTGTAAGAATTGAAGTGTGGTAGAAACCAATCGTAATACAAATAACCGCACTTGCACCTAGACAAATCGCAAACAATTTACGTAAGTCAACACGGTCACCTAATGCACCCATATAGAATTTTGCTAATCCGTAGGAAATCGTTAAACAAGAAAGCAACATTGCGATATCCGCTTTCTCCCAACCGTTTGTGACCATAATGGATTTAGACATCAACTTGAAGTTATTACGTACCAAATAGGCACATACATAACCAAGAAACGCCACAATAAAAATCATTTTTTGGCGTTTTAAGAACGTTGCGAACTTTTCTGGCTCTTTTTGTTGATAGTCGAAAGTCATAATTGACTCCTTATGAAAAAATATAAATAAAAACTAAAAGAATTGTTCGAATTAAAATAGATCGGAGTTTATTTGTCAAAATAAAAAGTTTAAATCTTTGAACTACTCCACAATTTACTTTTACAAGCGGTTAAGTTTACAAAATTCTTTGCAAAATCAACCGCTTTCCATTAGAATTAAAAAACTTTTGGGGCTGATTCTGGATTCGACGGGATTAGCGAAGTCCAAGGTGCACGTCGAGGTGCGGTAGGCCTCGTAAACAAACCGCAAAAAAATAGTCGCAAACGACGAACAATACGCTTTAGCGACTTAATAACCTGCTCATAGCCTTATCGCCTCAGCTTCCGCTCGTAAGACGAGGGCAACGATAAGTCACCCAAAACGAGATCGTGTGGACAGCCGCCGTTTGAGGATCGAAACACTAAATTGAATCAAACTAGCTCATTTCTTGCGTGTCTGTCCGCTGGAGGTAAGTGAACTTAAAGACTAGACTAAACGTGTAGTGCTGAAGATGGAGTAATTTCGGACGGGGGTTCAAATCCCCCCAGCACCAAATTATAAAAAATCCCTAGCTTAAAAGGCTAGGGATTTTTTGTTTAAATCGATATATAAAAGAGCTGAATTGCATTGGCAAATCAGCTCTTAATTTTTTAACTATAGAATATGTTTATATTTTTCTAACATTTCTTTCGGCCATACGCTAGATTGCACTTCACCGATATGTTTTTTACGAAGAAGGAACATTGCCATACGAGATTGACCGATACCGCCACCGATTGAAAGCGGTAAACGACCCGCTAATAAATCTTTGTGCCAATCCATTTCTAAGCGGTCTTGGTCACCAGTTAATTCAACTTGTAAACGAAGCGCTTTTTCATCAACACGGATACCCATTGACGAAAGTTCAAATGCTGAACCAAGTTGTTCGTTCCACACTAAAATATCGCCGTTTAAACCTTTGTAACCGTTTTCAGATTCGGTTGTCCAGTCATCGTAGTCCGGTGCACGACCATCATGTGGTTTACCGTCAGATAATTTACCGCCGATACCGATTAAGAATACCGCACCGTGTTCTTTACAAATTGCGTTTTCACGTTCTTTACCGGTCATGTTTGGGTAGCGTTGTACTAATTCTTCGCTGTGTACGAACGTAATTTGTTTCGGTAGGATTGACGGAATATCAAAACGTGCTTCTACTGCTAATTCGGTTAAGCGAATCGCTTTATAGATTTCGTTTACGGTTTCTTTTAAGAAATCAAAATTACGACGACCTTCAGGAATCACTTTTTCCCAGTCCCATTGGTCTACATAAACAGAGTGTGTCGGATCGAGTGAATCTTCATCAGGGCGTAATGCTTTCATATGTACGAATAAGCCTTCGCCTTCTTTAAAACCGAAACGAGCTAAAGTGTGACGTTTCCATTTTGCGAGTGAGTGAACTACTTCAAAAGTTGCGCCCGGAATACATTTCACATTAACTTGAACCGCTTTTTCGATACCGGAAAGATTATCTTGCATACCGTTACCCACTTGGCTGAGGATCGGACCTTGCACCTCAATAATGCCTAATTTATCAATTAAATATTGGGTAAAAGTGTTTTTCACAAAGCTGATTTCTTGTTGCTGTAAAATGAATGTCTTTTTCATTATCTTATTCCTTATAAATAGAGTAATTTGTTCTCATGATTTGTTGAGATGAATGTAATTTAATATAATTCGTAAAAAATGCAATATTTATCAAATAAAAATCTTTTTATGTTAGATTTTATCTAATTGTTTATGTTAAATTTTATAGAATCATCAATAAATTAAAAATGGAGTATGAATTTTGCACACTAAATATCAAATTGATCAGTTAGATCAGCTTATTCTACGTGCATTGGTAGAAGATGCTCGTACGCCTTATGCAGAAATGGCAAAAAATTTTGGTGTCAGTGCCGGGACTATTCATGTTCGTGTTGAGAAAATGCGTCAGTCGGGTATTATTGAAGGGACTAAAATTCGCATTAACGAACGTAAGCTAGGTTATGATGTTTGTTGTTTTATCGGTATTATTTTGAAATCAGCAAAAGATTACGAAAAAGTCATTGCGAAGTTAAATGAGTTTGAAGAAGTGGTTGAGGCTTACTATACCACCGGTAATTATTCGATTTTTATTAAGGTAATGACGCATACGATAGAAGAATTACACCGTGTTTTAGCGACCAAAATTCAGTTGATCGATGAGATTCAATCTACCGAAACATTGATTTCGATGCAAAACCCGATTCTAAGAGGGATCAAGCCGTAAAAACGAAGTTGTTAAAAATCGTACAAATTTAACCGCTAGTTTAGCGAAAACGCAAACGTTTTCATTTGATCGGCTTCACAAATTTGCAAATTTTTTATTAAAAACAATCGCTTATCTTGAATTTTCGTGCTTGAATAAGCACAAGTTTTTGATTTTATAGTGTCCAAAGAAAGGAGATTATGTATGTCTGAAGTATTTCATCTAGGCTTAACTAAAGCAATGTTAAAAGGGGCTAAAGTGGCAATCGTGCCGGGTGATCCAGCTCGTAGCGAACGTATTGCACAAAAAATGGATAACCCTGAATTTCTCGTTTCAACGCGTGAATTTACTTCTTGGTTGGGTTATGTTGGCGGAGAGCCGATTGTTGTGTGTTCAACCGGTATCGGTGGTCCGTCAGTGTCAATCTGTGTAGAAGAATTAGCACAACTTGGCGTGCGTACATTCTTACGTATTGGTACAACCGGTGCGATCCAACCGCATATTAATGTTGGCGATGTACTTGTTACAACCGGTGCAGTTCGTTTAGACGGGGCAAGCCGTCACTTTGCACCATTAGAATATCCTGCGGTGGCAAATTTTGAATGTACGAATGAGCTTTATGCGCGGCGAAAAACCAAGGCGTAACGCCTTATGTCGGTATTACCGCTTCATCTGATACATTCTATCCGGGTCAAGAACGTTATGATACTTATAGCGGTAAAGTTTATCGTCATTTCCAAGGTTCATTAAAACAATGGCAAGAGCTAAATGTCATGAACTTTGAAATGGAATCAGGCACATTATTTACAATGTGTTCCGCACTTGGTTTACGTGCCGGAATGGTGTCAGGGGTCATTGTAAATCGTACACAACAAGAAATCCCGAATGAAGCAACGATCCATGCAACTGAACAAACAGCAATCGCTGTTGTTGTTGAAGCTGCTGGAAAACTCGCAAAATCAGCTTAATAGATTAAAATTCACAAAAAGCGGTCGGATTGTTAAAATTATTTGCAATCTCACCGCTTTTTTATATTTATGTTACAAAAATATCGCAAAATTTTGACCAATCATAATTGGTGTTTAGAGTCTGGAGCACTAAGTAATGCTCAACAAGAATGGCTATTACATCAAGGCTCATTAACACAAAAATTACTACAGGTTACGCAGCAATTTAACGTTGAAATAACACAACAGAAGTGGATTACAAAAAAAGTGAAAAATTTAACCGCTTCTTCAAAGGATTACTGGCTAAGAGAAGTATTGTTAAAAGAAAAAGATCAAGCATGGATATTTGCTCAAACTTTAGTGCCAAAAGCAACGATAGATAATGTAGCAAAAGATCTTCCTACGCTTGGTAATCAAGCTATCGGTTTATGGCTTTTCCCTCAGCAACCGGAAAGAATTTCTCTCGAATGGCAATTTGATAAAGAGAGTAAAATGTATATGCGTAAAGCACGTTATGTATTAAAAGGTTATCCGCTAGAAATATATGAACTATTCCTTAAGGATTTCCCCTATCTTTAGAGCTTGAATCACTAAATATAAGAGAGTAGGATTCTCTCCAAAATTTCCTTTATTTTTATCATATGAAACCAACAATTCTTTTATACGATTCGGGCATGGGCGGGCTTACTATTTATGACGCTATACGCCAAACGTTACCGAATGCTCATTATCTTTATTGTTTCGACAATGCTTACTTTCCTTATTCCGAACGGCCTGAAAACGTTTTAATTGAACAAGCGGTTAAAATTGTGCAAAAAATTGTAGAAAAATATCCGCTTGATATGGTCGTAGTTGCTTGCAATACCGCAAGTACGGTGGTGTTACCGGCTCTAAGAGCAAAATTTACTTTTCCGATTGTTGGAACCGTACCAGCAATTAAACCGGTCGCAGACTGTGTCAGAAACGAAAACAATTGGATTACTCGCGACCAAAGGTACGGTTGAACGCCCTTATGTTGCGGAACTTATCGAAAAGTATGCAAAAGACTGTGTTGTTGAAAAGATTGGGACGACCACATTAGTAGAACTGGTCGAAGAAAAGATCCGAACCGGGAATGTTGATCAAAAACGGCTCGCTAAAGTGATTGCTGAATGGCAAGCTCACCCGACGCTTGATACGGTAATTTTAGGTTGTACTCACTTCCCACTTGTCAAACAAGAATTACAGCAACTATTACCGAATGTAAAACATTTTATTGATCCAGGTAACGGTATTGCGAATAGAGTTAGCAACCTATTAAGTAAGTTGCCACTAAAGAATGTGGAACAAAACAACGAAAATATCGCCTTTTGTACCAAAATGGACACAGAGTTCTCTAAAAGAGAAGTGATTATGCAACAATGGGGCTTCAAGCGGTTAGAATTACTAAATTGCTTACAAAATTAAAATCCTTATAAATCAATTGGTTATGTTTATTGAGTTTATTAAACTGGCTAAAAACAAAACATTTGATAAAAAAATGCAAAAAAGTACTTGCAAGGATTTTAGATTTCTCTATAATGCACCACACACAACGACGCACTGTTGTGAACGATAAAAGTTAGATTTCAGTGCGTCGTTTCTTTTTGTTCTTTAACAATATATCAGACAATCTGTGTGGGCACTTGTTGATTGACTTGATTTTAAAAATATTATTTAAAACTTGAAGTCTTAATAGGTGCTTAAACTAGAAATTCATTTTTACTTTTAAAGTAATATGTAAACTTAGCTAAGCAGTTTATTGAGCGATTAAACTTTTTGAATTGAAGAGTTTGATCATGGCTCAGATTGAACGCTGGCGGCAGGCTTAACACATGCAAGTCGAACGGTAACAGGGATTAGCTTGCTAATTTGCTGACGAGTGGCGGACGGGTGAGTAATGCTTGGGAATCTGGCTCATGGAGGGGGATAACTACGGGAAACTGTAGCTAATACCGCGTAATATCTTCGGATTAAAGTGTGGGACCGCAAGGCCACATGCCATGAGATGAGCCCAAGTGGGATTAGGTAGTTGGTGGGGTAAAGGCCTACCAAGCCGACGATCTCTAGCTGGTCTGAGAGGATGACCAGCCACACTGGAACTGAGACACGGTCCAGACTCCTACGGGAGGCGACAGTGGGGAATATTGCACAATGGGGGGAACCCTGATGCGACCATGCCGCGTGAATGAAGAAGGCCTTCGGGTTGTAAAGTTCTTTCGGTAGCGAGGAAGGTATCAAATTTAATAGATTTGGTAATTGACGTTAACTACAGAAGAAGCACCGGCTAACTCCGTGCCAGCGTACGCGGTAATACGGAGGGTGCGAGCGTTAATCGGAATAACTGGGCGTAAAGGGCACGCAGGCGGTTGATTAAGTGAGATGTGAAAGCCCCGGGCTTAACCTGGGAATTGCATTTCATACTGGTCAACTAGAGTACTTTAGGGAGGGGTAGAATTCCACGTGTAGCGGTGAAATGCGTAGAGATGTGGAGGAATACCGAAGGCGAAGGCGACCCCTTGGGAATGTACTGACGCTCATGTGCGAAAGCGTGGGGAGCAAACAGGATTAGATACCCTGGTAGTCCACGCTGTAAACGCTGTCGATTTGGGGATTGGACTTTAAGTTTGGTGCCCGAAGCTAACGTGATAAATCGACCGCCTGGGGAGTACGGCCGCAAGGTTAAAACTCAAATGAATTGACGGGGGCCCGCACAAGCGGTGGAGCATGTGGTTTAATTCGATGCAACGCGAAGAACCTTACCTACTCTTGACATCCAAAGAAGAACTCAGAGATGAGTTTGTGCCTTCGGGAACTTTGAGACAGGTCTTTGCATGGCTGTCGTCAGCTCGTGTTGTGAAATGTTGGGTTAAGTCCCGCAACGAGCGCAACCCTTATCCTTTGTTGCCAGCGGTTCGGCCGGGAACTCAAAGGAGACTGCCAGTGATAAACTGGAGGAAGGTGGGGATGACGTCAAGTCATCATGGCCCTTACGAGTAGGGCTACACACGTGCTACAATGGCGTATACAGAGGGAAGCAATATGGCGACATGGAGCGAATCTCACAAAGTACGTCTAAGTCCGGATTGGAGTCTGCAACTCGACTCCATGAAGTCGGAATCGCTAGTAATCGCAAATCAGAATGTTGCGGTGAATACGTTCCCGGGCCTTGTACACACCGCCCGTCACACCATGGGAGTGGGTTGTACCAGAAGTAGATAGCTTAACCGCAAGGGGGGCGTTTACCACGGTATGATTCATGACTGGGGTGAAGTCGTAACAAGGTAACCGTAGGGGAACCTGCGGTTGGATCACCTCCTTACCAAGAATTGAGCGACTGCAAGTGTTCACACAGATTGTTTGATGAATGAATGAGCGTTTATGTTAAGTGATTTAAAAAGTTATTGAAAAATAACGGTATTTAACGTAGAATAATGTGCTCAAATGGCAAAGTGGAGAGCATCTTTAAATGTTGTCCCCATCGTCTAGAGGCCTAGGACATCGCCCTTTCACGGCGGTAACCGGGGTTCGAATCCCCGTGGGGACGCCATTTAAAGATGACTTTTGTTGTCTAAATTGTTCTTTAAAAAATTGGAAACAAGCTGAAAAACTGAGAGATTTTTCAAGTTCGTTAAAGCGAAAGTGATAATGAATACATTGAAAGTCTGAGTAGTTAAAAAATCTTGACTGAACAAAAGCAGTCAAGTGTTTAGTTTAAAAACTAACGTCAAATGTGAAGTTTGAAAGAATAAGAACATTTGAGGTTGTATAGTTAAGTGACTAAGCGTACACGGTGGATGCCTTGGCAATCAGAGGCGAAGAAGGACGTGCTAATCTGCGAAAAGCTTGGATGAGTTGATAAGAAGCGTTTAATCCAAGATATCCGAATGGGGAAACCCAGTAGATGAAGAATCTACTATTATTAAGTGAATACATAGCTTAATAAGGCAAACCGGGAGAACTGAAACATCTAAGTACCCCGAGGAAAAGAAATCAACCGAGATTCTGTGAGTAGCGGCGAGCGAAAGCGGAGGAGCCTTCAAACGATAGCATTCGATTTAGGAGAATGAGCTGGGAAGCTCAACGACACAGGGTGATAGTCCCGTATTCGAAAAATTGATAGTGGTACTAAGTTTGAGATAAGTAGGGCGGGACACGAGAAATCCTGTTTGAAGATGGGGGGACCATCCTCCAAGGCTAAATACTCCTGATTGACCGATAGTGAACCAGTACTGTGAAGGAAAGGCGAAAAGAACCCCAGTGAGGGGAGTGAAATAGAACCTGAAACCGTGTACGTACAAGCAGTGGGAGCCTCTTTGTGGGGTGACTGCGTACCTTTTGTATAATGGGTCAGCGACTTATATTTTGTAGCGAGGTTAACTGAATAAGGGAGCCGAAGGGAAACCGAGTCTTAACTGGGCGATTGAGTTGCAAGGTATAGACCCGAAACCCGGTGATCTAGCCATGGGCAGGTTGAAGATTGGGTAACACTAATTGGAGGACCGAACCGACTAATGTTGAAAAATTAGCGGATGACTTGTGGCTGGGGGTGAAAGGCCAATCAAACCGGGAGATAGCTGGTTCTCCCCGAAATCTATTTAGGTAGAGCCTTGAGCGGACACCTTCGGGGGTAGAGCACTGTTTCGGCTAGGGGTCCATCCCGGATTACCAACCCGATGCAAACTGCGAATACCGAAGAGTGATACTCAGGAGACACACGGTGGGTGCTAACGTCCATCGTGGAGAGGGAAACAACCCAGACCGCCAGCTAAGGTCCCAAAGTACTAGTTAAGTGGGAAACGAAGTGGGAAGGCTTAGACAGCTAGGATGTTGGCTTAGAAGCGACCACCATTTAAAGAAAGCGTAATAGCTCACTAGTCGAGTCGGCCTGCGCGGAAGATGTAACGGGGCTAAAACTAGTCACCGAAGCTGCGGCATCAATGGAAACATTGTTGGGTAGGGGAGCGTTCTGTAAGCGGATGAAGCTGAATTGAGAAGTTTGGTGGACGTATCAGAAGTGCGAATGCTGACATAAGTAACGACAAAACGAGTGAAAAACTCGTTCGCCGGAAGACCAAGGGTTCCTGTCCAACGTTAATCGGGGCAGGGTGAGTCGGCCCCTAAGGCGAGGCTGAAAAGCGTAGTCGATGGGAAACGGGTTAATATTCCCGTACTTGGTATAACTGCGATGTGGGGACGGAGAAGGTTAGGTTATCAGACTGTTGGATGTCTGTTTAAGCCGGTAGGTGGGAATTTTAGGCAAATCCGGAATTCCGTTAACACCGAGAAGTGATGACGAGTCTCTACGGAGATGAAGTAACCGATACCACGCTTCCAGGAAAAGCCACTAAGCTTCAGGTTATACTAAACCGTACTATAAACCGACACAGGTGGTCAGGTAGAGAATACTCAGGCGCTTGAGAGAACTCGGGTGAAGGAACTAGGCAAAATAGCACCGTAACTTCGGGAGAAGGTGCGCCGGCGTAGATTGTAAGCGTTTACCGCTGAAGGTTGAACCGGTCGAAGATACCAGCTGGTCGCAACTGTTTATTAAAAACACAGCACTCTGCAAACACGAAAGTGGACGTATAGGGTGTGATGCCTGCCCGGTGCTGGAAGGTTAATTGATGGTGTTATCGAAAGAGAAGCTCCTGATCGAAGCCCCAGTAAACGGCGGCCGTAACTATAACGGTCCTAAGGTAGCGAAATTCCTTGTCGGGTAAGTTCCGACCTGCACGAATGGCATAATGATGGCCAGGCTGTCTCCACCCGAGACTCAGTGAAATTGAAATCGCCGTGAAGATGCGGTGTACCCGCGACTAGACGGAAAGACCCCGTGAACCTTTACTATAGCTTGACACTGAACATTGAATTTTGATGTGTAGGATAGGTGGGAGCCTTTGAAGCAGTCACGCCAGTGATTGTGGAGGCGTCCTTGAAATACCACCCTTTAACGTTTGATGTTCTAACGAAGATTGCGGAACGCGGTCTCGGACAGTGTCTGGTGGGTAGTTTGACTGGGGCGGTCTCCTCCCAAAGAGTAACGGAGGAGCACGAAGGTTTGCTAATCACGGTCGGACATCGTGAGGTTAGTGCAATGGTATAAGCAAGCTTAACTGCGAGACAGACAAGTCGAGCAGGTGCGAAAGCAGGTCATAGTGATCCGGTGGTTCTGAATGGAAGGGCCATCGCTCAACGGATAAAAGGTACTCCGGGGATAACAGGCTGATACCGCCCAAGAGTTCATATCGACGGCGGTGTTTGGCACCTCGATGTCGGCTCATCACATCCTGGGGCTGAAGTAGGTCCCAAGGGTATGGCTGTTCGCCATTTAAAGTGGTACGCGAGCTGGGTTTAGAACGTCGTGAGACAGTTCGGTCCCTATCTGCCGTGGGCGTTGGAGAATTGAGAGGGGTCGCTCCTAGTACGAGAGGACCGGAGTGGACGCATCACTGGTGTTCCAGTTGTCTCGCCAGAGGCACTGCTGGGTAGCTACATGCGGAAGAGATAAGTGCTGAAAGCATCTAAGCACGAAACTTGCCTTAAGATGAGTTCTCCCCGACTATAAGTCGGTAAGGGTTGTTGGAGACTACGACGTAGATAGGTGTGGTGTGTAAGCGTAGTGATACGTTGAGCTAACACATACTAATTGCCCGAGAGGCTTAACTATACAACGCTCAAGTGTTTTTGGGCATAACGTGAAGTGAAATGCTAATAAAGACTAAAAACTAAAGAAGATGAAAAAATCAGTGAACGGCTTGTTTCGAATTTAAAGAATAAATCAAAAGACAGATTAAATAGACAAAGGTCATCAACAGAATATTCTGGCGACCAGAGTGCTGTGGCTCTACCTGATTCCATTCCGAACTCAGAAGTAAAACGCAGTAACGCCGATGGTAGTGTGGGGTTTCCCCATGTGAGAGTAGGGCATCGCCAGATTGAATTTAGTGCGAAAGCGAAGAAGCATAAGGAACCCTGTAGTTAGAGATAACTACGGGGTTTTTGCTATTTTGCCATATTTCCATACCCATTTCTTAATCTCTGTCTTCTATCTTTCAGAACTTTAAATAACGTTTCTATTCTTAGCTTGGGGTACTTTTCATACGCAAAAAATCATTGTTATGACTTTATACTCACATCTTACATTGTAATGCTTATACGGATAATAACGGTTGTTCAACAGATCCTTACAACACATCATTTCAATTAGAACACAATCCCTTAAAACAAAGAACCTCAATAACACAACGTATAAATTGAACTAGATGATATTTAAGCTTGTCTGAGAGAATCTTGCCGATCTTTGGCTCAATTTAACCGCTTACAATTCTAATTGCCTTATTACTATTTTTAGCTTGTGGTTTAATTTTAGGTGAGAATATTCTCTATTTAGTTTTAATTTACTCTTGATGATTAAAATTAATCATTTTTGTGAGATGTATCACAGTTTATTTCAATTTTATATGATATATTTCAATCATAAGGTTATGAATCAATCATGATTTAATCCTGTCAGGAAAATTTTATTATTTTTCTGATTAATTTTAATCACTATTGAAAGATAGGGGAGGAAAATATGAAACCAATATTAGGGATCACAATGGGGGATGCAAGCAGGGATTGGACCTGAAGTTATCGTTAAATCTCTTGAGGATAATAGAATTTATGAGTTGGCTCAGCCGGTAGTAATCGGCGACTGTAAGATTATGCAACGAGCATTAACAATTATTGGTTCTACATTAAAATTACGCGTCATTACTGATATATCAGATGCTTATGGCGAATTTGGTGTAATCGATCTACTTGATTTAGATAATCTTCCAGCAAATCTACCTTTTTCCCAAGTTAGCCCTTTAGCAGGGAAAGCGCTTACGATTATATTGAAAAGGCTGTTCAATTAGCGTTATCTGGAAATATTCACGCTATTGTCACCGCTCCTTTAAATAAAGAAGCACTACATGCAGGTGGAAAAATGTTTCCTGGGCATACAGAAATACTAGCTACATTAAGTCAAACAGAAGATTTTTCTATGATGCTTGTCAGTGAAAAATTAAGAGTTATTCATGTAACTACACACGTTCAACTCAGAAAAGCATGCGATTTGGTTAAAAAAGAACGTGTTTTAAAAGTTATAGAGTTAGCACATGAAAATGCCAAGACGTTAGGTTTTAAAGAACCTCGAGTGGCTGTTGCCGGGCTGAATCCACATTCAGGTGAAAATGGAATGTTTGGAGATGAAGATGAAAAAGAAATTCTTCCTGCAATCCAAGAAGCTAAAACATTAGGTATTAATGCAATAGGACCTATTCCGCCGGATACATTATTTCATAGAGCAACAAATTTAAATGAGTTCGATATTGTTGTCGTGATGTATCATGATCAAGGGCATATCCCAATTAAATTACTAGGATTTGATACAGGAGTGAATGTTACTGTTGGATTACCTTTTATAAGAACGTCAGTAGATCATGGAACAGCATTTCCTATTGCGGGGCAAGGTATTGCTGATAGTCGAAGTATGACAGAAGCCTTATATCTCGTCGCTAAGATGGCAAATATTAAATTCGCAAATAAATAAATCCTGGGAGAATTATTATGTCTATTCAATTTTCTTATGCTGAAAAAACACTTATTCCACTATATGACGGAATGAATAAAATTCCAGGTGGTTCAATGGTTATTCCTTTAATTTTAGGTTCTATTATTGGTACATTCTTTCCAGAATTTTTGGGATTAGGATCATTTACAACTGCTCTTTTTAAATCTTCAGCTGGTCCTTTAATTGCACTTTTAATTTTTGCAACAGGTATGCAAATTACAGTTCGTAGTTCTGGACCTGTTCTAGCACATACAGGTGTTATTCTCTTATTCAAAACGATTATTCCTGTTTGCATTAGTTATTTTACTTGGACTTTGGGTTGGAACAGATGGTGTTATGGGAATTTCATTATTGGCTATGTTAACTGTTGTTGCTAATTCGAATGGAGGAATTTGGTTAGCGTTTACAGGAAAATATGGAGACTATCGAGATAAAGGAGCTTATGTTGCTTCAGCTGTAAATGACGGTCCATTCTTTGTTCTATTATTTTTAGGTGTATCTGGATTAGCAGATATTCCATTATCCCTGATGTTAGCGGCAGTTATTCCATTAATTGTTGGTATGGTTGTAGGGAATCTAGATCCAAAATGGACCAATTTAATGAAGCCTACCGGTGCAATAGTGATCCCTTTCTTTGCATTTGCTCTTGGAACAGGAATTAATTTGCAATCAATAGTAACAGGAGGTGCAACAGGGATTGTTTTAGGTATTGTTGCTTCATTATTTACCGGATTATTAGTCTTTATCGGATATAAAGTAATTCTTAGACGAGGAAATCAGTCTGGTATTGGCTTTGCGACTGGTACGACAGCAGGAAATGCAATTATTACACCGGAGATTGTTGCTCAGGCAGATCCTAGCTTAGCTCCTTTTGTACAAACTGCAACAGCACAAATTGCGCGGCTGTTTTAGTATCGGCAATTCTTGCTCCTTTATTTGCGACTTGGGTCTTAAAAAGACAAGGAGGCTTAACGGAACAGACAGGGGAAAATGTATGAAAACGGAAACATTATTAGTTATTGCGGATGACTTAACAGGTGCAAATGATACAGGAGTAATGTTTGCAGAAGCAGGATTTGATACTATTTTAGAAACGGATGTTTACTCTTTAGAAAATGCGGATTTAACTAATGCTCAAGTATTTACTGTTTCCACAGATGTTAGAGCATTAGGAATGAAAGCGAAAGATAAAACTAGAGCTGTCGTATTAGCGACTAGAAATAGTGGAATAGATCAAATTTATCTTAAAATTGATTCGACAATGCGAGGTTCAGTTCGCTATCAAATAGAAGGAGCACTAGATGCATGGAAGAGTATTTATCAAAATGCAAAAGCAATTATTTGTCCAGCTTATCCGGAAATGGGTAGAACAATAGAAAATGGTCATCTTTATGTTGATAAGATTCCCGTAAATGAAGCGGCATCCGGTAGGGATCCTATTTGTCCTGTTTTATCATCTTCTATGCAGGAATTATTGCCGAATTCATTGATTATTTCTTGTGATAGTGAAGAAAATCTTTATTCATTAATTCAAGAAACGCCATATGATCAAATAGTTATTGATGCTGTAACTCAGGAAGATCTTCAAACTATTTCAAATGTGATTAATCAGTTGGGTAGTCACATTATTCCTGTTGGATCTGCAGGATTAGCCCAAAAATTAAAATCATCAAATACTCAATTAACCAATATGGCTAGTTTAAATTTGGGAAGGAGTTTAGTTGTTGTAACTTCTATTCACGAGACAAGTCAGACTCAAGTTGATGAGTATATTTCGACTACGGGAGGCAAATCGATAGTATTTAATCCATCTCCATCACAATTGTTAAACTATGTACAATCCGAACACGCATTAAAATTACAATTAAATGCTTTAATTCGGTTTAGTAAAGATAATGTTATCATTCGAGCTAATCCGGCTAAAGTAATTAATGCGGAAGTAAAAGATATTATTGATACGGCAAAAGAAATTTCTCAACATTTGGCTGACTTAAGTAAGTTTTGCTTAGATAATGAAAAGTTTGACAGTTTGATTTTATTTGGTGGTGATGGTGCAATTGCATTACTTTCATTGCTGAATATTACTGAGATGCAGGTGTTACATTCGGTTGTAGCGGGTGTGCCACTGTGTATTATTAAACGAGGTAGATATCAAGGTATGAAAGTATTAACTAAATCAGGGGGATTTGGAGATAGAAAACTTTTAAATTCTATTATGGAATTATAGGTGCTATTTTTAGTGGTGAAGGAGGTTGGATTTGAAAGAATCTAACCTCTTTTTTGATATTCAAGCTAGAAAATACCATTCTACTAATGGTTTATTTATATAAAAACCTTTAAGATTAAGCTATAAATAACTAGCTGGGAAATATTATTGTGAATGATAGATTAGACCAAATAATTCTTTTTTTAAAGAATCACAGTATTGCAACTGTAGATCAATTAGTAAAAGTGACCAATGCTTCACCAGCAACGATTAGACGTGATTTAGTTAAATTAAGTAATGAAGGTACGATTTTACGTACACATGGCGGTATTAGTCTTAATCAATTTATTCCTCATCAACCAACGACTAACGAAAAACAGTTACAATATATTGCGGAGAAAGATAGGATTGCAGAGTATGCTGTTTCTCTTATTTCTCCTGGGGATTCTATTGTTTTGGATGCAGGCACAACGACATTGTGTATAGCGAAGAAAATTGCTCATATGACACTTAGAGTTATTACGACAGATTTACATATCGCTTTACTATTATCTGAATATAAACAAATTGAAGTGATTATGACCGGAGGTAGGATTGATAATAGCAGTCAATCATGTATTGGAAATCATGGTCAGAATTTTTTACAAAATATCTATCCCGATATTGCATTTGTAAGTTGTAATTCATGGAGTATGGAAAAAGGTGTTACAGCTCCTACAGAAGAAAAAGCATATTTAAAAATGTTATTAGCTCAAAATGCTAAACGTAAAGTATTAGTAGCAGATAGCAGTAAATATGGAAAATATTCATTATTTTGTGCTGTGCATTTAAATCATTTCTCAGACCTTATTACAGATAAGGGATTAGCGACAAGTCATATTACTAATATGAAAAATAAAG
Organism: Actinobacillus arthritidis; assembly: GCF_029774155.1. Taxonomy (NCBI): domain Bacteria; kingdom Pseudomonadati; phylum Pseudomonadota; class Gammaproteobacteria; order Pasteurellales; family Pasteurellaceae; genus Actinobacillus; species Actinobacillus arthritidis. Next base: position 1,675,967 of record NZ_CP103833.1, on the reverse strand, counting down.
AATTTAGTTTGCATTTAGTGTGAATAGAATGTCATTACAACTTTTGTTACCGATTCATCAAGTTGATGATGAAACCTTTGAGAATTTTTATGCGGAAAACAGTTTGGTGCTGTTGGATTCATTGCGTCAAAATTTTATCGATGTACAGCGACCGTTTTTCTATATTTGGGGTGGGAAGAGTAGCGGTAAAAGTCATCTTTTAAAAGCGGTCAGTAATCATTATCTGCTCAATCAACAAACTTCAAGCTATATTCCTTTAGAAAAATCTCAGTATTTTTCGCCAATGGTGTTGGATAATGCGAATCAGTTGGATGTGATTTGTTTAGATGACATTCAGGCGATTGTAGGTAATGAGGAATGGGAACTCGCTATTTTTGATCTTTTTAATTTAATTCGTGAGCAACAAAGTTTATTTGGTAACGGACATAAAACATTGTTGCTGATCAGTGCAGATTGCCCTCCAAATCAGCTAAAGGTTTCTTTGCCGGATCTTCGTTCTCGTCTAACGTGGGGTGAGGTATATCATTTGTATGATTTGAATGATGAACAAAAACGCACGATTTTACAACGTAGGGCTTACCAAAAAGGCATGGATCTTTCCGATGAGGTGGCGAATTTTCTACTTAAACGTTTAGATCGAGATTTACAGACATTATCTACTGAGTTAGACCGTTTAGATCGTGCTTCTCTGCAGGCTCAACGCAAATTAACCGTCCCTTTTGTGAAAGAAATTCTCGGTTTGTAAAGCGGTTTGATTCCTATCAATTTTTGCAAAAAAATGCTGAAATTCAACCGCTTATTACCTCTAAAGTAGTAATGATATAACTACGTTAAATTCCGCTCTTATGTTAAACTCTGCCTATCTTTTCTTTCTTATTCATCGTTATGATACATAGCAATTTACTGACTATTTCCAATTTGGCTTGTGAACGAGGCGAGAATCGTTTATTCGAGCATTGTGATTTTTCTGTTAGCACAGGGGAATGGGTACAGATCGAAGGACATAATGGGATAGGTAAAACCAGTTTATTACGTATTTTAGCTGGACTTGCAGTACCTGCTGAAGGTGAGGTTTTGTGGAATAACGTGCCGATTCAAAAACAACGTGATGAATATTATGCCGAGCTATTTTATCTTGCCCATCACGCGGGTGTAAAACCTGAACTTTCGCCTTGGGAAAATTTACGTTTTTATCAGAAAATTCAAGGGCTTCCATTAGATAACGATTCACTATGGCATGCGTTGGACAAGGTGGGATTAATTGGACGTGAAGATTTAGCCTGTTCGCATCTTTCTGCCGGTCAGCAACGCCGTGTCGCTTTGGCAAAATTATGGCTGACTAAGCAAAAACTTTGGATTTTAGATGAGCCTTTTACCGCGATAGATAAGAAAGGTGTCGCGGATTTAATTGCTCATATTGAGCAACATTGTGAGCATGGTGGAATGGTTATTTTTACCAGTCACCAAACGGCTGAAAGTGATCGGGTGAGCATCTTATCTTTGGATCAATTTAAACTATGATTTTGTTGACTATTATTCAGCGTGAATTAACTATCGCTTTTAGAAAACCGGCGGAAATTTTAAATCCGTTATGGTTTTTTTTGATTGTTATTACTCTATTTCCCTTATTAATGGGACCGAATCCAGAATTATTGGGCAAAATTGCACCGGGTGTGGCGTGGGTTGCGGCATTACTTTCAGCATTGCTTTCATTTGAACGCTTATTTCGTGATGATTATTTAGATGGTTCGCTAGAGCAGTTAATGTTGTCGCCGGTCGGTTTACCGCAAGTGGCTTTGGCTAAAGTCATCGCTCATTGGCTTTTAACTGGATTACCTTTAATTTTACTCTCACCCATTGCGGCAATTTTACTGTCTTTAGAAACACAAGTTTGGTGGGCGTTAGTCTTAACTTTATTACTCGGCACACCAATTCTGAGCTGTTTAGGTGCAATCGGTGTCGCCTTGACCGTTGGTTTGCGTAAAGGTGGAACATTATTAAGTTTGCTGATTTTACCTTTATTTCTGCCGGTATTGATTTTTGTCTGCCGCGGTATTGGAAGCGGCAACGTTAAATATGGGATACAGTGGTCAATTAGCGATCATTGGGGCGATTTTAGCGTTAACTCTGACGTTTTCCCCTTTTGCCATCGCAGGGGCGTTGCGAATCAGCCTTCAATAAAGCGGTTAAATTTTTTAGTCTTTTTGTAATTTGGAGATGTTATGTGGAAGTGGCTTCATCCCTATGCGAAATCGGAAACACAATACCGATTACTGGGGAAAATTCAACCTGTATTAGGTTGGTTAAGTTTTATGATGTTAACAGTAGCCTTTGTTTGGGGACTCGGTTTTGCACCTAAGGATTACCAACAAGGTGAGAGCTACCGTATTATCTTTATTCACGTGCCGGCGGCAATTTGGTCGATGGGCGTATATGGTTCAATGGCGGTAGCGGCATTAGTCGCATTAGTGTGGCAGATTCGCCAAGCAAATTTGGCAATGATTTCAATGGCACCAATCGGATTGGTTTTTGCTTTTATTTCTTTGGCAACCGGTGCGATTTGGGGTAAACCAATGTGGGGAACTTGGTGGGTATGGGATGCTCGCTTAACCTCAGCGTTAGTCCTTTTCTTCCTTTATATCGGTGTAATGGCACTTTACTCTGCTTTCCAAGATAAACAAACTGGAGCGAAAGTCGCTGGGGTATTATCTGTTGTCGGTGTGATTAACTTACCGATTATTCACTTCTCAGTAGAGTGGTGGAATACCTTACATCAAGGGGCGACAATTACTAAATTAGATAAACCGTCAATGGCGGTGGAAATGTTAATTCCGTTATTGTTGGCGATTTTCGGGAGTTTAATTTTTACGGCATGGTTCAGTATTTGGCGTTATCGCATCGCTTTATTAAATGATGAGCGTAAACGTCCGTGGGTAAAAGCATTAGTCAGCAATCACGTAAAATAGGAGTAAATAATGACATTAACGTTTCAGTTTAATTCATTCGCTGAATTTTTAGCGATGGATAAATACGGTTTTTATGTGTGGCTTTCTTATGGTATTTCGTTCTTAGCCGTGGCAGGATTAATTTGGCTTTCTCGCCGAGAGCAAAAACAAATTTTGCAGGGCGTGAAAAAAGAATTAGCTCGTGAAGCACAGTTAAATAAAAATAATTAAGAATTAGCGGTTGTTTTTTCAGATTTCTTGCAAATAGAGATAAAAAATAACCGCTATTTTATCAATTCAATACGCAAAAAATATAAGCGGTCTGATGATAACAAAATGTTGTTGAAATCAGACCGCTTACTTCTTTAGAGGTAGAGTGTTTGAGAAAACGCAAAACTTATGTTGGCGTATTTGAACTAATAGGCGAAAGTTTTTTTATTTTTTGTTATTCTACACACAGTCTTTTAATTTAAATTTTTAATGCATATTTGGCATTTTTGAAAGGTGATTACTATGAATCCAAGACGTAAATCTCGATTGAAAGTGGTGGTTTCAATCCTATTCGGTATGGCAGTAGTCGCCGGTTTAACCCTCTATGCGTTAAGCCAAAATATCGACTTATTTTATACGCCATCGGAAATTGTAAATGGTAAGAATGATGATCCGGAACAAAAACCAGAAGTGGGGCAACGTATCCGCGTTGGCGGTATGGTGGTTGAAGATACGGTAAAACGTGATGACAAAACCTTAAAAGTTGAATTTGATGTGAATGATGTTGGACCATCAATTACGGTTGAATATGAAGGTATCTTACCTGACTTATTCCGTGAAGGGCAAGGTATTGTGGCACAAGGTGTGTTGATTGAGCCAACTCGTTTAAGAGCAACGGAAGTGTTAGCAAAACATGATGAAAACTATATGCCACCGGAATTAGGCGATAAGTTAAAACAGAAACACAATAAGATGGGGGTATCGGAATCCGATTTAACCGAAACTTCGGAACGTGATAAAGCCGAAATGGAGAAAACATTGAAAACCTTACAAGGGGAATCAAAATAATGGTTGCAGAATTAGGCAATTATGCGTTAGCACTTGCCCTTGGTTTGTCAATTTTCTTGGCAATTTTACCGCTTATTGGTGCACAAAAACACAATAGTACGCTGATGGCATTGGCTCGCCCGATGACATGGGCGATGTTTCTAGCCTTAACAATTTCATTTGGCTCACTATTTTATTTATTTGCGGTTAACGATTTCAGCGTACAGTATGTAGTAAATAATTCTAACTCGACTTTACCGATTCAATACCGTTTGTCGGCAGTTTGGGGCTCACATGAAGGCTCGATGTTATTGTGGGTTTGGTTGCTTTCGCTTTGGTCTGTGGCTGTGGCGGCACTATCGCGTCAAATGCCGGAAGAAGCGGTTGCTCGCGTGCTGAGTGTCATGGGGTTAATCAGCATTGGTTTTTTAATTTTCCTTATTTTTAGCTCAAATCCGTTCAATCGTACTTTCCCTGATTTCCCAGCTGACGGACGAGAATTAAATCCAATGTTGCAAGATGTCGGTTTGATTTTCCATCCGCCGTTATTGTATATGGGATATGTCGGATTCTCAGTTGCTTTTGCATTTGCGATTGCATCATTGATGACCGGACGATTAGATACCGCTTGGGCTCGTTGGTCACGTCCTTGGACAATGGCGACTTGGGTTTTCTTAACACTCGGTATCGTATTAGGCTCGTGGTGGGCATATTATGAATTAGGCTGGGGCGGCTGGTGGTTCTGGGATCCGGTTGAAAATGCTTCATTAATGCCATGGCTTGCCGGAACGGCATTGATTCACTCTTTAGCGGTAACGGAAAAACGCGGAACGTTTAAAGCATGGACTGTACTGCTAGCGATTTTAGCCTTCTCACTTTGTTTATTAGGGACATTCTTAGTACGTTCGGGAATTTTGGTTTCAGTACACGCATTTGCATCTGACCCAACCCGTGGCTTATATATTCTTGCCTATCTAGTGTTGGTTATCGGTGGCTCATTGCTACTATATGCTTTCCAAGGTTCGAAAATTAAGAGTTTGGATAATTACGAGCGTTATTCAAGAGAATCAATGTTATTAATTAATAACATTATGCTGATGGCGTTTTTATCTGTGGTATTTTTAGGTACGTTATTACCTTTAGTCCATAAGCAAATTGGTTTAGGGACGATCTCTATCGGCGCACCGTTCTTTGATCAGATGTTCCTGATTTTAATGATACCGTTTTCATTTATTTTAGGTATCGGTCCATTAGTGAAATGGCGTAGAGATCAAATATCTGCAATCAGAACACCGGTATTGATTGCGTTAGTGATGATGGTGGTATTAGGCTTTGCTTTACCTTATGTCTTGCATGATCGTATTACGGTGACATCTGTATTAGGTGTAATGATGGCGAGCACTTATTGTGATTCTGAGCCTATATGAATTACATCAGCGTGCGACTCATCGCCATTCGTTCCTATCAGGAGTGTTTAAACTTTCTCGTTCGCACTGGGGAATGGTATTAGCACACGTTGGGGTAGCGATGACCGTTTTCGGTATCGCATTTAGCCAAAACTATAGCGTAGAAAAAAATGTTCGTATGAATGTTGGGGATCAGGTTCAGCTACAAGGTTATGATTTTACCTTTAAAGGTATCAAAATTACCGATGGGGCGAATTATCAAGGCGGTACGGCTGAAATTGAAATTTCTCGTCAAGGAAAGTATGAAGCGACCTTAAATGCGGAAAAACGTTTCTATAATGTGAGTAAAATGGGAATGACGGAAGGCGCGATTGATTGGGGCTTCAGCCGTGACCTTTATCTTTGCGTTAGGCGAAAAATTAGAAGACGGCTCATGGGGTGTTCGCTTGTACTATAAACCGTTTATTCGTTGGATTTGGATTGGCGGATTGTTTATGGTATTCGGCGGCTTACTCTGTATGTTTGATAAACGCTATCGCGTCAGCGTGGTGAAAAAAGTGGCTTAGTTTTTAAAATAAGTAAGCGGTCATTTTTGAACAAACTATTGCAAAATAGTCAGCAAAAATGACCGCTTTATTTTTTATTCGGTCGCTAAAGGCATAAACCGAATAATATTCAGCAAATATAGGCTAACTATATGATATGTTTGAGATTTATTCATAAGAATTGCAAAAATCAGCCATTCTGTTTATTCCATAGACAAATGCCCGATTTTTTCAGATTTTTAAGAAAAAGCGTTTGACATATTTTTTTATTCTAGTAATATGCACCGCATAGACACAGTGAGTGGTGAGATGGCCGAGCAGGCTGAAGGCGCTCCCCTGCTAAGGGAGTATAGGGTTCAAAAGCTCTATCGAGGGTTCGAATCCCTCTCTCACCGCCATTTACTTTATCACGCACCCGTAGCTCAGCTGGATAGAGTACTCGGCTACGAACCGAGCGGTCAGAGGTTCGAATCCTCTCGGGTGCGCCATTTTAATTTCTACTCTATTCAAATTAAAATGGTCGCTGATAAAACTAAATAACTCACCATTCAAAATACAACGCACCCGTAGCTCAGCTGGATAGAGTACTCGGCTACGAACCGAGCGGTCAGAGGTTCGAATCCTCTCGGGTGCGCCATTTCAAAATATTCTTTTATATCCCATTTAAAATTCAATTATTATTTTATTTATTAATAAGATTTCTCTTAGTTATTTTTCATATTGTTTAGCCAAATAAATCTCTGCGTAGGTTATTCCGTAATCGAATAAATTCCGCTAGACTTATATTGATTATCGCATCTTGAGGATTACATATTGAAAGGGTTATTTGTCAGATTAATTGCCGGTATTGCACTTTTGCTGTGGGCATGGGATATGGTCTTCCCATGGCAACAATTAATGCAAGCGGAAGAAAATCGTTATAGCCAGATTCAGCAGAAAAAAGTGATTACAGTTGGTATGATAAATCATCCGCTTTCTTATTTTGTGGGTGCAGATGGTCTTGCTGGTATTGAATATGAACTGTCTAAAGCCTTTGCTGATTATTTAGGCGTTAATTTATCGATTAAAACCTTTGATAATAGTGAACGATTATTTAATGCATTAAAAGAGAATAAAGTTGATTTGGTCACGGCTGGTATGTTGTATCAACCGGAACTGGGCGAACAGTTTCAGATTGGTGCATCATATTATTCGGCGTCTTGGCAAGTAGTATATAAAAAAGGGGAAAATCGTCCCTATAAATTATCAGAATTAAAAGAGAGCTTGGTGATTCCTGCCGGTTCTGCCGTATTGCCAATTCTACAGCGTTTAAAAGAAGAAAATCCGAATTTAAACTGGCAAATTACCGACCAATTCACACAAGAAGAACTGTTGTTACAAGTTGCAGAAGGTAAAATTCCTTATACGGTGGCGGTTTCGGTTGATATTTCTGTCGCACAGCATATTCGTCCGAATATTGCCGTTGGTTTTGACCTTACTGATGAAATGCCGGTGTTATGGTATTTGCCAAACAGTTCTTACAGCGAGCTACAAGCGGCAGTATTGGATTTTATGGATAATGCCAATGAAACCGGATTAATTTCTCGTATAGAGGAAAAATATTTTAATCATTTGGTACATTTTGATTATGTAGATATTCAAAGTTATTTAAGTGCCATTAAATCGGTATTACCTAAGTATCAAGCGTTGTTTGAGAAATATCGTGGTGAATTAGAGTGGCAGATGTTAGTCGCAATTGCTTACCAAGAGTCACATTGGGATCCGAATGCAACCTCTCCGACTGGGGTTCGGGGAATGATGATGTTAACCAGAGATACGGCGGATCGTATGAAAGTAACGGATAGAACCAATGCTGAGCAAAGTATTCGTGCCGGAGCGGAATACCTGCATTTGCTAATGTCTCAAGTGCCAGAAACTGTGCCGAAAGAAGATAGAATTTGGTATGGATTAGTCGCCTATAATATGGGCTTAGGACATTTACTCGATGTAAGACGTTTGACCAAACAGCTTGGTGGTAATCCGGATAATTGGCTGGATGTAAAGAAAAACTTACCGCTTCTTGCAGAAAAACGTCATTATAGTAACTTAAAATATGGATATGCGAGAGGATTTGAGGCGTTTCAATATGTTGAGAATATTCGCCGCTACTATAGCAGTATCATCAATCATCAACGTATAGAAGATCAGCAAAATCAATTACCGGAAGTAGCTGAACCTACTCAGCCAAATGAGATACAAGACTTTGATTCTAGTTTGAAGGATAGCTTATGAGACGTAAAGTTAAAAAACCGAAAAAATTACTCAGTAATAATAAATCACGTCGGATTTCTCAGATTTGGCGTAATAAGCATCGTATTGCCGAACGGAGAGGATTAGCCTTTATGGCGATGCAAAATGAAGCATAAAAAAGCGGTCGAATTTGTAAAGTTTTTTACAAGTTCGACCGCTTTGTTTATCTATCAATGAATTACGCTTTCGCTTTTTCCGCCGCTTTTACGATAACCGCAAATGCCGGTGCTTTTAATGATGCACCACCGACTAATGCACCGTCGATATCCGGTTGTGTGAATAATTCCGCTGCGTTCGCATCGTTCACAGAACCACCATATTGGATGATTACTTGGTCCGCAACCGCTTGTGATTTAGCGACGATGTGACCACGGATGAATGCGTGAACTGCTTGTGCTTGAGCTGGAGTTGCAGATTTACCTGTACCGATAGCCCAAATCGGCTCATATGCGATTACCGCACCGTTGAATGCTTCAACACCTAATGCATCGATTACCGCATCAATTTGTTTTGCACATACCGCTTCTGTTTGACCCGCTTCGTTTTCCGCTTCGGTTTCACCGATACATAATACTGGTACTAAACCCGCCGCTTTTAACGCACCGAATTTTTTCGCAACAAACTCATCACTTTCTTTGTGGTAAGTACGGCGTTCAGAGTGACCGATAATGATATATTTTGCACCGAAATCTTTTAACATTTCGGTTGAAATGTCACCGGTAAATGCACCTTGTACATTTACATCTACGTTTTGTGCGCCTAATGCAATTACTGACTGACCTGCTAATGCGGCTTCTGCTTCCGCTAAGTACATGACCGGTGGAGCGATTGCAACATCACAGCCTTTTACATCCGCTAATTCTGCTTTTAAGCCTGCAACTAACTCTTTGGTAAATGCTTTGCTACCGTTTAATTTCCAGTTACCCATTACAAGTGGACGACGTGCCATTTTGTTTCTCCTATTGAGTTTGAATATAAAAATATAAGTGGTGTGAACTATACCAAATTTGACTGACATTATATAGCCATAATTTAGCTTAACTTATCTTCTATTCCTAATTCTACAAATATTGGTTTTGTCAGTAAATGTATAGAAGGTAATATAGTTTGCAATATATATATATATATATATACTTATAAAGATTTGCCTGTAACTCAGGCAAAGTTGTCACTTTTGATATGTTGGAGTAACTTCAAATAATATCAATTTTGTGGGCTTAAAACATATAGAAATAGGAAACTTCTATGAAAAAACTACTTACAGTAGCAACTGTTGCGGTAGCTTTATCAGCTTGTTCTGTTCGTACTCCGGAAGGCACACTAGAGCATTGGGATAATTATGGTAATACCGAATTAACCACTAAAGGTTTACAAGAAAACCAAGCACTAGCAGTGTTTTATCGTCCGGAATCGGTGACAGGTGAAGCAATTAACGTGTATGTAAATGGAGATTATCAAGCATCTCTTTTAGAGAAATCATATACACCGATTGCCGTTTGTGCATCAAAACAATTATTTAGTGCATCACGTACTTCAGATACTGCATTTGGTAATCGTACAGAGGGGGCTAGATATACTCTTCCTGTCCAAGAAATTGGTTATATTCGAGTTACTTCAGATGCAAAAGGTCAAGCAGTACTAACTAAAGTAACTAAAGATGTTGCTGAACAAGAAATGGCTTCGCTTAAATTAGTGAAAAACACATTATCTCGCGTAGTAACACATAAAAATTGTGAACCAGTAATTGTCGCTGTGGATTTATCAGCAAGTGCATTATTCCCGATTAATAAATCAAACTATGTTTCTGTACTGCCTGAAGGTAAAAAACAGATCGCTGATTTTGCAAAACACATCAAAACATTAGATGCAAGCAATATCAACCGTATCGTAGTCAGCGGTTATACAGACCCAGAGGGCCGTAAAGCATATAACCAAAAACTTTCAGAGCGTCGTGCTGAAACTGTAAGCAAAGCATTAAAAGAGCACGGAATCACAGCACGTGTTGAAGCTGTTGGCTATGGTGCACAAGATTTCTTAGTGCCAAATTGTGCAGTATTGCATCCTAAAAACAAAAAAGAGCGTTCGGTTTGTAACCAACCAAATCGTCGTGTAGAAATTGTCGTTTATGGCAATAAATAATTGTAATCAAATATAAGGAATTGTTGAATGGCATTACCCAATGTAACTTCAACAAGTACAACTGTAAAAGTACTTGATGCAAATCGTGAAGTAGCCAGTTACAAAGTAACGAAAGGCGAAGTTTTAACGATTAAAGCAGATAATAATGATGTGAACTACCAACTAATTAATGACAATACTGGTTTTGGTCCACAAAATATTATTACAAAACGTGAAGGTAATAACCTTGTTATTACTTTAGAAGACGGTGATGTAACACCGGATATCATCATTGAAAATTATTATGATGAAAATGGTGAAGCTAGCGATATGATCGTTGGTTTACACGAAAATGGCAAAATGTATGCATACGTACCAGAATCTGGCGTATCTTCAGATGCGATTAGTGTATTGGCAGAAGAAGTGATTGCTCCACAAGCGTTAGGTGGTACAGAACTTCATAGCCCATTCTGGGTATTTAGCCCGTGGTGGATTGCTGGTGCAGTAGGTGTGTTAGCGGCTACACTTCTTTTAGCTGATGACGATGATAATGGTAACAATGGTGGTGCAGATACAGATGCACCAGTACCACCGACAGTAACGCCAAACGACGATGGTTCAGTAACCATTACCCCAGCGGACGATGCAGATAAGACTACTGTAACGTACACAGATGAAGATGGTAACGAACAGACCAAAACGTTTGAAAAAGGCGACGACGGTAAATGGAAAGACAACGACCCAACAGATGGTGTGACCGTTGATCCAGATACAGGTGTTATCACGATTCCAGAAGAAGACGTTAAAGGCGGAACAGACGTTGTATCAACAAATGAAGATGAAGCAGGTAATGTTTCAGATGAAGGAAAAGGTACAGCGAAAGATACCGATGCACCAAAAGGTCAAGATTCAGACGGCGATGGCGTATCAGATGCAGATGAAAAAGCAAACGGTACAGATCCAAACGATAACGACACAGACAAAGACGGTACTCCGGATGGCGACGAAGATACAGACGGCGACGGTATCAAAGATAAAGACGAGTCAACAACTCCGGATGAAGACCCGAACCACACCGGTATCACAGATACAGACGGTGACGGCACGCCTGACTTAAAAGATAAAGATTCAGACGGTGACGGCGTATCAGACGCAGACGAGAAAGATAACGGCACTGATCCGAAAGATAAAGATTCGGATAAAGACGGTACTCCGGATGGCGATGAAGATACAGACGGCGACGGCATCAAAGATAAAGACGAGTCAACAACTCCGGATGAAGACCCGAACCATACCGGTATCACAGATACAGACGGTGACGGCACGCCTGACTTAAAAGATAAAGATTCAGACGGTGACGGCGTATCAGACGCAGACGAGAAAGATAACGGCACTGATCCGAAAGATAAAGATTCGGATAAAGACGGTACTCCAGACGGCGACGAAGATACAGACGGCGACGGTATCAAAGATAAAGACGAGTCAACAACTCCGGATGAAGACCCGAACCATACCGGTATCACAGATACAGACGGTGACGGCACGCCTGACTTAAAAGATAAAGATTCAGACGGTGACGGCGTATCAGACGCAGACGAGAAAGATAACGGCACTGATCCGAAAGATAAAGATTCGGATAAAGACGGTACTCCAGACGGCGACGAAGATACAGACGGCGACGGTATCAAAGATAAAGACGAGTCAACAACTCCGGATGAAGACCCGAACCACACTGGTATCACAGATACAGACGGTGACGGCACGCCTGACTTAAAAGATAAAGATTCAGACGGTGACGGCGTATCAGACGCAGACGAGAAAGATAACGGCACTGATCCGAAAGATAAAGATTCGGATAAAGACGGTACTCCAGACGGCGACGAAGATACAGACGGCGACGGTATCAAAGATAAAGACGAGTCAACAACTCCGGATGAAGACCCGAACCACACCGGTATCACAGATACAGACGGTGACGGCACGCCTGACTTAAAAGATAAAGATTCAGACGGCGACGGCGTATCAGACGCAGATGAGAAAGATAACGGCACTGATCCGAAAGATAAAGATTCGGATAAAGACGGTACTCCGGATGGCGATGAAGATACAGACGGCGACGGTATCAAAGATAAAGACGAGTCAACAACTCCGGATGAAGACCCGAACCATACCGGTATCACAGATACAGACGGTGACGGCACGCCTGACTTAAAAGATAAAGATTCAGACGGTGACGGCGTATCAGACGCAGACGAGAAAGATAACGGCACTGATCCGAAAGATAAAGATTCGGATAAAGACGGTACTCCAGACGGCGACGAAGATACAGACGGCGACGGTATCAAAGATAAAGACGAGTCAACAACTCCGGATGAAGACCCGAACCACACCGGTATCACAGATACAGACGGTGACGGCACGCCTGACTTAAAAGATAAAGATTCAGACGGTGACGGTGTATCAGACGCAGACGAGAAAGATAACGGCACTGATCCGAAAGATAAAGATTCGGATAAAGACGGTACTCCAGACGGCGACGAAGATACAGACGGCGACGGTATCAAAGATAAAGACGAGTCAACAACTCCGGATGAAGACCCGAACCACACCGGTATCACAGATACAGACGGTGACGGCACGCCTGACTTAAAAGATAAAGATTCAGACGGTGACGGCGTATCAGACGCAGACGAGAAAGATAACGGCACTGATCCGAAAGATAAAGATTCGGATAAAGACGGTACTCCGGATGGCGATGAAGATACAGACGGCGACGGCATCAAAGATAAAGATGAGTCAACAACTCCGGATGAAGACCCGAACCACACCGGTATCACAGATACAGACGGTGACGGCACGCCTGACTTAAAAGATAAAGATTCAGACGGTGACGGCGTATCAGACGCAGACGAGAAAGATAACGGCACTGATCCGAAAGATAAAGATTCGGATAAAGACGGTACTCCGGATGGCGATGAAGATACAGACGGCGACGGCATCAAAGATAAAGATGAGTCAACAACTCCGGATGAAGACCCGAACCACACCGGTATCACAGATACAGACGGTGACGGCACGCCTGACTTAAAAGATAAAGATTCAGATGGCGACGGCGTATCAGACGCAGACGAGAAAGATAACGGCACTGATCCGAAAGATAAAGATTCGGATAAAGACGGTACTCCAGATGGCGATGAAGATACAGACGGCGACGGCATCAAAGATAAAGATGAGTCAACAACTCCGGATGAAGACCCGAACCACACCGGTATCACAGATACAGACGGTGACGGCACGCCTGACTTAAAAGATAAAGATTCAGACGGTGACGGCGTATCAGACGCAGACGAGAAAGATAACGGCACTGATCCGAAAGATAAAGATTCGGATAAAGACGGTACTCCGGATGGCGATGAAGATACAGACGGCGACGGCATCAAAGATAAAGATGAGTCAACAACTCCGGATGAAGACCCGAACCACACTGGTATCACAGATACAGACGGTGACGGCACGCCTGACTTAAAAGATAAAGATTCAGACGGTGACGGCGTATCAGACGCAGACGAGAAAGATAACGGCACTGATCCGAAAGATAAAGATTCGGATAAAGACGGTACTCCGGATGGCGATGAAGATACAGACGGCGACGGTATCAAAGATAAAGACGAGTCAACAACTCCGGATGAAGACCCGAACCACACCGGTATCACAGATACAGATGGTGACGGCACGCCTGACTTAAAAGATAAAGATTCAGACGGTGACGGCGTATCAGACGCAGACGAGAAAGATAACGGTACAAATCCGCAAGATGACGATTCAAATGATGACGGCAAAAAAGACGGTGACGATGACACCGATGGCGACGGCATCAAAGATAAAGACGAGTCAACAACTCCGGATGAAGACCCGAACCACACCGGTATCACAGATACAGACGGTGATGGCACGCCTGACTTAAAAGATAAAGATTCAGACGGTGACGGCGTATCAGACGCAGACGAGAAAGATAACGGCACTGATCCGAAAGATAAAGATTCGGATAAAGACGGTACTCCGGATGGCGATGAAGATACAGACGGCGACGGTATCAAAGATAAAGACGAGTCAACAACTCCGGATGAAGACCCGAACCACACCGGTATCACAGATACAGACGGTGACGGCACGCCTGACTTAAAAGATAAAGATTCAGACGGTGACGGCGTATCAGACGCAGACGAGAAAGATAACGGCACTGATCCGAAAGATAAAGATTCGGATAAAGACGGTACTCCGGATGGCGATGAAGATACAGACGGCGACGGCATCAAAGATAAAGATGAGTCAACGACTCCGGATGAAGACCCGAACCACACTGGTATCACAGATACAGACGGTGACGGCACGCCTGACTTAAAAGATAAAGATTCAGACGGCGACGGCGTATCAGACGCAGACGAGAAAGATAACGGTACAAATCCGCAAGATGACGATTCAAATGATGACGGCAAAAAAGACGGTGACGATGACACCGATGGCGACGGCATCAAAGATAAAGATGAGTCAACGACTCCGGATGAAGACCCGAACCACACCGGTATCACAGATACAGACGGTGACGGCACGCCTGACTTAAAAGATAAAGATTCAGACGGCGACGGCGTATCAGACGCAGACGAGAAAGATAACGGTACAAATCCGCAAGATGACGATTCAAATGATGACGGCAAAAAAGACGGTGACGATGACACCGATGGCGACGGCATCAAAGATAAAGACGAGTCAACAACTCCGGATGAAGACCCGAACCACACCGGTATCACAGATACAGATGGTGACGGTACGCCTGACTTAAAAGATAAAGATTCAGACGGTGACGGCGTATCAGACGCAGATGAAGATGCAACTCGTAAGGATAACGATCCAAACAATAATTTAGATCCATATGATTCTGATTCAGATAACGATGGCACACCTGATGGCGATGAAGATACTGACGGTGATGGTAAATTAAATAAAGACGAATCAACTGTTCCAAATGAAGATCCAAATCATACCGGTATTACGGATAAAGATGGGGACGATATTGCAGATCTGATTGATGTAGATGACAGTGACGCAGATGCAGATGCAGATGCAGATGCAGATGCAGACGCGGATGCAGATGCTGACGCAGATGCTGATGCAGACGCAGATGCTGACGCGGATGCAGATGCTGACGCAGATGCTGACGCAGATGCTGACGCGGATGCAGACGCTGACGCTGATGCGGACGCAGATGCTGACGCTGATGCAGATGCTGACGCTGATGCAGATGCAGATGCAGATGCAGACGCTGACGCTGACGCTGATGCGGACGCAGATGCTGACGCAGACGCAGATGCTGACGCAGATGCTGATGCTGATGCTGATGCAGACGCAGACGCAGATGCTGACGCTGATGCAGATGCAGACGCGGATGCAGATGCTGACGCTGATGCAGATGCAGATGCAGACGCTGATGCAGACGCAGATGCTGACGCTGATGCTGACGCGGATGCAGATGCAGATGCTGACGCTGATGCAGATGCAGACGCTGATGCAGATGCAGACGCTGATGCAGACGCTGACGCTGATGCGGACGCAGACGCGGACGCGGACGCTGATGCAGATGCTGACGCTGATGCGGATGCAGACGCGGATGCTGATGCTGACGCAGACGCTGATGCTGATGCTGACGCTGACGCTGATGCAGATGCTGACGCAGATGCTGATGCTGACGCTGATGCAGATGCTGACGCTGATGCAGATGCTGACGCTGACGCTGATGCAGATGCTGACGCTGACGCTGATGCGGATGCAGACGCGGATGCTGACGCTGATGCTGATGCAGATGCAGATGCTGACGCTGATGCAGATGCAGATGCAGACGCTGATGCGGACGCAGATGCTGATGCAGACGCTGATGCGGACGCAGATGCTGATGCAGACGCAGATGCTGATGCAGACGCGGATGCTGATGCTGACGCTGATGCAGATGCTGACGCAGACGCTGATGCTGACGCTGATGCAGACGCAGATGCTGACGCTGATGCGGATGCAGATGCTGACGCTGATGCGGACGCAGACGCGGATGCAGATGCTGACGCTGATGCGGACGCAGACGCGGATGCAGATGCTGACGCAGACGCTGATGCAGATGCTGATGCAGATGCAGATGCTGACGCGGATGCAGACGCTGACGCTGATGCAGACGCAGATGCTGATGCAGACGCAGATGCTGATGCAGATGCTGACGCTGATGCGGACGCAGATGCTGATGCTGATGCTGATGCAGACGCGGATGCAGATGCTGACGCAGACGCTGATGCAGATGCAGATGCTGATGCAGACGCAGATGCTGATGCAGATGCTGATGCTGACGCTGATGCGGACGCAGATGCAGATGCTGATGCTGATGCAGACGCTGATGCAGACGCGGATGCAGATGCTGACGCAGACGCTGATGCTGACGCAGATGCTGATGCTGACGCAGACGCTGATGCAGATGCAGATGCAGATGCTGATGCAGACGCGGATGCAGATGCTGACGCTGATGCAGACGCTGATGCAGACGCAGATGCTGATGCAGATGCTGATGCAGACGCAGATGCTGATGCAGACGCAGATGCTGACGCGGATGCGGACGCAGACGCGGATGCAGATGCTGACGCTGATGCGGATGCAGATGCTGACGCTGACGCTGACGCTGATGCGGACGCAGACGCGGATGCAGATGCTGACGCTGATGCGGATGCAGATGCTGACGCTGACGCGGATGCAGACGCTGACGCTGATGCGGACGCAGACGCAGACGCGGATGCAGATGCTGACGCTGATGCAGATGCAGATGCTGACGCTGATGCAGATGCTGACGCTGATGCTGACGCTGACGCTGACGCTGATGCGGATGCAGATGCTGACGCTGATGCGGACGCAGACGCGGATGCAGACGCTGATGCAGATGCTGACGCAGACGCTGATGCAGATGCAGATGCAGATGCTGACGCGGATGCAGACGCAGACGCAGATGCAGACGCAGATGCAGACGCAGATGCAGACGCAGATGCAGACGCAGATGCTGACGCTGATGCAGATGCTGATGCTGATGCAGACGCTGATGCTGATGCAGACGCTGATGCTGACGCAGATGCTGACGCTGATGCAGATGCTGATGCAGACGCTGATGCAGATGCAGACGCTGATGCTGACGCAGACGCTGATGCAGATGCGGACGCTGATGCAGACGCAGACGCGGATGCAGATGCTGATGCTGATGCAGACGCAGATGCGGATGCAGACGCAGATGCTGACGCGGATGCTGACGCGGATGCAGATGCTGACGCTGATGCAGACGCGGATGCTGATGCAGATGCAGATGCTGACGCTGATGCAGATGCAGACGCTGATGCAGACGCAGATGCTGACGCTGATGCTGACGCTGATGCAGATGCTGACGCTGATGCAGATGCTGACGCTGATGCAGATGCTGACGCTGATGCAGACGCAGATCAAACAAAAACTGGCTTAGCATTTTCTGTTCCTGATTTACACGGCGACCTAACACCGTATTATGGACCATCTGAAGCAACAGCTTCACAACCAGGTACTACAAGCGTTACGGGTAATAACAATGCAAAATATAATTATACTGTTGCTTCACCAGCGAAAGGTGGAGATGCACGTGTAACAACAGATTTTGCTGATGTAATTAAATTAGGTACAGATCCAGCAAATAATGCAGGGCATGGTTTGTTATCTGTAACAAACGATAATGGTCCAAATGCTACAAGCACAGACGGTCGTCGAGATATTCTTACGGTAGACTTAGCGAAAGGTGATGATATCTTTGAAGTTGTTTCTCAGTATGGCGGTACGCGTGTTTACCTTGGTGAAGGTGATGATACTTATGTAGTTAAGAGTCCGGCCACAAGTGCTGATGCTTTTGTATTTGGTGAAGCTGGCAATGATACCTTTACGTTAGGTGATCCTGGTGCAGGAATAATTCCATCAGTTACTACTAACTTCAGTATTGTTGGTGGTTCAGGTAGTGATACAGTGAATATTCATAACCTCAGATTTGATGGTTTAATCGATTTAGGTTCGAATAAAAACTATAATGAATATTTATCTAACTATACAACAGGCGAAAGCTTAGGTAATGATAGAGGTGGTGAACAGTCTGGTGACCGAGATGTAGTTAATATCTATACTTACCCAACTAATACTGATACTGCTTCATATTCACTTAACAAAATGCTAGGAGTAGATGAAATTAATATTGAAGGACGTAATGTGAAGATTACGGCATCAGGTAAAGAATGGGTCGCTAATGCGAATGGTGAAGACCAAACCGTATTTATTAATAAAGGAGCTTATGTCGCTACAGTGGATCTTGGTAACAATGGTGGTAGCCAAAATGCATCTAGTATCCAGGAAGGTAATATCTTTACAGGTAGAACTTACTGGACTAAAGGTGCAGATATTCAACAAAATGGTGTGACTTACCATAGTTATAGCTATGAGAAAGATGGCACAACATTAACTGTTAATATCGAAGATGGCATCTATATTTACTAATCATTGATATGACTAGTGTTTAATGATTATAACCCCCTCCCGAAAGGGAGGGGTTATTTGTTTATGTCTTGTAATTTAGGGCAGAAACAAATAACAAGCGGTTAAATTTGAGTGAAAATTTGCAATAGCTATATTGTTGCAAAATGTAATGCTTGAAGAGCAGAAAAGGTAGGCAATGGTAATGAACAATATGTTACAAAGTGTGATTTCCCCACTCCGTCAGAAATTTGTGGAAAGTGCGGGAGTCACAACGGTTTTACGCAACACATTTATTTTATCAGCAACAGATGGTTTGGAGCGTGCGAAGGTTATTACTTTTGTTGCTAATTTATTGGATATGTCAGACAGTGAGTGGCATAAATTATTTGCACAAAAGTTAGCTAAGTTACAAGAAAAATTTCCTCGTCCCTTAAAATGGATTCGTTTGGAGTGGGTTACGGAGTCCAGTTTACATAATTGGGGTGATTTTAAGCAGATCTTAAAAAATTATAAGCGTAATTATTTTAGAGCCGGTATTGCCTTTGAGGGAAAAAGAGAACCTTGGTTGCTTTTAACCGAAACTGAATTAAACGCGAATGCTTGTTTATATCCAGCGGGGGAAATTGGCCATGCAATGGTTAATCAGCATAATTTAGAAATTTATTTTAAGGCACGCCATGGTAGTAGCCAAATACCTTTATTTAATGATGATTTAACTTTATGTATGTTTAAGACCGCTGGTTTCTTTTTTGATCTTGCAAGTGGTGAAACGTGCGAAATTTCGACAGCCCCTCGTAATCAAGGACGCCGGGTATTTGCTCCCCTAAATGTAAATAGCAGTGCAGATCTTATTCAAAAAATTACCGCTTACCTAGGACGGCAAGTATTAACTAATGGGCGTTATGAGTATGGCCATTTCCCTTGCTTTGGCCGAACTATCGGTACTTATAATACTTTACGGCATGCAAGTAGCACCTATGCATTGATTGAAGGATATGAGCTTTGTCAAAAGCAAGGTATGCAAGCGGTTGAATTAGCAAAAATTGCGGCAAATATTGAGAAAGCACTGACTTATCTTTTGCATAAAATTATTCGTCATTATTCGAATAATTTGGCTTATGTGGTTGAAATTAATGATGAAATTAAGCTCGGTGCGAATGCAGTAGCGATTTTAGCTTTGGTAAAATATATTCAAGTTTTTCCTGATTCTAATCGTTGTAATGATTATTTAGCACTTTGTGAGAAATTGGCGAATGGGATTGTGGCGATGCGACAACCGAATGGCTCGTTTGTACATATTCTTAGTGCCAAAGATTTATCTGTGTTAGCGGAGCATCGTATCATTTACTATGATGGAGAAGCGGCTTTTGGTTTAATGCGTCTGTATGGTTTAACGAAGGATACTCGCTGGCTGGATTGTGTGACAAAAGCATTTGACTACTTTATTGAAGCCAAACACTATGAGGCTCATGATCATTGGTTATCTTATTGCTCTAATGAATTAGTGCAATATAAGCCGGAGAAAAAATATTTCCAATTTGCCGTGGATAATGTGAAGGGCTATGTCGATTTTATTCGTACGCGAATTACGACGTTCCCAACCTTACTTGAGCTAAGTATGGCATTCCATAAAATGTTATTGAAACTGGATGAGTATCCTCAATTTAGTGATGTTTTAGCTGGTTTTGATGTCGCTGATTTTTATCAAGCGTTACATACTCGAGCCAATTATTTAGTCAATGGGGTGTTTTTCCCTGAATTAGCGATGTTCTATAAGAAACCGGAAACTATCTTGTATGGCTGTTTTATTCGTCATCATACCTTCCGCGTACGTATTGATGATGTAGAACATTATTTGTCAGGGTTAGTCGCATATCATCATTTATTGACAGAGCGACTATATCCAAAAAGTTTGACGAAGGATACAAGTAAATCAGAAACCGTTGAATATGTTTTAAATGCGGTTAATCTTGAGCTAGCGACATCGGGTAAGTGGTTACGAACTCCGGAAGACTCTTGGTTTGCAACAAATGTGGCAACCTATTCACAAAATTTCCAAGTAGGTTCTCTCTTAGTCGCACAAAGTAAAACGATGGATAAAGGCTTTTTCCGGAAAGTCGGGATCAATGCTTTTATCAAAAAAGGTGCGGTGGGTGTTATTACGGATAATCCTGAGCTATATACTGATTTGGATGTACCGGTATTAGTAGTTAAGGATGTGCGTAAAGCTGTATTAGCTATTGGGCGTTTTGTGCGTGAGCAATTTCGCGGGCATGTTTACGGTATTACCGGCAGTGCAGGGAAAACGACAACGGTTTCAATGTTAGCTCATACTTTACAAGTATTTGGTTCGACAGAGCAGACGCAAGGATCAGCAAATTTACCTATTGGTATCGCTTGGAATTTGGCTAAGTTTTCTCAATATGCTCAACATTGGGTTGTTGAAATGGCGATTGGACAGATGTCAGTAAACTCTGCTTTAGTTCAGCCTGAAGTTGCGATTATTACTAATATTGCACCCGCACATTTGCAGTATCATAATTCTTTAGAAGAAGTAGCACTTAAAAAGGCAAGAATTTTTGAAGCGATGTCTGTCGGTAGTCTCGCTATTATTTGTCGAGATATTGCACAATATGATTTGATTGCGATGAAAGCAAAACAAGCAAATTTGCGTATTGTTAGTTACGGTGAGCATCCCGAGGCTGATATTCGTTTAGTGAGCTATAAGCCGCATTTAAGTAAAATTCGTTTAGGGAATAGCCACTATGTTTTAAAACTTGAGGCAAACGGCAAACATTTTGTGTTAAATGCAATGGCTATCTTGGCAATTATTAAGGATAAAGGCTTAAGTATTCGTAAAGCGATAAATCAATTAAATTGTTTTAAAGCAGTGGAGGGGCGTGGAAATATAAAATCTCTGACATATCATGCTAAAAATATTACCGTCTATAATGAAGCCTATAATGCTAATCCACTTTCTATGCAAGTCGCGATTGATGCCTTTGGGGATGTTGAGGTAGAAAATTCAAATAAGCTTATGATTTTAGGAGATATGTTAGAGCTAGGCGAAGATAGTCAGCAATATCATCAGCAAGTCTTGGAATATGTTAATCAAAAGAATGTTAAGCGTATTATTTTGGTTGGTGAAGAAATGACAAAAGTACTGCAGTATTATCAAATAAAGATGTGCAAGTATTTCCAACACGTACTGAATTATTGGCGGTATTGCCTGAGCTTGTTAAGGCCGATCAGCATATACTAGTAAAAGCTTCTAATGGTATTGGCTTAGGCGATTTGTTTAGCCTGGATTAAAATGAAATTAAGTTAATGATCTGCACCTCAAAAGCCCAAAGAAATTTTGGATGATTAAGGTGCAGATTTTTTTTGAATTTGACCGCTTATTTGGGTGTGATGATAACAGGGATTTGTAAGGTTATTTACATAAGCGTAAAAATCGAAAGTCAGCTAGGTTCTATATGAATAAGTAATATAGAATGGAATACATTTTTAGTCTTGCAAAATTATGTAAGATTTTTTTCAAACAATGAGTAAATATGAAATGAAAAATATGAAAAAAACAGTATTAGTAATCTTGAGTAGCTGTGCTTTTTTTATGCCGAGTTTTGCTCAGGCGGAAACGTTAAAAAATATTATGCAATATGCGTTAACAGCTGATCCGACTTTAGATGAGGCAAGAGCAAATATTGCAAAGAACAGAAAGCCAAGTAAAGATTTCGGAAGCCGGGCATTTGCCGGTGGTTTCGTTAAGTAATACAGGTGTATTAGCTCAAAAGCATAAATATAGTAGTGAACGCCGTTCTGGTATGAGTCTTAACGGTAAAGTTAATCTCTATTCTTGGGGAGCTGTTGAGGCAGAAATTGAACGAGATAAAAGTAAAGAAGGCTATTATCGCCATAAGTTTACTGAAACTAGAGAGCAAGTAGGGCAGAAGATAGGTGAATATTATTTGGTCGCTTTGCGTGCTAAGGAAAGTATTAAGGTATATCGTGAAAGTTTAGTCCGACATGAGAAACTAATTCAAGATTTAAAAGTGATTGTTTCTTATGATGTCGGTCGTGAGTCTGAACTTAATGAGGCACAATCTCGCCGTAATCAGGTTGAGGCAACCATTGCTCAACAAGAAAGAATTCTTTATACCAGTCTAAGCCAGCTCTCTCGTTATTCAGGACAAGCTGTTGATGAGAGTGCGTTAGACGATCCTTTCACGAAAGTTGATCCGGTAAAATTCTTACAGCAATATCGTAATCCGGATATTAATAATAATCCGACTTTCCTTGCTCAACAAAAAGAATTCGAGAGTACAGAGGCGGCATTAAGAGCTTCAGAAGCTCGCCGTTTACCTGCGATCAATTTAGAAGGTTCGGCAAGTAGACACGAACGAGAAGTTTATGTGGGGGTGTCATGGGATCTTTATAATCCTGCGTCCAAACATACCGTTGAGTATAACCGACATAGCCAAGCCGCTGATGCAAAGTTAAGAGAGATTGAGTTGGAGCTTGAAGAAAAAGGGCGTACTGCAGAAGAAGAGATGCTACGTAATAAGCAACTGCTAAAAATTACTGGTAGACAAATTAATTTACAGAAAAAAGTGGTTGAAGATACTGAGCTACAATTCGATATTGCAATGAAATCATTAATCAATGTGCTTGATGCTTATCAAGAACTTACATCGGTACAAATCGCTGAAGTGTCCGCTCGTAACGATTTCCGTGATGTCGCACTTCTCTATCTTGTTTCTCAAGCAAATGTTTCTAAGTGGGCAGGTATTGCAACTTTAGATTTAACTAAATAAAAATAGGATTAAAAATGAAATCAATTATTGAGCATTTGGCGTTTGCTACCCAATTTCATGGGACGCCTGTTGCAAAGGAAACGCTTTCTGCACAAGCAGTAAGAGATAAGAATCAAAATATTAATTATCAATCACTGGTGGAAGTCTTACGTTCACATGGTTTTGAAAATAGTATTTCAAAACGTGCATTGGCAGATATTCCAAGCCTTTCTGTTCCTGTTGTGGTTATTCTACGTAATGAAGAGGTCGCTGTGGTAACCAAAATAGAAGGCAATGGCAAAGATAGACAGTATCATTTATATCAAGCTGGCGTGAACCATATTGTCGATGCAGCAACATTAACGGCGGATTATTTGGGATATTGTTGGTTTATTAAGCCTAAGATTGCGGTGGATGAACGTTCAGAATTACCTGAGTATCATTTGCCTAAGGCTTGGTTCTGGAAAGTCATTTGGCGTTTCCGCTCTTATTATTATCAGGTTATTTTGGCTACATTTATCATCAATTTTTTGGCATTGGTCAGTTCGCTTTATGTGATGAATGTCTATGACCGAGTGATTCCCAATAAAACTTATGAAACCCTTTGGGCGTTGAGTATTGGTGTTGTTTTAGCGATTAGTTTTGAGATGGTCGCTAAGTTGATTCGAGGGCATCTTACTGACATTGCAGGTAAGAAATCGGATTTGATTATCAGTTCTGCCTTATTTAGACGAGTAATGGGCTTACGATTGGTTGATAAACCTGTTTCCGCTGGTTCTTATGCAAATAACTTGCGAGAATTTGAGTCTGTTCGAGAGTTTATGACTAGTGCTAGTTTACTGGTATTAGTTGATTTGCCATTTTTGTTTCTCTTTATTTTTGTTATTTATCTTGTTGGCGGTGCTTTAGCTCTAGTCCCGCTGATTATTATTCCTATTGTTGGATTTGTTGGATTGGCGGTACAGCCGAAGATTGCGACTGAATATTAATTCGACGATGAGGGAGTCTTCCCAGCGTCAAGGTTTAGTGGTAGAAGCGATAGAGGGGATTGAAACGCTAAAAGCACACAATGCAACAAATTGGGCACAACAACGTTGGGATTCTTTTACGGCTAAGACTGCTACGACACAGATTAAAGTGCGTGATTTAAGTAACTTTGTGACGAGTTTCGCGACGATGATGCAACAGCTGAATACGGTATTTTTAGTTTTAGTTGGAACTTATCTTGTTCACGCAGAAGATGAAGCAAGTCGAATCACAATGGGGGCATTGATTGCATCTGTTATTTTATCTGGTCGTGCCTTAGCGCCTCTTGGGCAAATTGCAGGGCTTGCGACTCGTTTTCAACAAGCGAGAATGGCATTACAAGGCATTGATAATATTGTTGATAAGCCAACAGAACGTCAATCGGATCGTAAATATATTACGCTTTCAAATGTGCAAGGTTCAATAACATTTAAAAATGTGAACTTTCAATATAATAAAGAAAGTGGTGATATTGTTTCTGGTCTGAATGTTGAGATTAGAGCGGGTGATAAAGTGGGTGTGATTGGGCGTGTAGGTAGTGGTAAAAGTACAATGCTCAAACTTGCATCAGGTTTATATGAGGCATCAAAAGGTAGCGTGACTCTTGACGATGTAGATATTCGTCAAATTGAGCCTTATTTCTTACGTAATCAAGTCGCGTTATTTGGACAAGCACCTAGACTTTTCTTAGGTACACTACGTGAAAACCTTGATTTAGCACGTTCAGATAACTTCACAAACGATCAGGATTTATTAGTGGCTTTACGCCGTTTTGGATTAGAAAAACTGATTCAAAGACATCCAAGAGGATTGGATATGCCATTGGGCGAAAATGGACAAGGGCTATCCGGAGGTCAGAAGCAATTAGTTGCATTAGCTCGCTTAACGTTAAAAGATCCTAGAGTTGTATTATTAGATGAGCCAACAAGTGATTTGGACCAAGATGCTGAGAATGTTGTTTTACACGCTTTAGCTAATTGGACTAGCAATCGTACTATGGTAGTTGTTACTCATCGTCCACAAGTGCTGAAAATTGTAAACCGTATTATCGTGATGGATAACGGTAAAATTGTGATGGAAGGGCCGAGAGATGCCGTGCTGGAACGCTTACGCCAAAATGAGATTGAAGCAAGAAATCGTGTAAATCAGGCAAATCAACAAGCGGTCGAAAAAGCGGCAAAATCTGCAAATAAAGAGGAAACACAAAACATTCCTGAAAGCGAGAAAAAAATAGATGAAAAATAATCAAGAAAAGGTAAAACAAGCTGATTTATCATTAATTAATGATCTTAATGCGGCGATGCAAACGGAAAAGCATACGGGGACATTTTCCGTTATTATTCTGTTTTTTGTATTCCTTGTCGCTTTTATCATTTGGGCTTACAACAGCCCATTAGAAGAAGTAACTCGAGGGCAAGGTAGTGTAATCCCAAGCAGTCGAGATCAGATTGTACAAAGCCTTGATCCGGGTATTATCCGTGAGATGAAAGTTAAAGAAGGGGATATTGTTGAGAAAGATCAGATTTTAGTGGTGTTAGACGATACTCGAAGTTCTGCTATTTTACGAGAAAGTGAAGCTAAGGTATTAAACTTACGTGCCGTGGTTTCTCGCTTACAGGCAGAGGCGTATGGTATGCCACTAAAGTTTGATGATGAGATTCCTCAAGAGATTCAAGAACGAGAGCGTGCGACTTATGTTGCTCGCCAAAGAGCAATGAAAGAAGCTGTAAGTGGTTTAGCACAAAGTAAGGCATTGCTCGATCGAGAAATTGCCATTACCTCACCAATGGTCGCGAAAGGCGTAATGTCAGAGGTTGAGCTGTTACGCAGTAGAAAGCAGTCTGCTGATTTAGCACAACAAATTGCAGAACGTAAAAATAAATATATTGCTGATGCAAGCAGTGAGTTAGTTCAAATGGAATCTGAGCTTGCTCAAGCAAGAGAAAATATGGCGATGCGAGCTGACCCAGTAGAACGTTCGCAAATTAAAGCGCCATTAAGAGGTGTGGTAAAAAATATTAAAATTAATACAGTTGGCGGTGTTGTGCAAGCTGGTGAAGATATTTTAGAAATCGTACCGCTCGACGAGAAGCTAATTGTACAAGCTTATATTAGTCCTAAAGATGTGGCTTTCATTAGAACTGGGCAAGAAGCATTAGTAAAAATTAGTGCTTATGATTACTCATTATATGGTGGTTTAGAAGGAAAGGTTACGTTATTGAGTCCGGATACGCTACAAGATGAACGACGCCCAAGTGAGTTAAAGCTTAATCCTGATGAATCTTACTATCGTATTTTAGTAGAAACGAATGAAAATACGTTAAAAGATAAGAATGGTAAGCCATTAGAAATTACACCGGGTATGACTGCTATTGTGGATATTCGTACCGGTGAGAAAACGATTTTCCAATATCTGATTAAGCCAATTACTCGAATGAAGCAAGCGATGCAAGAAAGGTAGTATATGCAATTAAATTATCTCTTAGGGCGACCACAGCAAGCGGGCAGATTAAAGGTGGAATTTGCTGATTTTATCGTACGGGAAGAGCTTGGCTATCCGCTTAGTGGCGAAGGCGAATTTGTCGCAGTGAAAATCCGTAAGACTAATGCAAATACGTTATTTGTTGGCGAACAGTTAGCGAAGTTTGTCGGTATTTCGGCAAAAAATATGAGTTATGCTGGGCTTAAAGATCGTCACGCGGTGACCGAACAATGGTTTTGTTTGCATTTAGCCGGTAAAGAAACCCCCGATTTTGCCCAATTTGAATGTGAGGGCGTAGAGATTTTAGAGGTAACTCGCCATAATCGTAAGATTCGAGTCGGTAGTTTAGCCGGTAATCATTTTGAATTGTTATTACGTGATGTAAGTGAATCGGATGAACTCAAGCAACGTTTAAGCCAGTTACAAGCGGTCGGATTCCCGAATTATTTTACCGAACAACGTTTTGGGCGTGACGGACATAATTTGACTCAGGCATTACGTTGGGCAAATGGTGAAATTAGCGTTAAAGATCGCAAAAAACGTAGCTTTTATCTATCGGCGACTCGTAGCGAAGTGTTTAATTTAGTGGTGTCACAACGTATTGCAGACGGTTTAACTCAGACAGTTTTAGTCGGCGACTATTTGCAATTAGCCGGTTCTAACAGCTTTTTTCTGGTAGATGAAAATGAAATCGTGGAAACACAACAGCGTTTAGATTCAGGCGATGTGTTATTAACTGCACCGTTAATTGGTGAAAAATCACAAGAATTGACCGCTTGTGAAGCGGAAAAAATGATCGTTGAACGTCATTCCGTGTTGCTTGATTTGATGAAAAAAGAACGAATGGCAAATGCTCGTCGTGCAATGTTATGTAAACCGCAAAACTTTTCATGGCAATTTGAGTCTGAAGGCTTACGCCTTAAATTCTTTTTAGATTCAGGTAGTTATGCAACTGCATTGGTACGTGAATTAATTCTCTTAACGGAACAAGAATAATGAATATTTTAATCAGTAATGACGATGGCTATCATGCACAAGGTATTCAAATGTTAGCCAAAACGTTACGTGAGGCAGGGCATTCAGTTACTGTAATTGCACCGGATCGTAATCGTAGTGCTGCATCCAGTTGCTTAACTTTAATGGATCCGATTCGAGTGCATCAGATTGATGAATTTAATTATACGGTCATTGCAGGCACGCCGGCGGATTGTGTACACTTAGCCTTGAACGGTTTTTTTGAACAGCCATTTGATTTAGTCGTTTCAGGCATTAACCACGGTGCGAATCTAGGTGATGATGTCGTTTATTCGGGAACTGTTGCCGCAGCGTTAGAAGGTCGTCATTTACCTTTTCCGAGTTTGGCGGTTTCATTAGTTGGTAAAAAATCCGAAGGTCATTTATTCGGTAATAATCATTTTGAAACGGCAAGACAAGTCGTATTGGATTTATTACCGAAAGTACAAAAAGGTATTTTACCTGCACGCCAGATTTTAAATATTAATGTACCGGATTTACCTTACGAACAAGTAAAAGGTGTGATGGTAACTCGTTTAGGGAATCGTTCACTGGCTACCGAAATTGTAAAGCGAGAAGATCCTCGTGGTTCGACCATTTATTGGCTCGGAGCAAACGGTGTACCGGTTGATGCGACTGAGGGAACAGATTTCTATGCCTTGGCAAATGATTATGTTTCGATTACCCCGATTCAAGCAGATATGACGGCACATTATTCTATTCAAACATTAAAGGATATTTTTTAATGAAATTATTCGGTCCGATTTATGATAAAACCATGGAATGGTCAAAGCACCGCTTTGCCGGCTTTTGGCTTAGCTTTGTGAGTTTTATTGAGGCGATTTTCTTCCCAATTCCACCGGATGTGATGTTGATCCCGATGTCGATGAGTAAACCGCAAAATGCGATGCGTTATGCGATTTATACTACGATTGCTTCTGTACTTGGCGGTATTATTGGTTACTTTATCGGTTTATACGCATTTGAGTGGGTGCAAGGATTAATTACCGATTGGGGAATGCAAGCTAACTTTGATAAAGCAAAGGCTTGGTTTGAAACATGGGGCGTTGCAGTAGTTTTCTTAGCCGGCTTCTCGCCAATTCCGTATAAAGTGTTTACAATCTGTGCCGGTGTAATGCAAATGGCATTTTTCCCATTCGTGATTACTGCGCCGATTTCTCGTTTTGCTCGTTTTGCTTTGGTGGCAAAACTTTCAGCGTGGGGCGGAGAAAAATATGCAGAAAAAATTCGTCGCTCTATTGAGCTGATCGGTTGGGGAACGATTGCCGTGGCAGTCTTAGCTTATATCGCATATCAATTATTTAAATAAAGGATATTAAAATGAAAAAGTCATTTCTTTTATTTCCATTAGTGGTTTCAGCTTCACTGATATTATCAGCGTGTTCATCTTCTTCATCAGAGGGGGCGGAGGTAACAGATGTAAATTCTAGCGGTATATCGTCTGCACCGGCTGTACCGAGTTGGCAATCATCTGATGTGATTCAATCAGCAGAAATGCCGGCATCAATGTCATCCGCACCGACTCAAACTATTGGGCAAAGCACTTATAGAAATGGACAGGTCGCTTATAATAATGTGCAGAACAGTGACAATAATGTGCAACAGCCTGTACAACAAGTTACTGTACCAAATTATAATGCTCAATCGGAAACGCTAGGTAATTGCCAAGTAGTAAGAGATTCTGCTGGTGCACCAATTTATGCACAAATTACAAAAGGTTGTTACACTGGGAGTAGTTATACGGTAGGGAAAAGCGATACAATGTTCCTTATTTCCTATTTAACCGGTCAAACTCCGGCACAAATTGCAAGCATTAAATAATATTAGTACCACGACGAGGTTATCAGTTGGTCAGGTGTTACGTGTAAGATAAATATTGATTCCATTATTTATTTAACGACAGCCGTAAATAACGACTGTCGTTTTATTCGTTTATAGATTTAGGAAAGTGAAATGAAAAAAGTATTATGTTTAACTGCTTTATTACTTAGTTTAACCGCGTGTAGTTCGAATCAAGCAACGGTAAGTGATGACTCACAATTAGCACCGGGCATTATGCGACCGGTATCTGGTTCCGGTGCGGCAGAAGGTAGTTATAGTTGGCCTTCTGAAGTCGAATCTGCACCAATGCCGTCATCAATGACTAAGTAACTTATTTTGAAAAGGACCAATGACAAAATGAATAAATCGTTTCTTTTATTACCTTTAGCAACGTTAATTTTAACGGCGTGTAGTTCAAATGCTCCGGCACCGGTTGTGAGTGCAACAGATAGTACCGAATTAAGCCCCGGTGTGATGCGACCTGTTTCGGGTACTGCACCGACAACTTATGGTTGGCAATCTGATATTCAACCGGTATCTATGCCAAGTTCAATGGGATCAGCACCGGTCGCTACACCGGTAGCTTCTCAACCAGCCGTAACCAATCCGGTCATTACGGAACAGCCAAGTCAACCGCAAACAACGACCAAAGTGGTGAAAAAACCAAAACCGTAGAGAAAAAAGTAAATCAGAACTTTGAGATTCCTCGTGATGCGAATAATGCCCCGGTATACAGCCAGATTCAAAAAGGCTTCTATGACGGTTCGACTTATACGGTACGTAAAGGCGATACAATGTTCTTAATCGCTTATATTATCGGCAAAGATGTTAAAGAGATTGCCTCATTAAATAATATGAGTGAGCCTTATCAATTAACTGTAGGACAAAAATTAAAAACCGGTAAATCGGCTACTGAAACCGTCACAGTTGAAGAAAAAGTGACGGTGCCGGTTGAACCGCAAATTACCTATCAACAAGGTGCAAACGGTACGACTTATGCGTCAGACGGTAATATTACCGGCCCGGTAAAAGCCGGAGCAGGTGCCGCTTCTGTGCCTGTTGCGAATAATGGTATTCGTGCCTCCGTAGGTAATCCTGCTACTGTGGCGACAGGTGTTGTGGCAACCACTGCGCTGGCAGCACCGGCTATACGTGCAACTACAGCAGATTCACCAACTTCTTCCCGATCAAATACGGTGGCTACACCAGCCTCGAATATTAAATGGCAATGGCCGACAGCCGGTCGTGTCATATCAGGTTTCTCTGTTGCGGAAGGCGGAAACAAAGGTATTGATATTGCCGGCTCTAAAGGTCAAGACGTAAAAGCGGCGGCAGGGAAAGTCGTTTATGCTGGTAATGCTTTAGAAGGCTACGGTAACTTGATTATCATTAAACATAATGATGACTTCTTGAGTGCTTATGCACATAACGATAGTATCAAGGTTGATGAGCAAGATAACGTTAGTGCAGGTGAAACGATTGCGAAAATGGGGAGTACCGGTACAAATAGTAACAAACTTCACTTTGAAATTCGTTACAAAGGTAAATCGATTGATCCAACACGTTATTTACCGAAAAAATAGTAATTTTTAGCTAAAATATGACCGCTTGTGAGTGCTAATAAGCGGTCTTTTTTCATCAATTTTTTACAATGCGAACATTATTACTCATCAGCGGATTTATTGGCTTTCTGGCTTCTTGTGAAGTTAACCAAGAAAGTATCTGTGTAAAACGAGATAAGTACGACTGCTTATCATCGAACGGTTTCAGTTACTCATTTTTGCAGAAAGAATGTATACAACCTTTCAAGCTGGCGAATCTTCGTTTAGCTGATCCTGTAAATCAGGATTTGGCGATTTATGTTGTTTTATCCGAAGATAAAGCTCAAGCGGAACTATTTTCAGCAAATTTACCGCAAGGCATAATTTTAGATGCGGTCAAAGGCGGATATTTATCAAAGGATAATCAAATCCGATTAATGAAACTTGCCGAAGGTTGGAAAATTTATTTATA
This sequence comes from Actinobacillus arthritidis, assembly GCF_029774155.1. NCBI lineage: Bacteria > Pseudomonadati > Pseudomonadota > Gammaproteobacteria > Pasteurellales > Pasteurellaceae > Actinobacillus > Actinobacillus arthritidis. Next base: position 1,643,894 of record NZ_CP103833.1, on the reverse strand, counting down.
AATTAGCCCGCTTATTATTTGATAAGCGGTCATTTTTGTGAGGAAAATTGCAAATGGTTACACGTTGTGACTGGGTTGGCGAAAGTGAAATTTATATCAATTATCACGATCAAGAATGGGGAAAGCCGGAATTTGATAGCCGTAAGTTATTTGAACAACTGTGTTTGGAAGGGCGACAAGCCGGGCTTTCTTGGATTACGGTGTTGAAAAAGCGTGAGGCTTACCGTCAGGCATTTTTCCAGTTTGATCCGGAGCGTATAGCACAAATGACGGAATCGGATATTGAGCAACTTATGCAAAATATCGGCTTGATTCGCCACCGAGCTAAATTGGAAGCGATTGTAAAAAATGCGAAGGCTTATCTTGCTATGCAAGCAAATGGAGAAGATTTCAGCCGGTTTATTTGGGCATTTGTAGGTGGTAAACCGCAAATTAATGATGTACCGGATTTATCAGCCTTACCGGCAAAAACAGAGGTTTCGGCGACGATGTCAAAGGCATTGAAAAAGAAAGGTTTTGTATTTGTCGGGGAAACTACCTGTTACGCTTTTATGCAATCGATGGGATTAGTTGATGATCATCTTAATGATTGTTTTTGTAAGCGTACGAAGAAATGATAAAAGGATTAGCCTACAAAAATAGGAATTTGTAGGCTGATTTTTTATTGATTAATGATCATTAAATAAATGTTTAATGACGGCAACGACTAAATTACATTTAGGAACAATCGAATCTACCTCTAAATATTCGGTTTTTGCATGCATATTACCGCCGGTAGGTCCTAACCCGTCAATGGTTAAGCAACCGGCTGAGGCGGCGATATTGCCGTCACTTAAACCTCCTGCATCGACCCATTTGATTGGATAGTGAAGCTGTTTACCTACTTCGTCAAAGATTTGTTTTACTTTTGGTAAATTTACTTCATCAATCATGGGGGCTTCGCTGTTTATTAATACTTTGTTAGACGTTACACCCTCAACAAAAGGATTGCCCAGTACACGTTGTAAGTGTTGTTCAAAGTATTCGAGAGAAGATGGTAATCGGTAACGCATTTCGATTGTCAATGAGGCAAAATCGGCAATGACATTATGTGCATTGCCACCATTATTGATGACGCAGTTAAAGGTATGCCCGATTTCAAAATCGTTTAATTTTGAAAATTCGACAATAAAATTAGCCGCTTCAACTAATGCAGAACGACCTCTTTCCGGATTATTACCCGCATGAGCGACGACACCGTGAAAATCAATCTTATAGGTAATGACCCCTTTTCTAGTTGCTACCATTGAACCGTCTTCTCTAGCTGGCTCCATCACAAAACAATATTTGGCTTTACGGGCATATTCACGAATACTGTCTTTGGCATAGGTAGATCCGATCTCTTCGTGAGAATTTAGGTAAACCGCAATATTATATTTAGTTAAATCCAGTTCCTGTAAAACATAAAAACTCAGCAATGCACCGGATTTGTCATCGATAACGCCCAAAGCATTAATTCTTTCTCCGTTATTGGTAAACGGTACATCGTTTGCTGTACCGACTGGAAAAACTGTATCCATATGAGCGATAAACAAAATATCGAATTGTTCCGCATCGGGATTATTGCTAATGAGTAAACAATCGGCAACGTTATCACTATTCATCGGGAGCTTTTTGTGAGAAAGTCCAAGCTTTTCTGCTTTTTGAATAAACCAGTCGGCAACTTGATTTACACCGCAAATATGAGATGCAGGGCTTTCAATATCCGTAATGGTTTTTAATTCATTAAGAAAATCATTTAATTGACTGTTTTGCATAATAATTTACTCCTGATTAGACGATAAATCTCATTAATAACATCGCTAAATAAGCATTGACAATACAGATACCGAATAATACGAGATAGTGTCTACCGGGAACGCCTAATACGCCTAAAACACGTCCCATATATTGCACAGTCGAACCGACAAGTGCCATACCCGGTAATAAGATAGCGATATGCTGTGCGTTTAATGTACCTTCTTGCACTAAGGCAACTAACACACCGGCAAGCACCGCCCCAACTTAGAAATGCTCGCTAAAAATACCGCTATTGATTCGCCGGGTAATCCGAGAGGTGCCATAATAAATCCGATATATTCACCAAGCAGTTTTAGTAATCCTGATGCGTTGAGTACATAAATAATGACAAATGCCATTAACACATTCGGAATGGTACTGGTTATCGCAATATTCCACCCTTTTCTTGCCCCTTCGATAAATACGTCGGTGACTAATTTGTTGTCGTTGCTGTTATTCATACACCCACCTCATCATCTTTAACGAATTTTTTTACATACAGACGCATTAGATTTGCCCCGAATATTTTAAACAGGAAAATAATGCCTAAGCACATTGCGATTGAAAGCGGTGCGACACTACCGGCTTTATCGGTAATTAATAATAACGGGGCGAAAGAAGAAAGAAAATTGGTTAAGAACGCACCGGCACTAAATTGGAATGCGGCAAAAATCAGTAATTCTTTATGACTAATTTGATTTTCGTTGCGTAGGAGGCGAGTAGTGGAACTACCGGCATCGGTACTTTGCGTACTGGCAATTAAAGAAATGGAACAAACACCGGGAATACCCATCAGCGGTTTTAAAATCGGACTTAGCCATTTGGATGCGGCTAATAATGCCCCGAAGTGTTCAAAAATCGCGACAAATCCTAATGCTAACATCACACTCGGAACTAATGTTAAAGCAAAGATAAATCCGCCTTTGGCACTTGTACCGCCCGATGTTTTTAGCCATTCGGGAAATTGTCCGGTCAGTTTACTGTAATCAAAGATCCCACCCCATAAATCTTTAGCAAAACCGCCAAAGAAAATAATGGCACATAGCAATGAAATTGTTCCAACGATCAATTTCTTCGTATTGACTTCATTACTCATATTCTCTCCTTAATCTAGTTATGATAGGCAAGAGGAATATAGTATAGATAATCAAAGTTTACTGTGATGGATTTCACAAAAATGAAATGTTTCTAGGAAAAGATAAGCGGTCATATTTTCGGGTATTTTTACGCCTTAAAAAAGTAAAAAAATCGGAAAATATGACCGCTTATTTTTAGATTTTAGCCTCAATCAACTTCGCTAATGCGTTGATGTGATCGGCATTGGCATTGAGTGCCGGAATGTAACGATAAGATTGTCCGCCAGCGTTGAGGAAGTTTTCTTTATTTTCCTCGGCGATTTCTTCTAAGGTTTCTAAGCAATCCGCGGAGAAACCGGCACAAATTACCGCAATTTTTTTCACGCCTTCGCTTGGTAATTTTTCCAAGGTTTCATCCGTATAAGGTTGTAACCATTCTTCATCGCCAAAGCGAGATTGGTAAGTGACTAACCATTGTTCATCGGTAAGCGATAATTTACTTGCGACTAATTGTGCAGTTTGTTGGCAATGCTCAGGATAAAAATCGCCCTCAGTTTGGTAACGTTTCGGAATACCGTGGAACGAGAACAGTAATTTTTCGTCTTCAGCCAGCTGAATTGTGTTAGCTAATGCTTGGATATAAAGCGGATCATTGTGATAACTGTGGATAAACTCAAACGGCACAATTTTACGTTGTTGGGTTAAGCCACGAGCAAATGCGTCAAATACAGATGCGGTTGTGGTGCTACTGTATTGCGGATAAAGCAGCGACACAATGATTTTGCTTACGCCAGCTTTAATTAAGTGGTCTGTCGCACTTTCAATACTTGGATTGCCGTAGCTCATTCCAAGCTCAACTAAGACATTTTGATTTTGTTGATCAAAATAGCTTTGTAACGCTTGTTGTTGTTGACAAGAAATAGCTAATAACGGTGAACCTTGTTCCGTCCAAATTTCACGATACAGTTTGGCCACTTTAGGCGATCTTTTCGGTAAGATCATATAATTTAAAATGAATTGCCATTTGAATTTGGGTAAATCAATGACTCGAGGGTCGCTTAAAAATTGTTTTAAATAGCGTTTAACTGCTGGAGGCGTTGGTTCGTCAGGTGTACCAAGATTAGCAAGTAAGACGCCGATTTTATGTGAAGTCATAATAAAGCTCATTTATATATGGATCAGAATAAATGAATTTTGCGTTAATTTGGACGTGAAAACAAACAGAATTTTTGTGTTAATCACAGAGATAGGTAATATAATCTATCCTTATCGCGATAGGGTGAGTAATCTTTATCGTTATATTAATTAGAAAGTAAAATATAAAAGGAACGTTATGCAGTATCAACAACTTGTAAGAGAAGCTCGCTGGGCGGTTTGGCTTGCTTTGCTTTATTTAATGGGTTGGATTGTCTTTGCCTATTTTTCACCGGGCGGAAGAGGCATTTTCGGCTTTCCAATTTGGTTTGAACTGGCTTGCATCGCACTGCCACTTGGTTTTACTGCGATTGTGTATTGGGTGGTCAAAAAAATTTACCAAGATATTGATCTAGATAAGGAACAAAGCAATGAATAAAGAGATGTTATTGCCGTTAATTGCTTATTTATGCTTTGTTTTTGGTGTGGCATTTTATGCTTATCGTAAACGTCAAGGCGGTAGCTTTCTATCGGAGTATTATGTGGGTAGCCGCTCAATGTCAGGTTTTGTGTTGGCTATGACGACTGCCGCGACTTATGTCGGTGCAAGTTCGTTTATTGGGGGGCCGGGGGCGGCTTATAAATACGGGTTAGGTTGGGTATTGCTTGCGATGATCCAAGTGCCGGCGGTATTACTGGCATTAGGAGCATTAGGTAAAAAATTTGCGTTACTCGCCCGAAAATATAATGCAGTAACCATCAATGATTTATTGCTTGCTCGCTATCAAAATAAATTCGTGGTTTGGATTTCCGGCTTTGCCCTGTTGCTTTCGTTTTTTGCGATGATGACAGTACAGTTTATCGGTGCCGGTCGTTTATTGGAAACCACCTTAGGTGTGCCATACCAAACAGCGGTGATTATTTTTGCAGTCACGGTTGGGATTTACACCTTTATCGGTGGCTTCCGAGCAGTAGTGTTGACTGATACCATTCAAGGCTTAGTGATGTTAGTTGGTACTTTCTTATTGCTCGGTGGGGTGATTTATGCTTGCCGGAGGTATTGAAAATGCGGTAAATACCTTAGAAACGATTAACCCACAACTGATCCAGCCGTATGGTATTGACGAGCGTCCGTTAGACTTTACCTTTATGACTTCATTTTGGGTATTGGTCTGCTTCGGTTTAATCGGCTTGCCGCAACTTGCGGTACGCAGTATGGCGTATAAAGACAGTGCTTCACTACATAAAGCCCTTGTTATTGGCACGTTAGTGGTATCACTACTGATGTTTGGTATGCACCTTGCCGGTGTGCTTGGACGAGCAGTCATTCCTGATTTAAAAATTCCGGATCAAGTCATTCCAACCCTAATGATTCAAGTGCTACCGCCATTAGTTGCTGGTATTTTCTTAGCGGCACCGATGGCGGCAATTATGTCATCAATTGACTCTTTATTAATTCAATCGTCTTCTACTTTAATTAAAGATTTATATTTAGCGGTGAAGCCGGAAGCAGTCAATAACGAAGCCAAATTAAAACTTTTCTCAACCATGACTACGCTTACTTTTGCGGTGTTATTAGTGTTTGCGGCGTTAAATCCGCCGGATATGTTAATTTGGCTTAACTTACTTTCACTCGGTGGCTTAGAAGCAACGTTCCTGTGGGTGATCGTGTTGGGACTTTACTGGAAAAAGGCGAATGCGGCAGGTGCAATTAGCTCAATGTTGGCAGGTTTAACAAGCTATGTGATTTTTACTAGCTTTAAAATCAGTATTTTTAGCTTCCATGCGATTGTGCCGTCTTTAGTAATTGGCTTATTAGCCTTTTTGATCGGTAATCGTTTTGGTAAACAAAGCGTTAATGATTAGCATAAAAATAAGGCGGAATCTGATGACTCCGCCTTATTTTAGCTAAAAAAGCGATAAATTTGACCGCTTATCAGCTTATTTCCCCATCAGAGAAAAACTTAAAAACTCTACAAAATGATTTGCCCAATGGACTTCGTGGTGCGTTTCATTTGCCATAATTTTTAAACGAATATTATCCAGCGGATGTCCGGTACGAATTAAGGCTTGATAATAATAAAGCGAGCTGTTGATATAAGCCTGATTCATATTTGAAATATATTGTGCGTCCATATCATCACCTTCATTTGTTCCTACCTGAATAAAGACTTTATTTGCTTTATTAAGCGGATGACGGTGGACAAAATCTAAAAATGCAGATTCGCTAAACCAAGATGCAGAAGAAAACACGCCTAAATGTCCAAATGTATCTGGATAAGTCGCGCCCATATAAGCGGTAATAATACCGCCCATTGAACTGCCGGCTAATAGCGTATGTTCACGTTGCGGCTTGGTGCGATAGTGTGCATCAATAAACGGTTTGACTGTATTGACTACCCATTGCCCATATTCTACGCCCATACCGCCGGCATTACGTGCTTCAGGCGTATGTCCGACATCGGTACGCCAAGGGGCGTATTCATCTAAGCGGTGGACCGTTGCATTATCAATCCCAACAATAATCAGTTTGGGAAACTCTTGGTGACTTTTAATGGTCGGAATAATTTTCCACGAATAGCCTGAATAGGATTCTTTACTGTAAAACACATTTTGTCCGTCGTGCATATACAGCACCGGATAAGTTTGCCAATTTTCTTTATGATAATCTTTGGGGAGTAGTACACGAATACGGCGATGATGATTGTAGTACGGCACATACAGAAAATGTTCTTCCATTTTTAGATAGTATTTATCCAGATTCATTTTATATTCCATGATTTATAAGTTTTATGAAGGGGATCGTAGCGTTTTTTGTTAATTGAATACAAGCAATTTTAGGGAAGAAGTGACGTAATTTATGATGTGGTCATTAGTAAGAAAATAAGCGGTCATTTTTTTGCAAAACTTTGCAGAAAAACAACCGCTTGAGAAAAGCCTAGATTGCGTAATCGTCTTTAAGTAAATGTTTATAGGCAAATAGGTAAGATGCGCCGACAAATGCCGCACCTCCTGTCACATTACCTAAGAATACCGGAATCATATTAAAGAAGAATTGTCCCCAAGTAACGTTAGCACCTGCCCAAATACCCGCCGGAATAATAAACATATTTGCCACGAAATGTTGTAAACCGATTAAGACGAAGGTCATTACCGGGAACCACATGGCTAAAATACGTCCGGAAGTTTGTTTTGCACCGAAATAGAACCAAATGCCCATACAAACCATCCAGTTACAAGCTATCGCCGAGATAAATGCTCGTCCGAAATCCATATGTACTTTCGCTTCGGCAATTGCAATAGTTTTCGCCGCTGACACACCTTCCGCCAAGCCGACATAATGCCCGAGGAAATATGCCATCGAAACCGCACCGACTAAGTTACCTAAACTCACAATCACCCAATTGCGAACTAATTTCGGTAAGCTGACTTTTTTACTGAATTTGCCGAGTGCCATCAGCATCATATTACCCGTCGCCAATTCACCGCCACCGATTAAAATACAAATTAAACAAATCGGAAAAACTGCGCCCCTAATAAATTGGCTAAACCGCTCCATTCGGGCGGAATACCGCTGACGACTTTGAGGTAAGCAATATAGCCAAAGCTAACATAACCGCCGCCTAAAAAACTTAAAATAGCGAGCATTTTTAAACTGCTTTGCGACTTGGCAAAACTTTTATCAATTACATCCTGTAGGATTTCGTGTGGATAAAGATCTCTGTTGTGCATAATGTAAAATGAATGTTATTTAAAGATGTTTGAAATGTAACAGAGCGATAAGATTTAGAGAAAGAATCTGAGGTTATATCTCACGCATTTTAGTTATATGTTGCAAAATGTGAGCTATTTCGCAAAATAAGCGGTCATTTTCGGCAAAAATTTTGCAAATCTAATGGTTAGGTTTATACTTCTAGACAAGAAAATCTTTTATAAAAAGGAACAGTTTATGCGTATTGATACCTCAGCTCTTTGTGATATGTATTCCGATCAAGTTGATGTGGTTGAACCGATTTTTTCAAGTTTTGGTGGAGCATCGGCTTTTTGTGGCAAAATTACCACAGTAAAATGTTTTGAAAGCAACGGCTTAATTGCCAGTGTATTGGAAGAAGAAGGTCAAGGCAGAGTATTACTGGTTGATGGTGGCGGTGCGGTACGCCGTGCGTTAATTGATGCGGAACTGGCTCAACTTGCGGTTGATAATGGTTGGGAAGGGATTATCGTATACGGTGCGGTACGCCAATTAGATATTTTAGAAACATTAGAGATTGGGATTCACGCCTTAGCGCCGATTCCTGTCGGTGCTGAGGATACGGAAATTGGTGAGGTTGATACACCGGTCAATTTTGGTGGTGTGACCTTCTTCCCCGAAGATTATGTCTATGCGGATTTAACCGGTATCATTCTTTCGCCTGAGCAGTTGGATTTAGCCGAATTAGAAGAATAATATATAGATTTTGCGGATAAAAAAGCCGACCGTTTGGTCGGTTTTTTTGTGGGTCACATATTGAGATAAAATGCCTGAGTGAGCTGTCTAAACGCTTCAGTATACTGGTTCTCAACAGTATAAATAACCAATTCCTGCTTATCAATCGATTGCTGATGTAGAGAAAAACTAATGATTGCCCGTTTTGGCGATTGTCCCTGTTTCGTAATAATATGGTAAATTTTTGTACAAAACAGACCGCTTGTTTGGCTCTGTTCTCGCAATTTTTCCGCCACTTCGAATGGTAAAATAAATGTGATCTCCCCCTTTTCCGATAGCCAGTTTTTTGCTTGTAATAACCAGTCTAAGTGACTTTGTGTGGCGGAACGTGCTAAATCTCGTTCATGGGAGCGTGTGGCTAAACTGTCGGTGAAATAAGGCGGATTCGACACAATAAGATCAAATTTTTGCTGAAAGTCATAGGTTAGCACATCGCCTTGGTAAACTTGTAAGCGGTCGGAAAATACAGAATTTTGGCAATTTTCGACCGCTTGTTGATAAGCGTTAGGTTCTAATTCCAATGCGGTGATTTGCGTATTTTCTGCTGTGCGTTGTGCTAACATAATTGCGATTAAGCCTGTTCCACAACCCATATCAAGAATTTGCTGTTTGTGCTGAATATCAGCGATTGCCCCGAGTAAGATGCCGTCTGTATTCACTTTCATGGCACATTTATCGTGAGCAATAAAAAATTGTTTAAACTGAAAGCCTTGAGATTTTGTCATAGATGTACAAATTTAAAATGAGATACGCTATAATCGCATTGTTTTTTTACCTCTACAACAGAAGGAAACTAAAATGGGCTTAGAAAACGTACCAGCTGGTAAAGAATTACCAGACGATATTTATGTAGTAATCGAAATTCCGGCAAACTCAGATCCAATCAAATATGAAGTGGATAAAGAAACCGGCACATTATTCGTTGACCGTTTTATGTCAACTGCAATGTTCTATCCGGCGAATTACGGTTATGTAAATCACACATTATCATCTGATGGTGACCCAGTTGACGTATTAGTACCGACTCCATATCCATTACAACCGGGTTCTGTGATTCGTTGTCGTCCGGTTGGCGTATTAAAAATGACTGATGAAGCTGGCGGTGATGCGAAAGTTGTTGCGGTTCCGCACACTAAATTAAGCAAAGAATATGATCACATTAAAGATGTGAATGATTTACCGGCTTTATTAAAAGCGCAAATTCAACACTTCTTTGAAAGCTATAAAGCGTTAGAAGCAGGTAAATGGGTGAAAGTTGAAGGTTGGGGCGATGTAAATGAAGCTCGTCAAGAAATCTTAGAATCATTCGAACGTGCTAAAAAATAGTTTTTGTTTTTAGAACAAAATGCCAAACACTCATCAGAGTGCTTGGCATTTTTTCTATGGGGTATAAATAAACCATTTATTTTATAGGGGAATAAAATGAAATTAGTCAAAAAAATCGGAGCCGCGGCATTTTTAGTTTCAGCGATCGCGGCTTGTGTCAGTACGCAAAGTATTAATCAAGAGGCGGCACAAAGCTATGCTCAAGTAAAAAGCCAAGCTCAGGCTGAAAAGGCGGTAGATACAAGTTCAGCTACTGCTCGCCGTATTCACACCGTATTTAATAAAATGAAGCCGTATGCGGAAAGATCAAATACGACAGGTATTCCATTCCAATGGGAAATTACTGTATTAAAATCAGATGAACTGAATGCTTGGGCGATGCCGGGCGGTAAAATGGCGTTTTATACCGGATTGGTTAATAAGTTAAATTTAAATGATGATGAAATTGCCACCGTGATGGGGCATGAAATGGCACATGCTTTACTGGAACACGGTAAATCGGATCGTACCTTCAATGCTGTCACCGGCATTGCGGCGCAAGTCGGTTCCATCGCTTTGCAATCACAAGGTATTCAAACCAATTACGGTGGGGTGGATTTAGTCGGTACGGTTGCGGATCTCGGTTTAAATAAACCGTTCTCGCGTAGCCAAGAAACCGAAGCGGACGAAATCGGATTGATGTTAATGGCACAGTCTGGTTATAACCCGTCAGCAAGCACCAAACGTATGGGTAAAAATGAGTAAAGCTGGTGGTAGCTCAGGTAGCTCAATTTTCTCTACTCACCCATCAAACGAAGATCGTCAAGAGAATTTACAACGTTTATTACCGGAAGCGATGAAAGTATATCAAACCAGTAAAAAATAGTTTGAACAAGCGGTAATATTTGTATCATTTTTTGCAATAGGCAGATCATCGAGATCTGCCTTATTTTTTAGGTTAAAAAATAATCAGCAAGATGTAAGGATTTTACACAGAATTTTCTTATAAGATAACTTATTGTTTTATATGAGAAAATTATTAATATTGATTTTCTAGGCAGAGTTATTCACGTTCATTATCCAAAACTATCACAAATTTATCCACAAATGATGGGGATAAAACTAGATGCGATGTGAATAAGAATACCTAAATAGAGAATATCTGGAAAGTTATCCATATAAAGTATAGAAAATAGTATATAAAAAGATCCTATCTGAATTAAAAAGGATCATTTTTATGGGGGGTAGGATCGAGATTCTTATAAATAAAAACAAAGAGTTAGCTTAGTTATATGCGAGCATAAATCAAGTGCGTTGACAACTTATCCACAGAGTTATCTACAAAATTGGCTTTAAAGGTTGTTCTAAGGCGTAAAGTGTGAAACAATCTCACCTATTTTCTCTATTACCTAAAAGAAATAAGGTGGTTAAGTGATCGATTTCGATGGCTACCGCCCAAATGTTGGTATCGTCATTTGTAATAAAGCAGGACAAGTTCTGTGGGCAAAACGGTTTGGACAAAACTCTTGGCAATTTCCGCAAGGCGGAATTAACGAGGGCGAAAACATTGAAACGGCAATGTACCGTGAGCTCTATGAAGAAGTCGGCTTAACCAAAAAAGATGTACGATTATTATGGGCGTCTAAATATTGGCTGAAATATAAATTACCCAAACGCTTAGTGCGTAGTGATGGTTCTCAGCCGGTGTGTATCGGGCAAAAACAACGTTGGTTTTTGCTACAACTTCTCAGTGATGAAAATTCGATTGATTTAAAAACAACCAAAAGTCCGGAGTTTGACGGTTGGCGTTGGGTGAGCTTTTGGTATCCGGTGCGTCAGGTGGTTTCATTTAAACGTGATGTTTATCGCAAAGTGATGAAAGAATTTGCCGCTGTGTTATTAAATGAATCGAAAAAAGTAGAAACGGTTGAAAAACCGCGTATAGAACGTACGGAAAAACGAGATTTTCAAAAACGTGACTATCAAAAACGCGAATTTCGCAAACCTTACCGTGCGTGGAACAATCAGCAACAAAAAGGGAAATCACAATGATAGAAGTATTTTTGAGTTGTCTTGTATTAGGTACGGTTGTTGGCTTTTTAGCCGGCTTATTTGGTATCGGTGGCGGTTTAATTATCGTACCAAGTTTGGTTTATTTATTCCCAATGGCAGGTGTAACACCGGAAAATCTAATGGCGGCGACTTTGGGTACATCGTTCTCAACGATTGTGGTCACAGCCTTTTCATCGGCACAACGTCATCATAAATTGGGTAATGTAGATGTTCAAGTAAGTAAATATTTTATTCCTGCTTTGATGGCTTCTGTTTTCCTTGCCGGTTTAGTGGTAAGCAACTTAGATGCGAAATTGATGTCAAAAGTCTTTGCGGTAATGGTCGTATATTTAGCGGCAAGAATGTTATTTTCGTTGAAAAAAACGCCTGAAATTAAACCGCTTACCACCCAATCTACCATTGTTGCAGGCGGAGTAATCGGTGTTTTATCCAGTATGGCGGGGATTGCCGGCGGTGCTTTTATCGTTCCGTTTCTTAATAGCCGAGGGCTTGAAATGAAACGTGCGATTGGTACATCGTCATTTTGTGGCGCATTTTTAGGGTTATCCGGTACGATTAGTTTTATCACAAGTGGTTGGAATGTCGAAATGCCGGATTATTCATTGGGTTATATTTATTTACCGGCATTATTCGGTATCACATTAACTTCCTATTTCACCTCTAAACTCGGGGCAAATGCGGCAAATGTGTTACCGGTCGCAATCTTGAAAAAAGCCTTTGCTGTCCTGCTGGTCGTGATTGCGATTAATATGTTTTTAAAATAATTTGCTTTTAGTTTTAACTCCCCTCTCATTCAGAGGGGAATTTTTTTAAAGGAACACTATGAACGAACAATTTATTCAATTTCCACAAATTGATCCGATAATTTTTAGTATCGGTCCTATCGCTTTGCGTTGGTACGGTTTGATGTATTTAATCGGCTTTGGTTTCGCCTATTGGCTAGGTATGCGTCGAGCAAAAAATTCCAACGGGGTTTGGACAACTGAACAAGTGGATCAACTTATCTATACCTGTTTCTGGGGCGTGGTATTAGGCGGACGTATCGGCGACGTGTTTTTCTATAATTTCGACCGCTTGTTACAAGATCCAATGTTCTTATTCCGTATTTGGGAAGGCGGAATGTCATTCCACGGTGGTTTAATCGGTGTGATTGTGGCAATGATTTGGGTTTCCTTTCGTCAAAAACGTAGCTTTTGGCAAACATCGGATTTTATCGCACCGCTAATTCCATTCGGGCTTGGTATGGGACGTATCGGCAACTTTATCAATGATGAACTTTGGGGACGTGTCACCGATGTGCCTTGGGCAGTATTATTCCCAAGCGGTGGCTATTTACCTCGTCACCCTTCACAGCTCTATGAGTTTTTCTTAGAAGGCGTAGTATTGTTCTTTATCCTTAATTGGTTTATCAAAAAGCCTCGTCCGGCTGGTTCAGTCGCCGGATTATTCTTAATCGGTTACGGTGTGTTCCGCTTTTTAGTCGAATATGTACGTGATATCGACCCGAACGTAAACACGCTAGATGATCTGATTACCCGAGGTCAGTTATTATCATTACCAATGATTATTGGCGGACTAGCGATAATCATCTGGGCATATTCTCGTAAAAAAGCATAATGACAAGCGGTTGAATTTGATGGAAATTTTGCAAATTTCTAATGAAATTCAACCGCTTTTTTATCGCCTAAATTTTGCGATCGTGATCGAAAACACACAAAATTGCGATTGAATCTACCGTGAGATTTTGTAGGCTATGCTTCAAAAAAAGGAGCTGATATGTGGAATCTATTTCAACAACCGGTCGAAAGAGAGTCGTTTGAATCTTGGGGAAAAATGTGTGATGATATTGCGAAAGTCGCATTATTGGCGTTGCCGGTCATCTTATATAGCAAAGAATCATTGGAATTCCGTAGTCTAAATATTTTATTTTTATGTATTATCGCCTACGCTTGTTTAACTATCGGAAGAATTTTTCGTCGTGCGTTTAAGGAGAAATAAAATGGGTTTAACATTAGGATTGGCTATTCTTGCCATACTATCCCTTGCCGCATTAATTTTTGCAAATTATGCTGTAAAACATTCAAAATAGCCAAAAAGCCGTAACCTCTGATTGTTACGGCTTTTTTATTTGCTAAAATTAGCTTCAACTGAATTTAGATAAGGAAAAAGTTATGACTACAAAATATAAAGTAATTGGTTTCGATCTTGACGGTACATTAGTAAATACCCTACCGGATTTAACTTTGGTGGTTAATTCGATGTTTGCCGAACATGGTCTGCCGACTACCACTCAAGAGAAAGTATTAACTTGGATTGGTAAAGGTGCGGATATTTTCTTTCAAAATGCGATTGCTTATACAGGACAAGTGTTTGATGCTCAAAAATTAGTCCAATTACGTACCAGTTTCGATAAATATTATGCGACTTATATTTGTGAAGAAAGTGTACTTTATCCAAATGTAAAACAAACCTTAGAAACCTTAAAAGCACAAGGTTATACGCTTGTGGTTATCACAAATAAGCCAACTAAATTAGTTGAGCCTGTCTTAAGTGCATTCGGGATTTTTGAATTGTTCAGCGAATATTTAGGCGGACAATCGTTACCGAAAATCAAACCGCATCCGGATCCGATGCTACATATCTGTGAAAAGTTTGCGATTTCGCCTAGCGAAATGTTATTTGTCGGCGATTCTGAAAATGACGTAATTGCCGCTAAAGCCGCCGGTTGTGATGTAGTCGGTTTAACTTACGGCTATAACTACAATGTGCCAATCGAGCAATCAAATCCAACCTTCGTTACCAGCGAATTTGCTGACGTATTGAAGTTTGTCGGCTAATCCTACTTATAACAAGCGGTCAAATTCCCTTAACTTTTTGCAAAAAATTTTGGGAATTTGACCGCTTGTGCTTTTATCGAATGGCAATAAAGGCTAAGATAAGTCTATTCGTTTCTAATTTAACAAGAGATTATAAAAAATGACTAAACCTATTGTATTTAGTGGTGTGCGACCATCGGGTGAATTGACGATCGGGAACTATTTAGGCGCACTGCGTAACTGGGTGAAAATGCAAGATGATTACGATTGCCTTTTCTGTATTGTTGATTTACATGCGATTACCGTGCGTCAAGATCCGGCGACACTACGCAAAGCCTCTCTAGATGTATTAGCCCTTTATTTAGCTTGTGGTATCGATCCGAATAAAAGCACGATTTTTATCCAATCACACGTACCTGAACATACGCAATTAGCGTGGGTGTTAAATTGCTATACTTACTTCGGCGAAATGAGCCGAATGACCCAATTTAAAGATAAATCGGCACGTTATGAAGAAAACGTGAACGTCGGTTTATTTACTTATCCGGTATTAATGGCGGCGGATATTTTACTTTACCAAGCAAATCAAGTGCCGGTTGGCGATGACCAAAAACAACACTTAGAAATTACCCGTGATATTGCCAACCGCTTTAATGCGTTATACGGTAAAAAAGATGCGGAAGGCAATGTGCTTGAGCCGGTTTTCCAAGTGCCGGAAGTGTTTATCGGTAAAGCCGGCGCACGAGTGATGTCATTGCTTGAACCAACCAAAAAAATGTCGAAATCAGATGATAACCGTAATAACGTTATCGGTTTATTAGAAGACCCTAAAGCAGTAGCGAAGAAAATCAAACGTGCGATGACCGATGGCGATGAGCCGCCTGTGGTACGTTATGACCGTGAAAATAAAGCCGGCGTATCAAACTTATTAGATATTCTTTCTGCGGTAAGTGGTAAAACCGTTGCGGAATTAGAAGCGGAATTTGAAGGTAAAATGTATGGTCATTTAAAAACCGAAGTAGCGGAACAAGTTTCGGCACTTCTAACGGATCTTCAAGAGCGTTATAACTACTTCCGTCAAGATGAAGCGTTACTCGAAAAAATCTTCCGTGAAGGGGCGGAAAAAGCACGAGTACGTGCAAGAAAAACACTTGAAGAAGTGTATAAATTAGTTGGCTTCGTACAATAATTCTTAAAAGAAAATGCCCTTGTAAGCGAGATACAAGGGCATTTTTGTCGCTTTTTCGCGAAATTTGACCGCTTATTTTAATAAGTCTTTTAGGCTAGATTTCATTTTTGCCATTTGCTCGTGATAGATTTGCTGATTTTCCAACTCGTCCATTAAATAATTAATCGCTTCTGAAAGCGTCATTTCTTTCTCTTTGGCATATTTGGACAAACGTAACCAGCTAGCGTATTCTAAATCAATCGACTTTTTCTTAGTGGTAATTTTTTCCGCATTAAAATAACGTTTACGCCTGGCTCGTACAGACTGACGCATTTTTCTGCGTTGTTCTGCGGTCATTTCCTGCTTAATCCACAGTTCGATTTCTTCCGGAGAATGTTGAAGCGTGGTTAAAAGTTGGACTTTTAATTCAATCAAGCTGGTTTCTTCGTGTTTGGTTATATTTTCGCCTTCACGATGTTTTTTCAGCAGATATTTCCATTTCCAATTCGCTTCTTGAATCTCTAATTTTTGATATCGCATTTTTATTTCATTCCCCTAGATTAACGCTTATCAGTATAGCGGAATTCTGTATAATAAACCAAATTTCTATTATGAGGCATTTTCGTGAATTTAACCCCATTAGCGTGGCAATCTTTAACGATTCGGCATCAATTTTCCGAAGAATTTGATGCGGTACGTTTCTTTGATTTTCAACCCAATGCAAAGCAAGCGATTGATTTATTTAAACGTGGACAGTTCGGTTCGTTGCTTGTGTTAAAAACAGAAACCTTCCCCGAATTTATTAATGAAATCGAGCAGTATTTAACTCAAGACGCTCATGCCAATGTGATTACCAAAACCGAGTTTAACAAAAATAATTTATTCGGTTATAGCATTTATTTGGAAAAAGAAAATAGAGTTGAAACGATTCAAGGAGCAATTCAAGCGGCTGATCAGCAAATATTAATGCTGAATATCAACGCATTATTATTGGATATTACCCAATGGGATAAGTTAAAGCAGGCATTATTATTCGGTTATTATGATCAACATTCGGTAAATCATATGCCTTATTGTTTACCGAAAATTCAAACGCAATTTAAATTAGTATTAATTGGCGACCGAGAAGATATTTCTATGCTATCGGAATATGACGATAGTTTATATCAGTTTGGGCAATATGCTGAAATTGAATCCTATTTAAGTTTAGATGAAGAAAGCATTGAACTGTGGGGTGATTATGTTCAGAGTACGGCACAAAGTTTAATCGGCAGAACTTTTTCTGATAAGGCATTAAATCAGTTTTTACAAGCCTATGTTCGTGAAAGTGAGAGTCAGGAACTGGTTTCGATTTCTCCGACCTTATTAAAAAAACATTTATTCGGACTTGAAAATTTTTATCCAAATTTAACCGCTTTTAATCAAGTTCAGTCGTATTTTAATTATTTGGAACAGCAATCTTCCGTATTAAATAAATATACGACGCAAGATATTTTGACCAATCAGTTATATATTGAAACCGATGATGAAGAAATTGGACAGATTAACGGTTTATCGGTGATTGAATTTGAAGGTGTTCCTCATTCGTTTGGTGAACCGCTACGCATTAGCCGCAATGTCCAATACGGTGACGGAGAGATAACTGATATTGAACGAAAAGTGGAATTAGGTGGTAATATTCACTCCAAAGGGATTATTATTGCTCAATCCTGCTTGGCAAACTTATTGGAGTTTCCGACCCAGTTACCATTTTCTGCTTCGCTTGCATTCGAGCAGTCTTACGGCGAGGTGGACGGCGATAGTTCATCACTCGCCATTTTCTGCGTATTGATCAGTGCCTTAGCTAAATTACCATTGCCACAGTCGATTGCGGTCACCGGTTCTATCGATCAATTCGGTAATGTATTAAGTGTCGGTGGCGTGAATCAGAAAATCGAGGGCTTTTTTAATATTTGTGATGCAAGAGAATTAAACGGTAAACAAGGCGTGATTATTCCGGCAACTTGTCTTTCGCATTTAAGTTTAAAAATAGAAGTGATTGAAGCGGTTAAAGCAAAGCAGTTTAATATTTGGGCGGTTAATAATGTTTTTGAAGCGATTCAAATTTTATTAAATCAGCATTTTTATGATGAAGATAAACCTGAAAATTGTGATAAACCTTCTATCTTTAGCTTGATTCATCAACAGATTGAGCAAGAACAAGCCCGTGAGGAAAGCGGTTCGTTTATTAATAAAATTTACCAATTTTTCCGTCGTCACTGATCCGACAAGTTCAGCGAACAGTTGTTCGCTGATTTAAAAGCCTGTACTATCGCTTCAAATCAGAAGCCCTGATAGTACGGGCTTTTTTGTTTGTCTATAGGAATAAAAAAATGAACACGTGTACACCTAATATTAAAGATAGCTATACTTACGAAGATTTATTGGCTTCAGGTCGAGGCGAACTTTTCGGTAAAGAAGGTCCACAATTACCAGCACCGTCGATGTTAATGATGGATCGTATTAATCTAATGACTGAAAACGGAGGCTTATTTGATAAAGGCTATATTGAAGCTGAGTTGGATATTCGTCCGGATTTACCATTCTTTGGTTGTCACTTTATCGGTGATCCGGTTATGCCCGGTTGTTTAGGCTTAGATGCGATGTGGCAATTAGTTGGTTTCTTCCTCGGCTGGAGTGGGGGCAAAGGTAAAGGGCGTGCATTAGGTGTGGGCGAAGTGAAATTTACCGGTCAAATCTTACCGAGTGCGAAAAAAGTGATTTACCGTATTAATATGAAACGTGTGATTAATCGTAAATTGGTGATGGGTATGGCTGATGGTGAAGTAGAAGTGGACGGTCGAGTGATTTATACCGCAACCGATTTAAAAGTGGGTTTATTCCAAGATA
Source organism: Actinobacillus arthritidis (assembly GCF_029774155.1). NCBI lineage: Bacteria > Pseudomonadati > Pseudomonadota > Gammaproteobacteria > Pasteurellales > Pasteurellaceae > Actinobacillus > Actinobacillus arthritidis. Next base: position 1,625,129 of record NZ_CP103833.1, on the reverse strand, counting down.
CATCTTCTTTCTAATTTTGCGATCGAGATCGAATAAAAAAAGATAGCTTATTTTCTTCATACTTTAGATTAAATAGTATTCTTCTTCGGGAGAATACTATTTATGTTTAAAGCCTTCACACTCATTGAAAGTTTAATTACGTTATCCATTCTTGTTATTTCATTTTATTTTATTTCACCGGTTATTTTTCAATTACAAGACAGCATTGCATTAAATAATGAAATTGAAAATATCCAGTCCTTTATTTATCAAGTTCAGTCTAAAGCACGCTATCAAAAACAGAGTTATACGCTAACCGTTTCACAAAATCTACAAACGCAAAATTGGTGTCTGATTGCAATACAGAAAAAAGTCGGATCAACACAAGAAGTAGTCTGTGATTGCTTGAATATCAAACAATGCCGATTAACTCAGCACTTTTTTCTTTATGACAATAGCCATAAAAATATTAAGTTAAAAAATAACAGTTTATATCCTAAATCATTGTTGAATATTGACGGCACGGCAGGGCGTTTGGAATCAAAGTGTTTGGCATTAAGCCTAAATCAAGTCAGTAAAATTTTACAATTTGATCAATGGGGGCGAGTGTATGTCGTACCGAAAGATAAACGCAGTGTTTGCAAAGATTAAATATAATGCAGTAACCGCAGTAGAAATGTTGATTGCTTTATTTTTGTCTGTCGGCTTATTAATTATCGCTTCTCAGCTATATGGGCAGTTCTATCAGAATAAAGTAAAACAAAATGAATTGCTTATGTTACAAAAAGAGAGCCATCAATTATTAAGCTATTTACAGCAACATATTCAGCATATGGGATATCAAGGACATACTCGAGAGCAGAGTAATTTCTACTTATTTGAAAAAGAGCATACACGTTATGCGATTGATTTAAACGGACAGTGTTTACTGTTTTTTTATGACTTAAATCATGACGGTTGTTTAGGTAAACGTGCAACTAAAAATGCTCATTGTGTTAATCGACAGACTAATCAAACGAAAGAATTAGCTAAAGAAGTATTCGGTATTAAGTTAGAAAATAAATCACTTTATATTTACGATAAAAATACTTTGGAGCATTGCACTTATCAAGAATGCCAAAAATTATTAAATACTTGCCGTGATAAATGGCGAAAGTTTACTTCGGAACAAGATTATCTCGTTGAACGTTTGCATTTTGAATGGCAAGAAGAAAGTAAATTATTACATATTGCTCTCAAATTAACCTCTAACAGGCAGAAAGCGGTAAGTTATGAAGTTAATAGTTTAGTCTATATTCTAAATCATTAAAAAGTTAAACGAATAAAATGTGGCGACATAAATTTAAAGCAACGGTTTTACTTGCCGGCTTAATTTCACTTTCCGGTATTTTAAGTCTGATTTTTCTCTCCAGAGAAAAGTTTATTTCTTATGAGCAAAAGGCAAATCATTATTATCATCAATATTTGAACGATAAAATGGCATTACTTAAACAACATGCTATTGATGAAAATGCAGTATGTCTAAAGGCTAAACAAGATGAAATTCTGATCGAATTGACTCATTCTACTTATCAATTTTATTGTGAGAAATCTCCCTTTTTCTTAGGCAAACCACCGAGTAAAAAAATAGTCATCTTTGGGCAAATAACTGATCATTTAAGGCTGAATGAGTCAATTCCAATTATGGAGAGCGAAACCTTATCAGAGCTTCCACCTACGACACCTAGCAATCCTAAGATTGTGATTTTGGGACAAGATATTAATGAAAAATTGACTCGAGATTTTTATGGCGTTTTGATTACACAGCATAAATTAGCATTGAAAAGTGGAGCGAAGATATACGGCATACTTTATTCCTCACAAGAGGATCATAAAAATAGCAGATATATTACTTATAGCCGTGAGGTCGTTGATTATTTTGACAAGCAATATTCATCTTGGCATTTTCAAGCAAACTCAAGGAATATTTTAAATGCGAAATAAGTTATATACGGCGGAAACGTTGTTGAGTGTGTTAGTTGGTCTTACATTATTTGCATTGATTTGGCTGAGTTTTTCCAATTGGCAACAGCGTCAGATAGCCAAAATTAATACTCATTATCAGCACCAGCAAGCGTTGCAGATTATAGAAAATCAGATTGCCCTTAGATTAGCCAATAAGCCTTGTGAGAAACAAATCATACAAAATCGCATTACTTTTCAGATTGAATGTAAAACCGGAAAGATTCAAGTGAAGTTTCCACTTGGGCAGGCGGTTATTTTTGAATAAGATGTTACAAAAACGAGTAAAAAACGACCGATTGTCGAGCAAGGAAAGAGATTGAATCCGTTGGGTTTTTAGTAGAAAATCTTTTGGTTACACAAGGAGTTTCTATGTTCACCGTCTTTTTCTCTCAAAAACTTTCATCTTTAGCTACGTTACTTATCCGTTTACAACAAAATGATCCGAATCCCAATCCGTTTGAACCGGAAACTGTATTAGTACAAAGTGTCGGTATGGCACAATGGCTACAAATGCAAATTGCCGATCAAACTGGTATTGCTGGGAATTATCAATTTCCATTTCCAACCAGTTTTTTATGGCAACAATATCGTGTGCTGTTTCCAGAGCTACCTAAAGAGAATATTTTTGAAAGAGAGCGTGTCACTTGGCGTTTAATGCGATTAATTCCAAGTTATTTGCATCAATCGGAGTTTGAACCGTTAAATCTTTATCTAAATAAAGATATGCGTCAGTATCAGTTAAAGTTATATCAATTAGCCGGCAAAATTGCTGATCTTTTTGACCAATATTTAGTTTATCGTCCGCATTGGTTAGTACATTGGGAAAGCGGTCAGATTGAAACGGTATTAAAGGAAATTTTAACTGCCGCGTTTCAAGAGAAAAATGAGCAAGATATTTTGGCGAACTTACGTTGGCAGGCGACATTATGGAACGCATTAGTGGAAGATATTAAGGCGGATAGTGACGAAAAAGTGTTTATGACTTCTCATCGTGCTTATTTGCAACAACAATATTTTGATAAATTGGATAATTTGAGCGAAGCAGAACAAGCTAAATTACCTAAGCGTATTTTTGTGTTTGGGATTTCCTCGTTACCGGCGACACAACTTGCAGTATTAAAGAAACTGAGTGAGCATTGTGATATTTACTTGTTCTTTTTAGATCCGAGCCAAGAATATTGGGCGGATAGTGTTGAAGATAAAAGTTTGGAGAAACTGGCGTTAAAACAGCAACTTTCTCGGCAAGATCTTGATGCGTTATTAGCGGAACAAGGTAATCAGTTGCTGACAATGTGGGGTAAGCAAGGTCGTGAGTTTTTAGCACAATTAGTTGAACAAGAACCGGATAATACGATTGATGTTTTTGATGAATATGCTGGCGACTCAAATTTGACCAAATTAAAAAATGCCATTTTACATTTTAATAATGAACAATGCTTTGAGCTTGCTGAACAGGATCAGTCAATACAAATCCATTCCTGCCATAGTGTGATGCGAGAAGTGGAAGTGCTACATAATAAATTACTGCAGATGTTCGAGCAGAATCCTGCACTCACGCCCAAAGATATTATTGTAATGTCAGCGGATATTGATAAATATGCACCTTATATTAATGCAGTGTTTGCCCGTTATGAAAGAGGCGATAAGCGATATATCCCTTTTACACTTTCTGACCAAAAAGTGACCGCTATTGATCCGATTATTGCCAGTTTTTTAACACTGTTGAATTTGAAAGAAAGTAATTTTAATGCGGAATCATTATTAGATTTATTGGATGTTAATGCCCTTCGTACACGTTTTCATTTACAAGAACAAGATCTACAAATTTTACGAGATTGGATTAACCAAGTCGGCATTCGTTTTGGTTTGAATATTCAGCAAGACGATTGGCAAAATCATAATGCGTGGGAGAACGGCTTAACCCGTTTATTGCTAGGGACCAGTTTAAAAGAGGAATCCGGTATTTGGCAGGATAGTATTGCCTTTAATGAGAGTTATGGTTTATCCGCAACATTGGTCGGCTTTTTAGCAAAATTTATTGAAAATCTGACCGCTTGGTATGAGTTTATTCAGCAAGATCATACGGTCAGTGAGTGGCAAGCCCGTGTTCAAATGCTCATCGGCGAGTTTTATCAAGAATCAGATGATAGTTTAGATGCCATATTGCTATTGAATGAAACGTTAAATGAGGTAGTAAATAAAGCTGAACAGGCTAAATTTACCGAAAGTATCGGTATTGAAATCATTCGTTTATTACTAGAGGATAAGCTAAATCAACAACAAAACAGTTTACATTTCTTAGCCGGTAAAGTTAATTTCTGTACTTTATTACCGATGCGAGCCATTCCGTTTAAAGTGGTTTGTTTATTGGGGATGAACGAAGCGGATTTTCCTCGTCAGCATTCGGTGAATAGTTTCGATTTAATGCAATATGCACCGAAACGAGGCGACCGTGCTAGACGTGATGATGACCGTTATTTATTTTTAGAGGCTTTGCTTTCTGCTCAAGAGATTTTCTATTTGAGCTATATCGGACAATCGGCTACGAATAATAAACAACGTTTGCCTTCGGTATTGGTTTCACAATTATTAGACTATTTGGCAGAGCATCTGACCGAATCCTCACGTTTGCAAGTCAGCGAAAATGAACGGTTCTCCGAGTCATTATTTTTACAAAAAATGGTGGTAAAACAACCGCTTACTGTATTTAGCCCTAAGAACTTTACCGCAGAATATGCTTCTTTCGATAAAGAGTGGTTATTGGATCAAGCGTACGAATCATTAGCCGATTTTCTGTATAAACCGTTGGACTTAAAAGGCGAGATACCGACAGAAATCAATCTTGAAGATTTAATTGCCTTTGTGAGTAACCCGATTAAATATTTCTTTAATCATCAGTTGGGGGTTTATTTCCGTAACAACGAAGAAAGTATCGAAGAAAGTGAGAAATTCTCGCTTAATAAGTTGGATGACTACCAATTACGTCAACATTTAGTTACGTTGGAACCGGCAGAAAGAGAGGCATTTTTTAAGCAAGAACAATTAAAAGGAAACTTGCCGATAGCGAATTTTGCTAAAGTTTCAGTGCGAGATTTAGAAGATTCGGTTAATGAATTACGAGAACTCATTTTGCCTTATTTAGGCGAGAGCGATATTTTAGACATTGAGCAATTATTTGAAGTTAACCAGCTTAAAATCCGCTTATTCGGTAATATCCAAAACAAATTTGCCAATGAAATTGTATTTTGGAAAGTAAGTAGCTTGAAAGATAAGGATTATATCCGTTTATGGATTTTTTATTTAGTCATTAAAGCTCAAGACTTAAATATAGATCTGAAGGCAATTACACGGAATAAAGACGGAGCGGAAATCTTCCAATTTAGTCAAATTAGTACGGAACAAGCTCGTTCGCAATTACACACTTATGTTGTTGCTTATTTAGCCGCTTTTAGAAAATTAACCTTCGGAATTTGGGAAGGTCTGGATAATTATTTTGAAAGGCAGTCTGAGGAACAAACCATTGAGGAATATTGTCAGCAACAATTATTAGCATTAATGGATAAACAGTATTTTGAGGGGAGTTACTTGCAACGAATATTACAACAGAGTTCGCAATTAGATTATGCTGAAATTCATACCACAACCTTGGAATGGTTTGAATTAATGCAACAAAGCAAACCAAAAAAAGCCAAAATTAAGGAGAAAAGATGAGAAAGAAGATGATTTCTCGTGCCATAAGTTACGCATTATCCGCAACTTTTGTATTGGGGATAATACAGCCAACATTGGCAAATAATTTGCAAAATCAGACCGCTTCTGGTGAACGAATAATGTTGCCGGTAAAAACAGCCGGTTTTGAAGTCTTGCGACAAACAATTAATAAAAGCCCGAATGATAAAGCGATTTATCAAGCGATTCGTTTGCAAAACGGTATGACAGTTTTGCTCATTTCTGATGACAAAGCGAATAAATCGTTAATGTCGTTAGCTTTACCAATCGGTTCAATGGAAGATCCGCGTAGCAGCAGAAGGGCTAGCACACT